>NZ_JAGDVS010000137.1:0-9267 GCF_023255755.1 Acidithiobacillus sp. | reverse complement strand
TTCCCGGCGCCAGCCAGTGCCGCGAAGTCGACCTCCAGCGCATCGGCCTGCATGACCTGTAGCTGCTCCGGCGGCGCGAGCGCGCGTAAACCGGCAATCATATCCCGATCCAGCTCTACCACCGTCAACTGCGGCAAGAGGCGCAGCAGAGCCCTGGTCAGCGCCCCCGGCCCCGGCCCGATTTCCACCAGTTGATCGCCCGGCACGGGGCGAATAGCTGCCACAATACGCTCAACGATCTGCGGCTGAACCAGAAAATTCTGTCCGAAACGCTTTTTTGCACGCGGCAGGCGCCCCTCTTGCAACATTAGCGCACCTTCATGCTATATTCGGTCGACGCCTCCAGCAGGCGATGCGAAACGGAAAGTCTATGCACCTCGTGCTGCGCCTTGACGTCGGTGGTCGTCCCATGGCCTGGGAAACCTGGGAAGAAGCCGCGGCCCATTATGTCCGGGGCAATGTTGCCTGGACACTGGGGAATCCTTTCTTTACCGCCCACGGCGGCATCTGCCGCCGCAGTGGTGTCCTCTCGCAACTCGACATTCATCCGGTCATCGCCGTCCGCGGTCGCCATCAGGGCAAAATTCGACCCCCGGCCCTGTCCAATCAGACCTTGTTCCATCGCGATCATCACCTCTGCATGTACTGTGGCAAACATTTCCCTCTCCGCGAACTCACCCGTGACCATATCATTCCCATCTCGCGCAGGGGCAGGGATATCTGGACCAACGTGGTGACTGCCTGCCGCAGTTGCAACAGCCGCAAGGACAACCGCACCCCCGACGAGGCGCGCATGCCGCTGCTCGCGGTGCCCTTCACCCCGACCTGGGCCGAGTATCTGCTGCTCAGTAATCGGCGCATTCTCGCCGATCAGATGGAGTTCCTGGTCGCCCAGGTGCCGGAAGGACGCAACCGCATTTTTTGAGTATGCAGACCGACCTGCGGCAGGCATCAGCAGCCTGCGAGGCGCCGGTTACGGACGATTTCCGCAGCAGTATCCAATGCCCGAAGCAGGCTGCCTCCTTCTGCCCGGCCGGTGCCCGCCACGTCCAGCGCCGTGCCATGGTCCACACTGGTGCGCACGATGGGCAAACCCAAAGTAATATTTACCGCCTCACCAAAGGCATGGTACTTCAGCACCGGCAGCCCCTGGTCGTGATACATCGCCAGCACCGCATCGGCATCTTCCAGCAGGCGAGGGGTAAACAGGGTGTCGGCCGGCCACGGACCGCTGACCCGCAGCCCCTCTCCCTGCAAGGCTGCTATCACTGGCGCGATGATATCCTGTTCCTCATGCCCCAGGTGCCCGCCCTCCCCGGCATGGGGATTCAGACCAGCGACCAGAATACGGGGTGCCGAAAGGGCGAAGTCTTCGCGCATGGCCCGGTGCAGGATGCGCAGCGTACCCTCCAACCCTTCCGGGGTAATGGCTGCCGCCACTTGGGCTAAAGGCAGATGAGTCGTCGCCAGCGCTACCCGCAGGCCGCGACCAGCCAGCAGCATGACCACCTCCGGACTGCCACAGGCTTCCGCGAGATATTCTGTATGCCCAGTAAAGGGAATCCCCGCGTCGTTGATGATGCCCTTGTGCACCGGAGCCGTTACCAGCGCATCCGCAGCGCCTGCCCGTAACAGGTGCATCGCTTTATCCAGGGTAGCCAGTACCGCCGGTGCATTAGCCACATCCAGACGGCCGGGGCGACAAGGCTGAGCCAGGGGCACGTCCAGCACGTACAACACACCGTTTCCCGGCGCTGGCCAGGGATTGCCCTCCTGCCAGGGCTCCAGTCGCAGCGATAAACCCAGAGTCAGGGCGCGGCTGCGCAGACAGTGCAGGTCGCCAATGAGCAGGACCCCGGAGGGCAAGGCGTGGCTGGCCAATTGCAGGCAAATATCCGGGCCGATGCCTGCGGGTTCTCCCACCGTCAGCAACAAACGTGGCTCTGTGATCATTCCCCAGCCTCCTCGGGCAGCACTTCCACCATCCCTTCCGGTCCTTCAATCCGCTGCGGAATACGCAAGACCCGCACCCGCATCAGTCGATCGCGAATATCGATGGTCAGCGCGTCACCCACCTGCACCAGCGCCCCCGCCTTAGCCAACCGACCATTGATCTGCACACACCCGGCATCACAGATTTCTTTGGCCAGGCTGCGGCGCTTGATCAGGCGTGACGTCTTGAGAAAAAGATCAAGACGCAAGTGGTCCGCCAAGCTTAACGCCCTTGTCCGAGGATGTCCGTAAAGGCATCTTCCAGGCGCGGCTCCTGCAGGTGCAAATCGAGGATCTGGGCGGGCAGTGCTTGCAACTGTGCCAGGATGTTCCCCAACGGGTTTCTCTGCGCATCGATCCTGAGTACCCGGGTATTTTCTGCGGCACCCGTCACCAGTTCCGCCAATTCAGGAGGAAGCGTCCCTGGATCGCCATCGAAGGTCACCGTCAGCACCCGCCAACTGGAAGCACGCAGCAATTCATCCTTGCTGTCCAAAGCAACGATTCGCCCCTGCTGGAGAATGGCGATCCGCTGACAGAGTTCCTCGGCCTCTTCCAGATAATGGGTGGTGAGAATGACCGTATGGCCCTCTTCATTGTAGCGCCGCATAAAACGCCAGAGGCCCTGACGTAGTTCCACATCCACTCCAGCGGTCGGCTCATCCAGCACCACCACCGGGGGCCTGTGCACCAAAGCCTGGGCGATAAGCACCCGCCGCTTCATGCCGCCGGATAAAGCGCGCAAATTGGCATTGGCCTTGTCCGTCAGATCCAGCTCCGCCATCAGCTCATCAAGCCAGTCATCATTATGACGCAGGCCAAAATAGCCGGATTGCATGCGCAGAAACTCCCGCACGGTAAAAAAGGGGTCATAAGCCAACTCCTGGGGCACGACCCCCAGCAACTGACGACTCCGGCGAAAATCCCGCTCCACATCAAAGCCGAAGATTTCTGCCACCCCGCTCGAACGGCGCACAGTCCCGGCCAGGATATTGATCAGCGAAGATTTCCCCGCTCCATTGGGACCCAGCAGACCAAAAAACTCTCCGGCATGCACATCCAGATCTACGCCAGCCAAGGCCAGATGGCCGCTGCCATAGGCTTTGCGCAACCCGGCGATGTGAATGGCCAAGGAATCAGTCATGGCACAGCGGCAAAATATCCTGCAGACGATACAAACTCGCCAATTCTTGCAGCTTGGAAGACGCCCCATGAATACGTAGCGCAGTTCCACGCTGCCTGGCCTGCTGTACCCACTCCATCAACACGGCAAGCGTCGCGCTATCCGCAGCTTCTAGCTCCACGACGGAAATTTCTGCGCAATCCTGTCCGTCTTTCGCCCATGCAAAGGACCGCAGCACCTTATCCAGTGGTGCCACCCGCCAGTCCCCTTGCAGAAACAGCCAAGGAGCACCGTCAATCATCCGTCGCTCCCAGGAGGTCGCTGCGCTCAAGCGGCCGCCGCCGTTTTGCCTGGCGCGCTGCCCATGCCATCCTTGGCCTTCATATCCTGGAGCAGAGCGGGAATTCCGCGGCTCGCGACGATCTGGCCAAAGCTCTGTCGGTAATTCAGCACCATGCTGACCCCGTCAATATAGGTGTTGTAAATCCGCCAGGAGTTGTTGGTGTAGAGCAGGGCATAAATCACCGGAACATCTGGACCACCACCGTTCTGACGAATAACCATGTTCACTTGTGCCACTGGCGGATTCTGGGAGATCTGCTGGCTGCCCGTGATTTTCACCGTCTGTCCGTGATAATGATTGAGTGAATTACTGTAGGTACGCACTAGCAAATCTTTGAACAGCACCACAAACTCCTGCTGCTGGGCCGCGTCCATCTGCCGCCAGTACCGTGCCATCACGTATTGCGACATGGTGGTGAAATCCATGTGCGGCAAGACAATATCCGCTACCTCTTTCTTCACGGCTGGCGTGATCGGCTTGCCGTCATTGGAGCGCAGCACCTTGAGTACACTATTGGTAAGCTGCTGAACCACCGCTACCGCCCCCTGGGTGTCTTCTGCCGCGGCAGGTAACGTCCAGACCAGCATAAAAAACGCCACCGAAATCAAAGAAATTTGACGCATACCGAATCCTCCCTATTTGCTACCCGAGGCCTTATCGAAGACCATCTGGCCGATTAGCTGATCAATATTGACCGCGCTTTGCGTCATGGTAATGGTACCGCCCGGCTTCAGATCCTGCGGCATTCCACCCGGCTGAACGGCCACATATTGCTCGCCCAGCAACCCCTCGGTGTAAATGGACGCACCCGTATCCGTCGGCAATTTCACCTTCGGTTCGATACGCATGGTCACATTCGCCATGAAGGTCTTGGGGTCCATGCCAATGTGGGTCACCTCACCGATCGTGACTCCACCCAGTCTGACCGGGCTGCGCACCTTGAGACTGCCCACATTGGTAAAATCCGCATGCAGTACGTAACCGTCGTTGTAGGCAAAGCCGGAGAGGTTCCCTACGCGCAGTGCCAGCACCACCAAAGCAGCGATGCCGAGGAGCACAAAGATGCCCACCCACCAGTCTATCGCCCGTTTTTCCATGCGCCGTCTACCCCTTAGGTGAACAAGAAAGCCGTGAGAATGAAATCGAGACCCAGCACCGCCAGCGATGCCGTCACCACGCTGCGCGTCGTGGCGTTACCCACGCCTTCCGCAGTCGGCTGTGCCGCGTAACCCTGCCAGGCGGCGATCCAGGTCACCACCAGCCCAAAGCAAAGGGCTTTGAACAGACCAGTCAGGATATCACCGGAAAACGTCACATTGGACTGCATCTGCGCCCAAAAAGTGCCGCCATCCACGCCCAGAACCGGCACCGAGATGAGGTATCCGCCAAAGATGCCGACCAGATCAAAAATAGCGCAGAGTATAGGCACGACGATGATCCCCGCCCAGAGGCGGGGCGCCACGACCCAGGCAAATGGGTTGACCGCCATCATTTCCATGGCGTTTAACTGCTCCGTCGCCTTCATGGAACTGATTTCGGCGGTCAGCGCCGATCCAGCCCGCCCGGCGAAAAGCAGCGCCGTCAGCACCGGCCCCAGCTCGCGCAGGAGCGACAGGGCGACCAGGGTGCCCAGTGCCGAAGTGGCGCCAAAGCGCACCAGCGCGTAATACCCCTGAAAACCCAGCACCATACCCGTGAAGAAAGCGGCGACTATCATCAGGAGCAGCGACCGCACCCCAAAGCCATACACCTGCTTGAGCAGTTGTTGAATGCTGAAATGGCGGTTGATCACCGCCACCAAACTCCGCAGCAGAAAACGGGCCGCGGCCCCCAGGTTGGGGATCGTCAGCAATACCTGCCGCCCCAGGTTCGGCACAAAGTCCAGAAAGGCCATGGCCTAAATCACCTCACCCGCAGCCGCCGAACCCGTCAAAGCCGTGACGTAATTATCTCTCGCTGGGTAATGAAAGGGCACCGGCCCATCCGGCTGCCCACTGAGAAACTGCCTGGCCAGTTCTGAATCACTGGCCCGCAAGGCTTCTGGCGAACCTTCCGCAATGATTTTGCCGCCCGCGAGGATATAACCATAATCCGCGATAGAAAAAGTCTCCTGCACATCGTGACTGACGAGAATACTGGTCGCGCCCAAGGCATCATTGAGGCGGCGGATCAGAGTCGCGATAATTCCCACACTGATGGGGTCCAAGCCGGTGAAAGGCTCATCGTAAAAAATCAGCATCGGATCCATCACCACCGCACGGGCCAGCGCCACCCGCCGAGCCATGCCGCCGGAGAGCTCGGCGGGCATCAATCCAGCCGCACCCCGCAATCCCACCGCCTCCAGCTTCATCAATACCAGCTTACGCAAGATACTCTCGTTCAGCCGAAAATGGCGGCGCAGAGGAAAAGCAACATTCTCAAAGGCGCTAAAATCGGTAAACAGGGCGCTGTGCTGAAAAAGCATGCCCATGCGGCGGCGCAAACGATACAGGTCCTCAAAATCCAGCGCGTGCAGATCCTGCCCTGCCACCCGTATGCGGCCGGACTGTGGTGCCAGTGTGCCGGCCATCAGATTCAGCATGGTCGTCTTGCCGCCACCGCTCGCACCCATGAGGGAGACGATAGCCCCATGGGGAATACGCATATCCACCCCCGCCAAGACCGGGTGCGGTCCCCGGGAAAAGTGCACGTTTTCCAGTTCGACAAGGGCCTCAGCGGCCATGGGCACTCTCTGCTTTTGCAATCATGGCGCACAGTATAAACCGAACGGTCAGCATGGGGCCAGAACGCCGCGCAGAAACGATGAAAATCATACCTCGTTACCTGCTAAAAACCCTTGCATCCTCAGCGCATAAGTGTATAGTTCGTCGTCTGTTTCCACGGCACCGAAAGCAGTTACTAAGGGGGTCAGTCCTTAAGAGACTTGGAGCAAGGCATCGTTCCAGCAAGGTAGGGCATAAAACCAAGTACTGTCTGGGGGTGCACGGGAGCTACTTCTTAACCGTTTATTAACTTTGGTAAGGGGGGCACCTATGCGCTCATTGGGACATCAAATCGTCGCAGATTTTTACCATTGTGACGGCAGTACCTTGTCTGATGTTGATTATGTTACAGATGCCATGCTCGAGGCCGCCCGGCGTGCCAATTGCACCATCGTGACGCAAACTTTTCACCACTTCTCGCCCTACGGGGTGAGCGGCGCAGTCATCGTCGCCGAGTCGCATCTGGCCATTCACACCTGGCCGGAATATGGTTACGCAGCGGTGGATATTTTCACCTGCGGCGATATCATCCAGCCCGAGGATGCCTTGAATTATCTCAAGGAAGCCTTTGGCGCCGGGCAAGTCTCCACCATGGAGATGAAGCGCGGGCAAGTGGATATGATGGGCGTTCCTGCCCATGAGTTGCGCGTCAAGCCGGTTCTCTGCGCTTGAAATGACTCACAGCGGTAACGGGCGGACCTGGGTAACCGGTCTGCCCTTTTCTTTTGCGCGTTTCTTCCGCAAAATCCCCAGCGAGCACCCCACCATCCCCAGCGTCGAGAGAGGCGGTTATGAGCACAGAACTGTGGTACACCGAGCGCTATGAAGAGCACAGCGCAGCATTGAGCCTGAAAATCCGCGAAGTGCTGCATCGCGAGCAGAGCCCTTATCAGACCATTGAAATCTTCGAAACCGAGCAGTTCGGCACCCTCATGACGCTAGACGGATTGGTGATGGTCACCGACCGCGACAACTTTCTCTATCACGAAATGATGAGCCATCCGGCCCTCTTTACCCACCCGGGGCCCAAACGGGTACTGATCATCGGTGGTGGTGACTGCGGCACCCTGCGCGAGGTACTGCGCCATCGAGAAGTGGAAGAAGCCGTGCAGGTTGAACTGGATGAGCGGGTCACCCGCGTTGCCGAGCGTTTCTTCCCGGAACTCTGTGAGAAAAATAATGACCCCCGCGCCCATTTTCACTTTACGGATGGCATCACTTGGGTCAAAGAGGCGGAGGCGGGACGCTATGATGTGATCATCGTCGACTCCACCGACCCAGTCGGACCGGCGGCAGGGCTTTTCGCCACGGACTTTTACGCGGCTTGTCACCATGCACTGGCAGATCAGGGCGTGCTGGTAGCTCAGTCTGAATCTCCCCTGTTACATGCCGACCTGATCCGTCAGTGCCAGCGGCGCATGACGGAAGCGGGCTTTGACGCAGTGAACAGCGTGTACTTCCCGCAATTCTGCTATCCCTCCGGCTGGTGGAGCGGGACACTGGGACGCAAGGGCCTGGCCATGGATGCTTTCCGTGCTGATGATGCTCAGGCCTTTACCGGCACTCATTACTACCACGCAGGGATGCAGCAGGCCGCACAAGTCGCCCCAGCCTTTCTGCTGTCCTGAACAGCCACTTCAGAGTCAGCCAGCGCGCGGTCCGACAACCGGGCGCTGCGGACAGTAATTCCACAGACGCAGGGCGGGGACTTCATGCTCCCAACCCAGGCAGGAAATACTGCCCGGATCCAGGTGCAGATGATCACCAAAACGCAGATCCAACCCCAGCCAACGAGTAGCCAGCGCCCGCAAAATGTGGCCATGGGCAAAACACAGCACATGACGGTGGCCCTTCGCATCCCATTCCTTGAGCAGCTTATCGCAACGACCACTGACGGCTTCCGGGCTTTCCCCCCCCGGCCCGCCGCAACGGAAGACGCTCCATTCCGGATCTTCCTGGCGAATTTCGGCCGTGGTCATGCCCTCGTAGCGACCATAGCGCCACTCACAGAGTCCCCGATGCAATTCCGGATCGCTGAAACCCGCAAGAATGGCAGTATGATGGGCGCGCAGCATAGGGCTGGAGTAAATACCATCAAAATGCCCCTGTTCCACAAAGGATTTCCAGAGCGCTTGCGCGTCTGCGCGCCCCTCCGCCGTCAACGCCACCTCGGTCACCGAGGTATGTTTACCGCGATCTGCCCATTCCGTCATGCCATGCCGCACCAGGGTGATGGATTCTATATTCATGCGGAGCCTCCAGAAGGTGATGCACGTCCTTCTTAACTATACGGCCCCGACCATCCGCCTGAACCTGCGGTTTTTCCGATGGCTATGGCCCAAAAGCTGATCGCTCATTCTTCAGCGCATCGTGCTATTCACTATACTTCCGCTTCGTCTTCATCGCTACCCGTTTCTTTGAAGGCAGCAGGGTCCAGGTGGTAACGACGCAGCAGGCGATAAAACTCCGTCCGGTTACGCTGCGCCAATTGTGCAGCCTGACTCACGTTGCCCCGGGTCATGCGCATAATCTGGATCAGATAATTCATCTCGAAACGGCCTTTGGCGTCAGCCAGGGGCATGACTTCACCCTCTTTGTCGCGCAGGGCGTGACGGATGAGGGGCGCACCGATTCGCGGGGTAGTAGACAGCACCACCGCCTGTTCAATGACGTTGGCCAGTTGCCGGACGTTACCTGGCCACGGCGCCCCCACCAGCAGTTCCATGGCCTCCGGCGCGATACCGCGGACATCCTTGCGATTCTTGGCCGCTGTATCGCGTAAAAAAAACTCGGCCAGCAGCGGGATATCCTCGGGACGCTCAGCCAGGGCAGGCAACTCCAGAGTCACCACGCAAAGGCGATAGTAGAGATCATCCCGGAAACGCCGGGCAGCCATCTCCTGCTCCAAATCCCGGTGACTGGCGGAGATGATCCGCACATCCACGGCGATGCTCTCGGTGGAGCCGACAGGGCGGATCACTCGCTCCTGCAAGGCACGCAACAGTTTGACCTGTAAGGAGAGGGGCATATCGCCAATCTCATCCAGA
>NZ_JAGDVS010000113.1 GCF_023255755.1 Acidithiobacillus sp. | reverse complement strand
GCATCCACCCGCGTCACGCCCTGCTGGCGCAGCGCCGCCGTAAGCGCGAGGCCGCCGCTGCCGCGACTGGCCGCCTTCCAGAGATTTGCCGAGAAAATGCCGCTCTGCGATCCCTTCTGCCAGAACAGCAGCATGCCCGATCCCGCATCCAGGGCACGCAATTCCAGATCAGCGCTACCCCCGGCGGGGATCAGGAGCGGCACCATACCCAGCAAAGCCAGCCGCCGCCCCGGCCAGCCCGCCGGCAGGAAAAAGATGCCGAGTCCCAGCACCGCCGCCAGCAAGGCCCAGGTGCGACCAGTACCCGTGCTGATCCGGGCAAAAGGAATGTGCAGCAAAACACGGAGGAGCGCCGTCACCGCGTCCATTTCCAGCGCCACCAGATGAAAAAACAGGCGACTGAGGAGTTCCAGATCCAGCAGCGCGAACAGGGCGCCCAGCAAGGCCAGCGGCACTGCCAGCAATTCCACCAGCGGGATCACCAACACATTCGCAACAGGGGAGATCAGGGATACCTGTCCGAAGAGTCCCGCCAGCAGGGGCATCAAGGCGATGGAGACTGCCCATTGACTGCGCAACAGCGCACGCCAGCCGGCCTCGCCGTAGCCAATAGCCACCAGCGCCGCCACCGCGCCCAGAGACAACCAAAAACCCACATCCACCAGCGCGCCGGGGTTTTTCAGCGCAATCAGCAAGGCGGCCAGGGACAGCCCCTGCCAAGCATTGTTGGGGCGTCCCAGCAGATGGGCGAGTGCCGCTGCCGTGATCATCCAGGCGGCGCGCTCGCCGGGAATCTGCATACCGGCAAAACTGGCATAGGCCCAGGCCGCCGGAATACTGCAGAGGACCCCCACGGTCTGCGCTGGCCAGCGGGCGACCAGCCAGGGGACACGCCGCCACAGCCACTGACTGAGCCACAGGGCCAGTCCGGCGACCACGGCCACGTGGGAGCCGGAGATCACCAGCAAGTGGGCGGTGCCGGTATCCCGGTACACCTGCCAGATCTCTGGCGGGAGTTGGTTACCGACACCAATACTCAGCGCCTGCACGAAGCCCGCCGCTTCGCGGTCCAGGGCCATATTGCTGGCATGGAGCACCGCCTCACGGGCCGCCGCGATATCGTCCTGGAGATTCCCGCGGGAAACCGGTAACAGCCGGGCATCCTGCAGTCGCGCCACCCCGCCCTCCCCGGCCCAAAAACGCTGCCGGGCGAGGTCAGCAAAGGGACTGCCGGGCAGGCTGGCAAGAGACTCACTGTGCAACTGCAACTGCCAGCGTTGTCCGACTACGGGGACTTCCGGAAGATTACCGTGAACGAGAATGGTGTCAGGACGGGCGCCCAAAAGGGCCTCTGCCGACCAGTGCTCGGGCGCCACCAGAAAGCGATATTCCCGGCCCCCCAATTGGGGCATGGAGGCAATACGGCCCTCGACATTGAAATCCTGGCTCACCGGCCACTGTATGGCGAGGCGCAGATCGGCCTGCCAGATGCCCCAGGCAAAGGCCCCCGCCGCGACCGCCAGCAGCAGCGCGGGGCGCCATTTCCAAACCAGGAGCAGTCCGGCAAGCGCTATGGAAAGCGGAATCCACAAAGCCGGCAGTTGCCGGAAGCTGTGAAAAAACCCCAGCCCCAGTCCGGCGGCGATAACCCAAAGCGGCAGCGACGGCCAGGATTTGGCCCAGGGCAGCGGCTTGGCTACACTAGCCCCCTTACGACCCAGGAAATATTGCATTGCGCCTACCTGCATTCTGTCGCCTTCCCACCCGCGAGGACGTCCTCAGCAAACGTCCCTTGGGACGTTTTACCCATTATCTGGCCCGACCGGTACTGTGGCATCCCCATCGTCACAACGTAGCGCGCGCCGCAGCCATCGGCACCTTTATCGGCAGCCTGCCTTTTTTTGGCCATGTGCTGAGCATCTTACTCATCAGTCTCTGGCGTCGCGCCTATATTCCCGTCGGCGTCGTTATGCCCTTTGTAGTGACCGGCCCCCTCACCATCGTGCCCTTTTTCTTCGCATCCTATGAACTGGGGTTCTGGCTGCTCAACCAGTTGGGACTGGCCCCGGCCATCACCGTTCATTATGCGGATATCCACGCGATGGTCCATGGTCAGATCAGCATAATGGCCATGGGAGACCGCCTCTGGCACGCCTATCTGCTCACCTGGCTGGGCAGCCTCATCCTTGGCGGAGCGCTCGCCCTGATACTATACTTTGGAGTACTCGGTGGCTGGCGGCTCTGGATACTGTGGCGGCTGCGACGCCGTCGCCTGCACCGCAGCCGGTTTTAGTGCACAGCGTCCAGGGGCTGCAAGACGCCATCCTGCAGCCGGAGTACGCGCTCCATGTGTGCCGCCAGCGCCGGCTCATGGGTAACGATAACCAGTGCGGTGCCCAGCTCCTGATTAAGGTCGAGCATCAGTTGATGGACACTCTCCGCCGACTCGCTGTCGAGATTGCCGGTGGGCTCATCGGCGAGGAGCAGCGCCGGACGGGTGACCAGGGCGCGCGCCAGGGCGACACGCTGCCGTTCGCCACCGGAGAGCATTCCAGGTTTGTGACCCAGACGTTCACCCAGCCCGACGCGGGTCAGGATTTCCTTACCCCAAGGCTCTACGGAATGGCGCGGCACCCGGCGTATCAGTAGGGGGAGCAGGACATTCTCCAGCGCGGTGAACTCGGGCAGCAAACGGTGTAACTGATAGACGAAACCGACACTCTGATTGCGCAAACGGCTGCGCGCCGATTCGCTGAGTTTGTAGACCTCTTGCCCGAGGATCCGCACCACTCCCCCCGACGGGCGCTCCAATCCGCCCATGAGGTGCATCAGTGTGCTCTTGCCCTGCCCGGAGGCGCCGACAATCGCCAGACGTTCGCCACGGCGCACCTGCAGATTGATATCGCGGATAACCTCCAGGCGCTCGCGGCCAATGGCAAAGCTCTGCCGCAGATGCTCGACGGAAAGAATGATCTGCTCACTCATAACGCAGGGCCTCGGCAGGGGCGACGCGCGAGGCACGCCAAGAGGGATACAACGTCGCTATCCAGCTCATGATGAGCGCGGCAATGGCCACATGGATCACATCCCAGGGCTCCAGCTTGGAGGGCAACTGACTGATGGAATAAACCTCCGGCGAGATAAACTGGACGTGAAACAACTGCTCGATGGCGGGTACCAGGGTCGGAATATTCAATGCCAGCAACACCCCGAAGAAGACACCGAGCAGCGTGCCAAAGAGTCCGATGATCCCGCCCTGCACCATAAAAATCAGCATGATACTGCGCGGCGTTACGCCGATGGTGCGGAGAATGGCGATATCCGTTTCCTTGTCGGTGACCACCATCACCAGTGTCGCCACGATGTTGAAGGCGGCGACGGCGATGATGAGCGACAGGATCACAAACATCACCAGTTTCTCCATGGCCAGCGCCTTGAAGAAGTTCTCATGGGTCTGGGTCCAGTCCTGGATATAAAAAGCGGCACCGAGCTGTTGTTGCAAATGGGCGGCGAAGGCCGGGGCGGCAAAGGGGTCTTTGATTTGCATGCGCAGGCCCGTCACGCCCTGGTTCAGCCCGTAGAGCCGCTGCGCGTCGCCCAGATTGATATAGGCCATGCCGCTGTCGTAGGCGTAAATTCCGACGGAAAAGAGCCCGACCACCGTGAACTGGCGCAAGGCGGGGGTTACCCCCAGCGGGGTTACGCCGCCCTGGGGGGAAATCAGGGTGATCTTGTCACCTACGGTCACGCCCAGTTGCCGCGCCAGCGCACGCCCGAGGACGATACTCCAGGGGTGGGTCTGCAGGGACTGCAACTCACCCATTTTCATGTCCTTGGCCAGTTTATTGACGCGGCTTTCCAGCGCTGGATCAATGCCCTCGATGACCGCACCGCTGACCAGCCCGTCGTGAGAGAGCATGGCCTGCGCCTGCACGTAGGGCGCCACACCCGTCACGTCGGGAAGCGTGGAAAGGCGCTTTACCGCCGTCGGCCAGTCCAGCACCGGCACCCCGTTGCCCTGAATGATCACATCGGAGGTCACCGCCAGTATCCGCGAGCGCAGGGTATGGTCAAAACCATTCATCACCGCCATGACCGCGATGAGTGCCGCCACGCCGATGACCATGCCCATGATCGCCGTGCCGGTGATAAAGGAGATGAAGTGATTGCGACGCTTGGCGCGGGTGTAACGCAGCCCGATCCAGAGTTCATAAAACCTCATGACTGTTCCGGCCGCAAATGGGGGAAGAGAATCACCTCGCGAATGCTGGGCTGATCGGCGAGGAGCATGACCAGACGGTCAATGCCCAGCCCCACCCCTGCGGTCGGCGGCATGCCGTATTCCAGGGCGCGGATATAGTCGGCGTCGAAGAACATCGCCTCCTCGTCCCCGGCATCCTTGGCCTCGACCTGTGCCCGGAAGCGGGCGGCCTGATCTTCGGGATCATTCAACTCGGAGAAGCCGTTGGCCAGCTCGCGGCCGGCGATCATCAGCTCGAAACGATCCGTGACCTCGGGGTCGAGATCATTACGGCGCGCCAGCGGGCTGACTTCCAGGGGATACTCGGTGATGAAGGTGGGCTGCTGGAGATGGCCTTCCACCGTCTTCTCGAAGATTTCGATGAGACGCTTGCCCCAGCCCCAGGCGGGCTGACAGGGCAGGTGCAATTGCGCGAGCTTAGCGGCCAGCACTGCGGGGTCCCGCAGATCGGCATCCGCCAGATCGGGGTTATGGGCACGCACCGACTCCGTCACCGTCAAACGGTGGAAGGGTTTGCCGAGGTCAATCTCCAGCCCTTGATAGTTTATCGCCGTAGTGCCCAGGGCCGCCTGTGCCGCAGCGCGGATCAGGGTCTCGGTGAGGTCCATGGCGCGCACGTGGTCGGCGTAGGCCTCATACCATTCGAGCATGGTGAACTCGGGGTTGTGGCGGGTGGAAATACCTTCATTGCGAAAGTTGCGGTTGATCTCAAAGACCTGCTCAATGCCGCCCACCACCAGCCGCTTGAGGTACAGCTCCGGGGCGATACGCAGGTAAAGGGTCATGTCGAGGGCATGGTGATGGGTGACGAAGGGCCGCGCCGTGGCACCGCCGGGGACGGGCTGCATCATGGGCGTCTCCGCCTCATAAAAGCCGCGCTGGCGCAGACCATCGCGCAGAGCTGCCACCGTTTCGGCACGAATCTGGAAGGTACGGCGGGTGGCTTCGGTGACGATCAAATCGACATAGCGCTGGCGGAAGCGGGTTTCCGGGTCGGCGAGTCCGTGCCATTTTTCCGGCAGCGGGCGCAGGGCCTTGCTCAACAGTTGGAGGCCATGCACCTTGACCGAAAGCTCGCCGGTCTTAGTGCGGAACAGGATGCCATCCACACCGATGATGTCGCCGAAATCCAGGCCCTTGAAGCGCGCGTAGACCTCTTCGCCCAGGTTATCGCGACTGACAAAGAGTTGAATACGCCCGGACTGATCCTGAATGTCAGCGAAACTGGCCTTGCCCATGACCCGGCGGCTCATCAGCCGCCCGCCGAGCCGCGCCGCGATGGGTTCCTGCTCCAGGGCCGCGGCATCCATATCGCCATAACGCTCTTGCAGGTCGCCCGCCAGGGCATCGCGGCGGAAGCCGTTGGGATAGGCATGGCCTTCGCTGCGCCAGTGTCCCAGCTTGTCGCGCCGCACCTGCATCTGGTCATTCAGTTCCTGATCCACCATCCATCCTCTTCCTGCAAAATACCGAGTGACTACCGCTTACAATCCGGCCTTCAACGCCGCTTCAATGAACATATCCAGCGCCCCGTCGAGCACCTTCTGGGTATCGCCCACTTCGACCCCGGTGCGCAGATCCTTGATCCGCGACTGGTCCAGCACATAGGAGCGAATCTGATGCCCCCAGCCGATATCGCTTTTGCTGTCTTCCAGCGCCTGCTTCTCGGCGGCACGTTTCTGCATCTCCATCTCATAGAGTTTGGAGCGCAACATGCGCATGGCCTCGGCCCGGTTCTTATGCTGCGAGCGGTCGGTCTGACAGGCCACGATAATGCCCGAAGGCACATGGGTGATACGAATGGCTGAGTCGGTCTTGTTGACATGCTGACCACCCGCCCCGCTGGCCCGGTAGGTGTCCACCTTGAGGTCCGCCGGATTGATATCTACCTCGAAACTATCGTCAATCTCGGGGTAAACAAAGACACTAGCGAAGCTGGTATGGCGGCGATTGCCGGAGTCGAAAGGCGATTTGCGCACCAGGCGATGAACACCGGTTTCGGTACGCAGCCAGCCGAAGGCATGGTCACCGCGCACATGGATGCTGGCCGACTTGATGCCCGCCACTTCCCCCTCGGAGACCTCCACCAATTCCGCCGCAAAACCATGGGACTCGGCCCAGTGCAGATACATGCGCAGAATCATTTCCGCCCAATCCTGCGCCTCGGTGCCGCCTGCGCCGGCCTGAATATCCACAAAGCAGTTTGCCGCATCCTGCGCACCGGAGAACATGCGCTGAAATTCCAGCTTCTCGACCATAGACAGCGCGGTATCGAGATCCGCATCAACAGCGGCGAGGAGTTCTTCGTCCTGCTCGCTCAGGGCCAATTCCAGCATCTCGCCGCCATCGGCGAGGCTCGCGGTGAGCTTGTCCATGGGCGTGATAATGGCTTCCAGAGCAGACCGTTCGCGACCCAGTTCCTGGGCCTTTTCGGCGTTGTTCCAGATGGTCGGGTCTTCCAGCTCCCGTTGAACTTCCTCTAAGCGACCGCGCTTTTCTTCGAGGTCAAAGGTACCCCCTCAGGCCCGCGACACGGACCTGGAGATCTTCGTGCAGCGCACGCATCTCATTCACTTCTCTCATGATTCTTCCTTTTCCATCAGGCTGCGTCAGGACCATACCCGCGCGCACCCGGTTGCCCTGCACACAAAGGCCGTAATTATGCGCAGTTTCGGCGCTGATCTCCAGCAGTGTTTCGACTTCGTCGCAAGCGGCTGCGAGGACCAAAGCCCTTACAGTCACAGCCCCACCCGCCCTAACCTCAGTTAAACAAATCGGGATACCGTATTTCAGTCACCCTCTCGCACTGGCGGCCATTGCTGCGCGGCATGCAATACGCGCAGGATCACCACAGCGTGGGCGTCTTCGGTGTAAATCACTACATAACTCGACCGCACAACCATTTCCCGTGTGCCAGAAACCCGCCCAGCACGGTAGAGCATCGGATGCTCCAGCAGATTTGCGGCCTTGGCCTCAATGTCGTCTTTCAGGCGTTGGGCAGCATCCGGGTTGTCATCCGAAATATACTCGACAATCGCCAGTAGATCGGCGCTAGCCGCTTCCCGCCACTCAAGTACGAGCACGACGTTTCCTATCAATCAGCGATTGCACCTCATCCATAACCCGGCGATGCGGCACAGTCGGTCGCGTATCATCCAGCGCCTCATGCACCCTTTCCCGGAACCATGCGTCATAGGCATCCGGATCAGCTACCAGACCGACAGGCAAGCCGCCTTCCTTGGTAACGCGAGTGAGCAGGATGCGCACGGCATCCGAAATGGTCAGGCCGACGTTAGCGAGTTTCTCCGCCGCGTCGGCTTTCAGCTTGTCGTCCACGCGAACATGCAGCATTGAGGTTCGAGCCATCGGAATACCTCCAGGTACTATCCACGTTAGTGTATCTCATTAGAGAGACAAGCAACAGTTCTCCGAGAGGGGGTGATATGTTCGCCCTTGGTTTTGGGCGAGAAATAAGCGACGGGTTTGCCAAATCACATGGACTATAGGTGACTTGGCCACCTAAATTGAACTATGATTTTCTCATCGCCACATGTCGGCGGGAGGCATGACCATGGCAACAACGCTACAGCTTGAGCAACCGACAACGAATTTGTACGAGACTGACTTTACTTGCTTTGAAATTAGCGGAGTGCTCAAGGATTCGCCCAGCTTGAGGCGCTGTATTCCTGAAATGCTGGTTGATGCCTGGGCAAGAGCGAGAGATGAGGCAGAAGAGGAGACAGGCATAAAAGCGGATACCTTCCCTGAAGGTTGTCCTTGGGATGTGGATGGCAAGATTTTGTCTGGATGGCTTCCGGAGTGAGCAGCCTCATCGTAATACCTGGAAATGGACCTCAACGGAAAGCCATTAAGTCAAACAAAATCAATTCACTAGCTAATGCCCACCCAGTATCTAAGAGACACAATGACGCATCATGTCTGTAAAATTGAAGTCACAGATGGGTGTTGCACTTCAAACCATGCAACCATATTAATGAAACTTTGACAATAGATTGCAGGGAAGTTCGAAAAACTCCCCATTTCCAGTAAAATGTAGGGAGCCGATTGG
>NZ_JAGDVS010000063.1 GCF_023255755.1 Acidithiobacillus sp. | reverse complement strand
GAGGTACCGAAGTGGCCATAACGGCGCCGACTCGAAATCGGATGGGGGGCAACCCCACGTGGGTTCGAATCCCACCCTCTCCGCCATATTAAACAGATAGTTACCCAGCATCTCTCTCCTGAATCGCCCTGCCTGATTTTGCGCCGCATAGCCCTGAGTGACTAAAAGTGGTATTTCAAATCCGCAGCAGTAATGGTGTTAAATTTTTTATAATAACTGATCACGGGAAACTCATTGTATGAGGCGGTATAAGATAGTTGTAAGGCTAATGGACCATACAGCCGGGATTGAAGGCTGGTAACCGACTCATAGGTATTGTTGTTGGCTGTTGATAGCAGGGCGGTTATGGATTCCTTGAAAGTTGCATGACGGGTCAGGTGCCACTGATAACCCACCGCCAAACGAGCGGCTGGGTTGGTTTGACGTTTCATGCCTATAGGCTGGTCTTCCTGAGCACCGATGCCTCCCTGGTAATCTATGGACATGGTTTTGTCGATAGGTACGATATTGCCTTCGCCTATGGTTTCTATCAGATGGTAATAATATCCATTAAATTGATTGCGGTCATAACGTATATCACCGAAAACATAGTGAACATTTGGTTTGAAGTAATATCGAAATTGATTCTCCAGAACGAGGCGATTGGCATAAACCGCCGTCGATGCGGCAGTATAATTGTAGCTCACATGCGCACGATTTTCCCAACGGTGATATTGCCAGCGTGCCCAGTCGTTACTGTGGAGATTTAAGGATGGGTATGTTCCCGTGGCGCTGGAAAATCCGAATGCCACGCTCCCTGACCAGAGTTTTGGCTTTTTAGCTGTGTTGGCGAAGGCGCATGTGAATGGTGTGAGCCCGGTAATAAAAATGAAAGTTATAGTAACTATAATGTATGCACGGTATTTCTGATGGGATGGTATTTGAGACGTCGACAGCAATGTCATAGGCTCTCCTGTTCAGTATGTTGAGGGTGATTTTCCATGCATCAGAATCATGGCAGCCTGGACATGACTGCTATGCGCGCTATCTCGCGGTGGCACCTAAAAGTGGTAAGCCACCCAGGAATACGCATGGTCTGGACCCTTTGATACTGGTTGTCACCGTGCCATTAGGGGGGCGATGGCGGCTACGGGCGCGCTCAAGCGGTGGCAAACTCAACCCCGGGCCACCCCGATCTCCGAGAGGGCAGGATACCTGCCGGACGAGATGGGGTAAACCAGCAGTTGATCCGATACAGGCTGTCTCTCCTTTCTGATAACCATTTGGCAACAAACCTAGAAAAGGCAGTAAGGTTGCCGGTCAAATTCGTTATACGGTCGCGAAGTCATCTGACGCCCTGCATGGTCTCGCAGTGGTACCGTGGCATTGATCATCGCGGAACCCGACGTGCCGCCACTGGATGCCCCCCTGTACTGCTCGTCACCAGCAAGCTGGTCGAGGAAATAGTGCGGGAGGCGGCCCCTTCCGCAGATTTATAATGCCTTGTAGACTACGGCCCTGCTTCGACTGCGTTTGTCTGGAAATATGGGGATCAGACGTCGCGAAGCGCTTCTTCATGTTTGGGATGAAAAATGGAAATAGAGAATAACGACGTTAACATTTTGACGTTCTGCAATATAAGCGGCCTCAGCAAAGAGGACCAAGATATGCTTATCCGTGTCGGGGAATGGATCACCCCGGCCATCCCGGCGCTGACCGGGCGCTTTTATGAGGTGTTGCAGGAAGACCCGCAAACGGCGCCTTATCTGGATGGCCGTCTGGATGTACTCCAAAAAACGCACATCGCCTGGATGAAAGAACTGTTTGCGGGCGATTACGGTGAAGATTTCATTCGCCGTCAGGAAAAAATCGGCGAGGCGCATGTCAGGGTCCGGGTGCCACCGCTGTTTGTGGCGGCAAGCATGAGCTTCCTGAGGGCCGCGTTGCCAGAAGTAGTCTCCAGAAATATGCAGGATACACAGGTGGCAGGCAAGGCCATCGCATCCCTCCTGCGCTTGATGGACCTTTGTCAGTATCTCATTGATCGTGCCTATAACCATTCATTGATGGATAATCTGGGCATTAATCCGGCTCTTTTATTGCGTCTGCAGACTATTGGCAGCAAGACGAAGTAAACAGTTATTTTCCCTTAATGGATACAGTACGCGTCGACGTTCAGGGGATCTGCATCCTGGCATCAGGCAAGCGTTGTAATTCGCCTCTGATTAGCGTGAAAATCGCCATTTTCCGACACGGGCAGCCCATGATCTGAAGGACGGGTACTGTATAATCCTGGGGGCGTTCAATGCCTGTGGAGGTGGTGCATGTCTGGCGCGTGGGCGTGGTTGTGGGTTAGCTCTTCGTGCTGGTGCGGGTGGCGATGACGGACTCCTGGCGCCACCGGAACCGCATGCGGGTGCTGGTGATGTGCTCCATGCACATGGGTATGATCATGTTCCATAAGGGTATGGGTATGGGTATGTTCGTGACGTTCGGTGAGATGCATCCAGATACCCCAACCCATCAGCGCCCCGGCAATCAGTAAGAGCGGGCCGACCGGAGCGCCGAGCATCACGCTGAGTACGGCACCGACAAAGGGTGCGCTGGAAAAATACGCTCCCGTCCGCGCACTGCCGAGATGGCGCAGGCCGACCACAAAAAGGGCGAGGCTGACGCCATAGGCGAAAAACCCGAGCAGCATTGCCGCCGCCGCGTTCGGCAGGGCAGGCAGGCGGTCACCGAGTAACAGCGCCAGACCGAGATTGACGCTGCCCGCCACCCAGCCTTTATTGGCAGCGATCCAAGTGGTATCGGTCAAGGACACCTTGCGGGTCAGGTTGTTGTCCACGCTCCAGGCGAAGCAGGCGCCGATGATGGCGGCGGCGGACCACAGATGATCAAAATGTACCTGCCCCGGCCAACTGAGGAGGACCATCCCCAGCACAATCGCCACCATGCCCCAGGCAATGCGCCGGTCAAAACTTTCCTTGAATACCCACCATGCCAGCAGCGTGGTAAACACCGCCTCCGCATTTAATAATAAAGAAGCGGTCGAAGCTGCCGACCCGTGCAAGCCGATCATGAACAGCACCGGCGCCATGATCCCGCCGGACAGCACCGAAGCGGCAAACCAGAAGGCATCCCGGCGCGATAGCCGCACGGATTCGGCACGTCGCAACCAGCGATAGAGCGTCAGGCCCAGACCTGAGCCCAGATAGAGGAGTCCAGCCAGCATCCACGGACTCACCGACGTCAGCAGAATCTTCGCCAGCGGCGTGCCTGCGCCGAAGAGAAATGCTGACAGAAGGGCAGCCTGAATGCCAGGACGCTGCAGGGTATGGAGGCGTGACATGGGAATCCTGTTGTTGGGGTCGGGCAGCTTATACCCCGGATTTACCGCTAATACGTAACCTACACCTCGCCGACGGGAAGGCGCAGGTGCCCTGACTGCTCCTCGCCTGGGGGGTCAAGGAGTGGACCTGCCGGGGATTTAACTTTTTTGCGCAGGGGCGTGCTGTGCCCTAGCGCCGCGGACCGACACCCATTCCACCACCCGCTCCGGTTCCCATCATTCCCGCACCAGGACCCATGCCTGCCGCGCCGCTACCCATACCGGCGCCGCCATTCATACGACCGGGACCCATGCCGGCACCACCTGCGGGCGGTACGGCGGGTAAGGTTACCCCTCTTTTCTTGGCCAATTCCATCATTTCTTCGTGGTGTTCCTGACGTATCCGTTCGCGTTCCTGGATGGTCTTGGCTGCACGCAATTTGGCACGATACTCCACACGTTCCTTGGGGGTCATCAACTGGCTGCCATACATCATTTGGTTTTGAACCTGTCCGGCAACCGGGCCCGCATCCGCAGCGAGGGCAACCCCGGTCGGCAGACATAGGACGACGCCGAAGATCGGAATTAAAAATGATTTTTTAGACATCTCGCACCTCCAGTGAAATATCAACGCTATCGAAATATAGTTTTTGTTGCCCCTTCAGGCAAGGAAATTGGTCCGCTGGTCCGGGCCCAACAGTGGGCGCCTGGCGGGCCATGCGGCATATAGTACTGGCGCCAGCCACAAAGACATGAACACCGACAGCAGCAGACCACCCATGACCGCTACCGCGAGGGGCTTGAGCAGGTCGGTGCCGTGGCCGACGCCGATGGCCAGTGGCAGAAAGCCGAAGACGTCGGCGAGCATAGTCATCAGGATGGGGCGCAGGCGCTGGCGGGCGGCGAGGGCGACCACGGCGGGGCGCGGTTGCGGACCACCGAGTTGCCGGGCGCGCGCAAAAATCAGGATTACATTATTGACGGCAATGGCAAAAACCAGCAGCACGCCGAGAAAGGCGGTGCTATCGAGATCGATGCCGAGCAGCAGCAGCGCCAGCAGCGCCCCCGGTGCCGCTAGCGCAATGGCCAGCAGTGCGGAGATGGCGGCGCGCTGACTGCTGAACTGAAAGCCGAGCAAGATCAGGAGCAAGGCCAGCGCGCCGCCCAGTATCAGCGCCATCTGCTGAAAGCTCTGCGACTGCTGGCGATAGTAGCCGCCGAGCAGGGTCGTCACGTTCGTCGGCAGATGCAGGCCCGCTACCACCGCGCGTGCCTTGACGGCGGCCTGCGCCAGTCCCTCACCGGGCTTCGGCTGCAGCCAGACGTAGGCGTCAGGCACCAGATTCTGATGGGTCACGAAGGGTATCGCGCCCTGCACATGAACGCTAGCGATGCTCGCCAGCGGAGTAAAGCTTCCGTCCGGCAAGCGAATGGGGAGGGCGTCCATCTTGCGTGGGGTGAAATCGTGGCCGGCGAGGCTGACGCGAATCGGCAGAATCTGCTCGCCGTGCAGGAGGAAGCCTGCCTGCCGCCCCCAGAAACGCGCTTTGACCTGGCCGGCGAGCTCCGGTGGGGTAATGCCATAGATCGCGGCCAGTGGTGACGGGGTAATCTCCAACTCCGGACCAGCAGAGGGTGACTTGAAGTTCACGGACTCAAAGGAATGGCTCTGGCGCAATGCCGCCGCCAGACGCGCGCCCTGTGCACGCAGTGTGGCGGAATCCGAGCCGAAGAGATAAACCACCAGCGGCGCGTGGGCACCCGAGAGATTACCCAGGCGTACGATCATCGTTTGGTGGAGCGTCAAGGATAGCAGATTTGGAGCCATCTGACGGAACTGTACATGCAACGTGCGCATCACTGCCTCGGTGCTCTGCGCGTGATTGGGTTTGAGGACGATGGCGATGGCCCCCTTGTTGGCCGGTGCATGGAGGAACTGGAAGCCGCGCCCGACCATCAGCGATGCCCGCTCCACATTGGGATTCTCCAACGCCACCCGCATGAAATCGCGCCCCACGCGGGTGGTTTCCGCCACGCTGCTGCCGACGGGGGTGCGGAAGGGCACCGAGATTACGCCCTCGTCCCAATGGGGCAGGAAGGCGGTGGGCAAGGTGGTCAGCGTCAGCCATCCCGCGACCGCGAGGAGCAGGACTACCGGAATAGCCCACCACGGGCGGCGCATGCCGAAAATCAGCCAGCGGCTGAAATGTCGGCGTAACCAGCGCTCAGCGCCATTTCGTCGGTTCTGATGCGGGCGCCCGGCGAGCCAGGCGGCCAGCACCGGCGTCACCAGCAGGGCGACGATTTGCGAAGTCAGCAGCGCAATGACGATGGCCAGCGCCATATGCCGGAACAGGAGCCCCAGCGTGCCGGACAAAAAAATCAGCGGCAGAAAGATCAGGCAGGAGGTGAGGGTGGCCAGGGTCATCAGCGGCAGAATTTCGGCGGCGCGGCGCAAGGCTAACCGTCGTCGTGAGGTGCGGTCGCCGTGCAGGCCGTGGAGTCCGCGTTCGACCACCACGATGGCATGATCCACCAGCGCGCCAATCGCCGCTGTCAAGCCGCCGAGCGTCATGATGTTGAGCCCGTAGCCCAGCGCATGCAGCACCAGAAAAGTGGCCGCCAGCGCCAGTGGCACCACTACCAGGGTCGCCACTGCCCCGTCGAAACGACCCAAAAACGCCAGGACCACCAGCCAGGCTATCAGACTGCCGAGCCCGAGGGCGATCCAGACATCGCGCAGGCTGCTGCTGATCAGATGGCTCAAGTCATAGATCGGCACCAGTTGTACACCGGGTGGCAGGTGCGCCCGCAATGCCGCCAGTCGGCTCTGCACGGCACGGGCGACATTCACATCGTTGGCTCTCGATTGGGAGAGTACGTCGATGATCAGGGCATGGCGGTAGCCGGGAACGGCGGCATCGGTGAGTAAGGGCGGCGGACCGACCCGCACCTGTCCCAGTGCGCCCAACGCCAGCGGGGCGCGGATGCCTTCGGCATTGGCCGGGCCGAGGGGCAGGGTCAGGGTGGCCAGATGCGCCGTGTCCACCGGCCGTGGTGTCGTGGCGACGATAAATTGCTGGTGATAGGCGTGCAGAATGCCGGAGAAAAATGGCCCCTGGGCGAGGCGGAGGGTGTCGATCACCTGCTGTGCCGTCAGGTGATATTGCGCCAGGCGCACCGGGTTCAGATCGATATGCACCTGCGGCCAGCCGCGGCCGGTGCCCTGCACCTGGTAGACGCCGGGAATCGCCAGCAGGGCAGGGCGAACCTGGAAGGCGAAAGTCGGCATCATCGCCGAGCTGTCCTGCCGATTGGACACCAGCGCATATTCGGCGAAGGGGTAGGTGTAAGGTGCCATGCGCGTCACCCGCATCTGCGCGCCGACGGGTAAGCGAACCTGCGAGAGGCGGGCCTGCAGCATGAGATAAGCGGTCTGCGGATTGATGCCGGGATTGAAGTAGACATTGAGCTTGGTCAGCCCGTTACCAGTTTGCGAGCGCACCAGCCGGACGCCCGGCTGACCCTTGGCTAGTGCCTCCAGCGGTCGGGTGATCTCGACCTCCATGAACTTGACCGGCAGGCTGCCGTCGTTGACCAGCACCGCCACGCGCGGGAAATCGACATTGGGAAACACGCTTTCCGGCAGGCTTTTTAAGGCGAACCAGCCGGCCGCCAGCAAAAACAGGGCGGCGAGGATGACGCTGAAGCGATTTTCCCAGAGGAACTCCAGATAACGCTTCATGGCTTCTGGACCTGCACGGGGGTGCCGGCGATGAGGCGGGCGTTGCCGGAGCGTACGACGAGTTCCCCGACCCGGAGATCACCGCTGACCCAGGTGCGATCACCACGGCTGGCGACGATGCGGACGGGTATCACGACCGCCCGCCCGTGGCGAACAGCGAATACCTCGGCGCGGGCACCACGCATGACGATGCTGGCGGTCGGTAAGACGAAGGCATCCGTCCCTGGTGCGGGCAGTCTTACTTGCAGCCATTCACCCGGCAGTAACGGGCTGCGCGCGGGTAGGTCGATGTAGACGGACACCAGACCCAGATGCCGCGCGCTTTGCCCGACGGAGCGAATCTTGCCATGCCCCCGCCAGTTGCTGCCATCAAGCCCTACCACTGTTCCCATCCGCAGCCCTTGCGCCACGGCGTGGCGTAGGCGTGCGCCCGGGGCGCTCCGCGGCCGGCGAGGGTGGCGATGGGCTGGCCGGCGTTGACCACCGCGCCGGCTGGCACCAGATAATGCAGGCTCCCGGCGAAGGGGGCGGTCAGTTGTTGCTCGTTGGATTGCGCCTGCAAGACGCGGAGGGCGGACCGGGATTCGTCCAGCGCTAGTTTCGCCTGCTCCACATCCTGCCGGGAGAGGACACCATCGGCATAGAGTTTCCGGTTACGGAACCACTGGCTGCGGCTGAAAGCGGCCCGCGCCTGGGCGGCACTGATGGTCGCCCGCAGGCCAGGCGGCGCGATATGCGCCACCAGAGCGCCAGCAGGGACTTGTCCGGCAGGCAGCAGCGGGCCGAGCACCCGGCCGGTCACCGCGGCGGTCAGGGTCACTTGACCGTTGCTCTCGACGGTGGCGAGTACGGTGTTCTCCTGTTGGGCCGGCGCGGAGGCGACAACGGCCACGCGTACCGGCAGTGCCCAAGCCGCGCTCATGCCGGTCAGCCAGAACAGGGTAGTGAGGCCTATAACGGCGGACCAGCGTGGAGAAATGTGGATCATTGAGCGTTTGCGGGGGGTCATGACAGCTTCCTTTGATCTGGCAACAAGCCACTATCCAATGTCAGTTGCTCACGTGTCAGGCGGGCGCGGATGGCGGCGCCCGCGCTTTGCAACTGGGCCTGCACCCAGCCATTCTCCGCTTGTTGTAACGCCAGTGCGCTTTCCGCACCGGCGAGATAGCCCTTGCGGGTCATGGTATAGACCGTCCGTGCGGTCTGTGCCAGCGTCTGCGCATCCTGCAAGGCGTTTGCTGCCGCCTGTGCCGCCCCATAATCGGCGGCCAGACGACTGCGAATCTGCAGTTGCAGCGCCGCCTTGGCGGCCTGCATGGCGGACACCTCGATGCTACCGCAA
>NZ_JAGDVS010000067.1 GCF_023255755.1 Acidithiobacillus sp. | reverse complement strand
CAGCCAGCGCTGGCTGGAGGTGCAGGGTGCCACCGGCAACAATCTGCAGTCGGTGAACGCGCGCATCCCCATCGGCCTCTTCACCTGCATCACCGGGGTCAGCGGTTCCGGCAAATCCACCCTCATCAATGACACCCTCTACCCCGCCTGCGCCCGCGTGCTCATGGGCAGTAGCCAGAGCCCCGCGCCGCATCAGCATTTGCGCGGGCTGGAGGAACTGGACAAGGTCATCGCCATCGACCAGAGCCCCATCGGCCGCACCCCGCGCAGCAACCCGGCCACCTACACCGGCCTCTTCACTCCCATCCGCGAGCTGTTCGCCGCCACCGGCGAGGCGCGCACCCGCGGTTACAATCCCGGCCGCTTCAGCTTTAACGTCAAGGGCGGGCGTTGCGAAGCCTGTGAGGGCGACGGCGTGATCCGGGTGGAAATGCACTTTCTGCCGGACATTTATGTGCCTTGCGACGTCTGTGGCGGCAAACGCTATAAGCGCGAGACTCTGGATGTCCACTACAAGGGCAAAAACATTCATGAGGTCCTGGAGATGACGGTGGAGGATGCGCGGGCCTTTTTTGACCCCGTCCCCTCCGTCGCCCGCAAATTGCAGACCCTGCTGGATGTGGGCCTCGGTTACCTGCGTCTGGGCCAGTCGGCCACCACTCTCTCCGGTGGCGAAGCGCAGCGCGTCAAACTCTCCCGGGAACTCTCCCGTCGCGACACCGGGCGGACCCTCTACATCCTTGACGAACCCACCACCGGGCTGCACTTCCACGACATCGCCCTGCTCCTCGAGGTGCTGCAGAAGCTGGCCGACGCGGGCAACACCATCGTCGTTATCGAGCACAATCTGGACGTCATCAAGACGGCAGACTGGGTCATCGACCTCGGCCCCGAGGGGGGTTCCGGCGGCGGCCAGATCATCGCTACCGGCACACCGGACGAAGTGGCGCACAATCCCCTGTCCCACACCGGGCATTATCTGGCGCGACATCTCAATCGTTGAGCTTTTTGCACACCCGCAGCCAATACCGCAAAATAACCGGCAACCATTGACTGGAGTTCACCGCATGCCCGTCCTCCCCGAACGCCGAGAGCAGATCCGCAGCGCCCATGCGGCGCTCATCCTGCAAGTCGTCGCCGCCTGCCAGAATGTCCATCTCCGGGCGCCGCTGGAAGAAAACCTGCGCGTCGCCACCGCCAATGGCTGGGGCGATCTGGTCGCCGTCATCCGCCAGATTCTGGCCGGGCAACGTGAGCTGGGCCTGCTGCAGGGGCTGGACGAAGAAGACAGTACCATCATCGAATCCATCCTCATGGGCTTGCAGAATCCCGAAACCTTGCCCAAAGCCGGAGACCCGGCTGATCCCACCCTCGCCGCGCCCGGTCTGGCCAGCGTTATCCTCGCCGCCCGCCGCGGTGAGCCGGAAGCCCTCGCCTGGCTGGGCCGTATGGCCAGTCAGATGCAGCGGGCCGGCGGCGATATGGCGCGCATGGGCGCGGCCCTTGGCCCCCTCTCCCGGGGCCAGTACGACCGCCTCAAACTGGAGCGCGGCATGGGACCGCTCGGGCGTAGTCTGCTCCAGTCCGTGCTGGACGCCCTGGCTAAAGCTGAACAGCAGTAACCGCCCCGGAAACCAGCCGCGCCTTGAAAACGCCCCATTTTGACCACACCTGAAACGGTAAATAACGGCAGTGCGGTCTATCCTCTTCTTCTCACCTCTTCCTCTCAGGAGTTCGTATGACAGTCAATGGGCACGTTCTCGAAGTGAACCTCGGTAATTTTCAGGAAGCCGTTGTAGGGCTATCCCGGAAGGTACTGGTACTGGTCGATTTCTGGGCGCCCTGGTGCGCGCCCTGCCGGGCATTGGGTCCGGTCCTCGAAAAACTGGCGGCGGAGATGGACGGCGCCTTCGTGCTCGCGAAGGTCAATTCTGACGAAAACGCCGACCTGTCGCGCCAGTATCAGGTACGCGGCATCCCGGCCGTCAAGGCCTTCAAGGATGGTAAAGTCGTCGATGAATTTACGGGGGCGCTTCCCGAATCCGCCGTGCGCCAGTTCATCAAGAAAAACCTGCCGTTGCCGGGTGACGATCTTCGCGTGCAGGCCCTTGACGCCATTGCCCAGGGCAAGGCGGCAGAGGCCGAACAATTGCTGGAACAGGCCATCGGCCTCAACCCCAGGAACGATCCTGCGCGCCTGGCGCTGGCGCACTTAGCCATCCAGCAGGGCCGCCATGCCGACGCCCAGGCGCAGATCGACGCCATGTCCCCCACCTTTCAAATGGAAATTGAGGTCGAGGGACTGAAAGCCCTGCTGGAATTCACCGAGACAGCCCGCAGCGCACCGCCCATGGCCGAACTGGAAGCCACCATTGCCAGCGAAAAGGGCGATCTCCGTGCGCAGGCCATGTATCAGCGGTCCTTGCTCCTTCTTTTGCAAGGGCAGGAAGAGGCGGCCCTGGACCAGCTCATCAAGATGGTTGAACGCCACAAAAACTATCAGGACGGCTTGGCCCGCAAAACCGTACTGAAGATATTCGCTTTGCAGGGTAATCAGGGGCCTCTGGTGGAACGCTACCGGTCCCGCCTGTCCCGCGCTTTGCACTGAGGGCGTTGCTATCCGCCACCGTCTCTCGTTGAGATTTATGTGTTATGTTGTAACGGTTGGCCGGAACTCCCGGTCTTTTCCCAGAGTCCAACCCAGGACGTACCGAACTGCAAGACAAAATCCCGAAGGAGAGTCCTATGGCGAATAATCGCCCGAATTCGATGTTGAAGCACCCCAAACTGGTAGTCACTGCCGTCGTAGCGGCATGTTTTGGTTTTTCACTGGGTGCGACGGAGTGGGCACATGCCGATGCCCCTACCTCGCCCGCCTTGTCCATCGCCACCAATACGGCCCCCCAGCAGGCGCTGGTCGCGCTGCCGGATTTCACCCCGATTATCGACCGTTACGGCCCGGCGGTAGTGAATATCAGCAGCACCACGAATAAGGTCATTCACCAGCAGACCAACCCTTTTCCGCCAAACTCGCCTTTCTATCAGTTTTTTCATCACTTCATGGCTCCCGGACAACATGGTTCAAACCCCCAGCAACATGAAAAAATTCAATCTCTTGGATCTGGCTTCATCATCAGTCCCGACGGCTATATCGTCACCGCCGGTCATGTCGTCCGCGGCGCGAACCATATCGTCGTTACCCTCACCACCCATCATGCCTATCCGGCTAAGCTGATCGGTCTCTCGGTGCGTTACGATACGGCACTGCTCAAAATCGACGCCAAGGACTTGCCCACCGTGCCCATCGGCAACTCCGACGATCTGAAGGTTGGCCAATGGCTGCTCGCCGTCGGCGCGCCTTTCGGCTTCTATAACACCGTGACTCAGGGCGTGGTCAGCGCCATGAACCGTCCACTGCCCGATGATGAATACATCCCCTTCATCCAAAGCGACGTGCCCATCAATCCCGGCAACTCCGGCGGACCGCTCTTCAACATGAAGGGCCAGGTGATTGGCATCAACGATCAGATTTACACCAACAGCGGCGGCTACATGGGTCTCTCCTTCTCGATTCCCATCAATACCGTGATGCGGGTGGTGCAGGACTTCAAGGACCACAAAGCGATCCAGTTCGGCTATCTGGGCGTCGAAGTGCAGGATGTCACGCCGCCAATGGCGCAAGCACTGCACCTCAAAGAACCGGTGGGCGCACTTATCGCCTCCGTCATGCCGGGTAGCCCGGCCGCCAAGGCAGGCATCAAGCCCGGTGACGTCATCGTCACCTATGACAACAAGCCGGTGTACAATGTCGGGCAGTTACCGCCTATGGTTGGCAATACCCTGCCGGGGACGCAGGCCAAGGTCGGCATCCTCCACCGCGGAAAAGCGGAAACCAAAGATGTCCTGATTACCGCCCTACCCAAAAACATGGAAGGGCCTTCCGGCAGCCAGGAACCTTCCACGGCGGCCAAAGTGGGCAAAGTCTCCCGTATGGGCATCCATGTCCAGTCGCTGACCCCCAGCATTGAGAAGCAGTTGGACGTGCATCATGGTGTCGTGGTGGTCGGCGTTAGTGAAGGCGCGGCAGCGGAAGCCGGGATCATGCCGGGCATGATCCTCCAGCAGATTGATCAGCAGGACGTCAACAGTCCCACCCAGTTGGAACACATTGTCGCCGCTCTGCCCGCTGACCAGCCTATCCCGTTGCTGGTGCGGCAGGGCAAAGCCAGCATCTACGTGGTGGTGACGCTGCCTAAGAAGTAGAGGCGCGACAATACAGGCATCACCCGCGCGGGTGATGCTTCTGATGTAATTCCTTCAAACGCGCCTGCGCCACATGGGTATAAATCTCCGTGGTGGAGAGATTCGCGTGGCCAAGCATCAACTGCACACTGCGCAGGTCCGCGCCGTGATTCAGCAAATGGGTGGCGAAGGCATGACGCAGGCCGTGGGGAGAGACGGTCTGGGTAATCCCCGCGACATGGGCGTAATGCTCAATGTTTTGCCAGAAACGCTGCCTGGTCATGGCGGCTCCGCGTCCCGTCACGAAAACGGCAGCACTGATGCGTTCGCCCAATATCTGCGGACGACCGCTTTGCAGATACTGCGCCATGCGTCCAGCGGCCATTTCTCCCATGGGCACCAGACGTTCCTTGCGACCCTTACCAAAGACCACCACCAGACCGGCGCTGAGGTCTACCTGGCGCGTCTCCAGATTCACCAGCTCCGACACCCGCAAACCGCAGGCGTACATCAACTCCAGCATGGCTGCATCGCGCAGTCCCAGAGGACGAGTGCAATCAGGGGCGGCGAGCAGGGCCTCTGTCTCGGTTTCACTGAGGACATGGGGCAGCGCCCGGCCGAGGCGGGGACTTTGCAGATTACGGCTGGGATCACGAGGCACCCAGCCCTCCCGCTCCGCATGACCGTAGAAGCGGCGCACGCTGGAGAGCAGGCGAGCCACGGAGCGCAGAGCCGCTCCTGACTGTAGCTTCTGTCCCAGTATACGCGCCAGAGCACCTTCATCGGCTGTGGTCAGGGTCAGCCCTTGCCCTGCGAGGGCGACCGCCACCTGCAGCAGATCCTGGCGATAAGCCGTCAGGGTATTTTCACCGAGGTTTTTTTCCAGCCACAGGGCGTCGAGAAAGGTATCTATCTGCTGACGCTCAGCAGACGCGGCGGCTGTAGTCATCGAATCGCCCAGTTGTGGTAAAACAGCGCGTCAGAACGCCAGCGGGTCAGTCCAGAAACAGGCGTGTAACTACCAGAGGATGAATCCATGCCAACGGTCCTCCCGTCAAGGATCCGGCGCGCTGCGTAGTGCGCCACAGGGACCAGAAGCCTGCCGGTCCACCCTGTGCCACACCGCGCTCGGCCACCTGTAACCACCACTGCGGGCCAGAGCCGGACGCCGCGGCATACAAAGCCCCCTGCCAACTGAATGGCGCAGGCACCGGCTCCAGTGCTGCCCGCTCACGATAAGCGGCCAGCGTACTGAAGTCCGGCCAGTCTTCCTGACGCTTCCATCCGGCAAAGCCAAAAGTGGTAGCCGCAGCACTGAACAACACTTTCCGCGCCTGCCGCAAACTCCGGTGGGGTAATGCCAACAAACTGCCGAGCCAGACATAGAGACGAATCAGCGGCAGGGGATCCTTGTCGCCACCGCCCTCAATGATCATCAGGGTAACGGTCAGGAAGAGCTGACGGATGGCGTCCAAAGGCTGGTCGCCGAGGGCGCGGATACGCCCCATGAAGGCAGGCAGATCGCGATCCCGCAGGGCATGGAGCAGCGGTTTATCTATGGCCGGATCGCGACTGGCACGCCCCTCTGGGACCACCACAGCCACCCCAGCAGGCAGTTTCCAGTGACTCTGCAAAAGCGCCAGGGCGCCCAGCGAGAAAGGCCGGGCAGACAGATCAGCCGCGGCGTCATGCCACTGCCCGTACAGGATGGTACGCAGACCCTGGGCGTGGTTATCATCGGCCAGGCGCTGGGCCAGACGGTTGAGGACAATCCGCCTGGCGTTATCGTCCTCCGCCATACTGAACAGCAGCGGCGCCAGCGTCTCCAGATCACCGTCTTCAATAGCCTTGGCGAAGGTGTCCGCCTCCATGTCCAGGGGCATGGGGTTGGCGGCCTCAAACCTCAGCGCAGCGGGCAGCATGGCTGCCGGCTTCACCAGCGATGCCTCCTGCACCTGTAAGGCAGTCGCCAACAGTGCAGGGGGCAAAGACTCCGCATCAGCGAGGAGCGCCAGGGTGTCCGCCACAATCTGCAGGGCCTGCGCATCTGCGGCGGCGGCCCACCAGTGCGGCAACAAACTCTGCTGCCAGGCAGCGCGCAAGACCAGGCGCTGAGCGGAATCGGCCCAGAGGATTTCCCGCTCAGGTACAGAAGCAAAACGCCAGTGTTCGAGGATCTCCCTCGAACCCGGCGTCAGCACTCCCTCATCCAACCCGAACCCGGCCATGGCCGAGTGCCGCGTCAGGCTGCATCAGCCCAGCTTTTCTTTGATGCGTGCAGCCTTACCGGAGAGGTCACGCAGATAGTAGAGCTTGGCGCGGCGCACATCACCACGACGCTTCACTTCTACCTTGGTCACCAGCGGCGAATAAGAGGGAAAAACGCGCTCCACCCCTTCACCGTTGGAGATTTTGCGGACCGTGAAAGCAGAGTGCAGGCCACGATTACGGCGGGCAATGCAAATACCTTCAAAAATCTGGATGCGCTCGCGGTCGCCTTCCTTCACTTTCACGTGAACAGCGACCGTATCACCCGCACCAAAAGCCGGCAGTTCCGACTTCATTTGTTCCTGATTAATTTCGTCAATGATGTTCATGCCCAACTCCTTAGCCTAGTATTACTGCGTTTCGCCGCCCTGACGGCGATACTCTTCCAATAATGCTTTCTCACCAGCCTGCAGCCCCCGTTGCTCCAGCAAATCCGGGCGCCGCTCGGCGGTGCGTCCTAACGACTGCTGCAAACGCCAGCGGCGGATGCGTGCGTGATCTCCGGAAAGCAGCACCTCCGGAACCCCCTCCCCAGCCACCACTTCGGGTCGGGTATAATGCGGGCAATCCAGCAAGCCGGACGCCGCAAAGCTATCTTCCGCCGCCGAATCCGCATGACCCAGCAGACCCGGCAACTGCCGCGCCACCGCCTCCATCAGCACCAGCGCCGGCAACTCACCACCTGCCAGCACGTAGTCGCCGATGGACCATTCCGCATCCACCGCTGCCAGCACCCGCTCGTCAATGCCTTCATAGCGGCCTGCCAGTAAAATCAGGCCCGGCAACACCGCGAAATCCTGCACCGCCTGCTGCTGCAAGCGCTGCCCCTGGGGCGACAAGTAAATCACCGGCGCCCCCGGATTGGCCTGCCGCGCTGCCGCGATAGCCGCCAGCAAAGGCGGCGCCATCATCAGCATGCCCGGCCCGCCGCCAAAAGGGCGGTCATCCACCCGCCGGTAGGTGCTGTCACTGAAATCCCGCGGGTTCCAGGTTTGCACCTCAATCAGCCCGCGGGTCAACGCGCGGCCGACAATGCCCTCCTGCAAATAACCGTGGATCAGCCCCGGAAAAATGGTGATGACGTCGAAACGCATCACCAGTCGGCTTGCCAATCCACGATAATCTGCCCGGCGGACAGATCCACACCTGCAGACGCTTCGGCCGACCACGGAATGAGCAGCTCACCACCCTTGCCGTCGCCGACCACCATCACGTCATTCGCCCCAGTCTCCAGGAAAGCAGACACGGTGCCCAGAGCGACACCTTCCCGGTTCAGTACCCGCAACCCGGTCAGCGTGCTCCAGTAAAATTCACCTGCTCCCGGATCAGGCAATTCGGCCCTGAGCACGGCGATCTCCTGCCCGATAAGGGCACGCGCCTGCTCACGGTCATCTACCTGCTTAAGCTTGGCCACCACACCCTCGCCCTGCATACGCCCGTCTTCCAGCACCCAAGGGCGCCGGGCCGGGCCGAGATACCAGGGCGAGTAGTCGAGGATGGTGTCGCGCTCTTCGGTAAAAGAAAAAACCTTCACCATACCGCGCACACCATAGATGCCGGAGACACGCCCCAGCACCACCCACTCCCCGGCATCAGGCGCTGGCGACACCCGTCTTGCTCACGCCTTCTTTCTTCAGAAAGCCGGCGACGGTATCGGACGGCTGGGCACCCTGGCTCAACCAGTAAGCGGCGCGTTCTTTGTTGATCCGCAGCTCGGCTACTGCGCCAATGGGATTGTAAAAGCCCAGGCGCTCAATAAAACGACCATCCCGACGGCTACGGCTGTCGGTCACCACTATGTGATAAAAAGGCCGCTTCTTGGCGCCGCCCCGGGCCATACGAATGACTACCATGTGTTCTCCTTAACCATGATCCCCTCCCACTGTGCGGGAGAAAGGCGCGTATCGTAACTAAAAACAAGCTCTAACGGAAGGGTAAACCG
>NZ_JAGDVS010000190.1 GCF_023255755.1 Acidithiobacillus sp. | reverse complement strand
ACAGCGTCAAAGGAATCGGCTCATGTTGGTCAGTGTATACCCCCTGCGCGTGCGTGGGCGACGCCTCAAGATCGAGGCGGCCAGACAGCGGGTTCCGGCCAAGGGGGATCTGCGCACCTACCAGGATCGGTGTCATCTGGTTGCCGTGCTGGAACCCGCCATGCCGAAGGATGAAAGAGCTTTGCCGCCATTGTATGATCCCAAGCTGGTGCTTATCAGCCCACAGGCTATCCGGCTGATGGGATTCGAGAGAGTCGGGGAAGGTGAGGACGCCACCACCTATATGCAGGAATGGCTGTGCGAAACGGGGTGATGGTTCAGGCGCTGCTGAGAGGATCCGGTAACGGTTTTCAGGGTCCGTCATGGGGCACCCCAGCCCGGCGACAGGGGCCGTAAGCGAGCGCGTCGCATGCCCAAATCTGCGCCCAAATTTTGCCCAAGTGAGGTCGGGAAATGGCGGGAAATGGCGGGAACGAGAGGTTGGGCAAATCGCTGATAAACTTGGGCAAATATGCGTACCAGATTGTATTTATTAGTACATATTTGCGAATCATAATCCGCGTGTCCGGGGTTCGAGTCCCTGAAGCGCCACCAAATAAATCAGCTAGTGATAAATCTCTTCTTGGCAATCCCAGGCACACAGGCACAGATTCAGTACAGTACCGAAACGGTCGAGAGGATTTCTGTCAACCGAGGTTTTCCATAACCGCCAACGGCGTCACTCACGCCTTAGCTATCTGGTCTCTGCCGTATTCATCCGGCAGCTCACTGAAACTGAATGGGCCGACTGAAACATGAGTGTCCACTTTGACAGCACACCTCAGCCGCGCCATGGCCCTTAATTTCTGGCGCCATCTCAGCCTGCGTGCCAAAAGTATGATCTTTGTGCTCATGCTCATAGCTGGCATCTATGGAACGATTGTCCTGTTTATTTTTACCGCCGCCGAACAAAATGTGGAGGTGCGGATTCATAGCGAAGTTCTCCATCTCAGCCGAGGACTTGCCCGCGATGCCGCTGGCCCTCTATTACTCAAAGATGGGAGCGCGCTGCTCAAACTCATTAAGCGGGTCGAGAGCAATCCGCTTATCCGCCATGCAATCATAATAAATCCGCAAGGCGTAATAATCGCGAGTACACAGTTGACCGCGATCGGTCGGCAAGAACCAGGGTCACCACGCTCGGGGCGCGAGAAATTTACCACCCCCATCCGGGTTGGATCGCACATGCTCGGTTATGTCAGCCTGCATCCCAATAACGACACCATCCAAAACATGGTGGATACCCGCATGGACCTTGCGATCAGGCGTCTTTCCTTTCTTGGCATGATCACGGCTTTCCTTGGCCTCATCGGTGCATCGCTGATCGGCAAGGCCTTCACCCGCCCCATCCTGCGCCTCTCGCAGAAGATGGCAGACATGGAGTCGCGGCTCCATGTAGACGGTTTCTCACCATATCCCCCCGCTCCGGCGGATGGCGACGAGATGATGCATCTGGAGGAAGGCTTCAAGAGGCTGGAACAACGGCTGCAACAATACCTGATGGAACTCAATCAGTTACACCGGAGACAACAGGCGATGCAATGCATGGCCACGATTGGAGAGATGTCGGCCCAGGTGGCTCACGAGATCCGCAACGCCCTTTCGTCCTTGCGCGGTGCAGCGCGATACCTGGTCCGCTACGAGCAGCCGGTGAACCGACAAGATTTCATAAATATCATCGAAGAGGAGGTCCAGCGACTGTATGACATGACCCAGGGGTTCCTGGATTTCGGGCGTCCCTACCATATACAGCTCACAGAAGTATCTGCGTTGGAGTTGCTCTTACGCAGCAGCAAGCGGCACGCGACGGATCTCGAGGCCAAAAATGTTGCCCTTACTATAGATTGCCTTCCATCCCTGCAGGTCGTTGTCGATCCCCAGTTGCTGGAGCAGGCGATCAGCAACCTGCTGCTCAACGCTGTCGAAGCCTTGCCGAACCACGGTGGCTGCATTACCTTATACGGTCGGCGCGAAGGCAATGGGCAATTCGTGACCGGGGTTGTGGACAATGGCCCGGGGGTACCACCGGAGCGAGTCAGCGACATTTTCAAGCCTTACGTGACAGGGAAGGCGAAGGGTAGCGGCCTTGGACTGGCGGTGGTCACCAAGATCATGATGGTTCACGACGGCCAAGTGGAATTGCGCCAGCGGGATGTGGGAGCGGAATTCGCGCTCTGCCTGCCTCCGCAGTGTTCTGATCGATGACCCACGCATCGGTATCGTCATTTTAGGGGTATTGAAAAAACCATCGGCATGCCATCCCAGAAAATTCTCATCGTCGAGGACGAAAAAAATCTGCGCAGTGTACTCGCCGCCATCTTGGAGGCCGAGGGCTTCTCGACCATACAAACCGAAAGGGCAGAGGAGGCGTTGGCCGTCATGGCCAGGGAACTCCCCGTCCTGGTCCTTACGGATCAGCGTTTGCCAGGGATGAGCGGCACCGAGCTGCTAAGGCACATCAAGGAACGCTGGCCCGAGATTCCCGTGTTGATCGCCACGGCCTATGGCGAAATCGAACAGGCGGTACAGGCCATCAAGGCGGGCGCGGAGCATTACCTGACCAAACCGGTGGACGAGGGGGAACTCGTCGCCATCATCCGGCAGGCGTTGAGTTGCCGGGGTCACACCATACTGCCCCACCGCCAGGACCTGCCGCGCCACGGCATTATCGGGGAGAGTCAGGGCACGCTCGAAATTCTGGAGATGATAAATCTGGTCGCGCCCGCTCCTTCCAACGTCCTTATTACCGGCGAGTCGGGAACCGGCAAAGAGTTGGTCGCCAGGGGGCTGCACATGGCCTCCTCCCGCGCCCGTGCCCCTTTCCTCGCTTTCAACTGCGGGGCCATCCCTCTGGATCTGGTGGAAAGCGAAATCTTCGGTTACGAGAAAGGTGCCTTCACCGGTGCGGTGCGGTCTCAGGCAGGGAAATTGGAAATGGTGGGCGCTGGGACGCTCTTCCTGGACGAGGTGGGCGACATGCCACTGGCTATGCAGGTCAAGTTGTTGCGCACCTTGCAGGAGCGGGAATACACCCGCCTCGGCGGGCACCAACCCCTGCCCCTCGCGGCCCGCATCATTGCTGCAACCCATGTGGACCTCGCCAAGGCGGTGGAGGCGGGCCGTTTTCGGGAAGACCTGTATTACCGCCTGAATGTCATCCCGCTGCACATTCCACCGCTGCGTGAACGGCGCGGAGATATCACTTCTCTCGTACGCTTTTTTTGCAGCGGGTATGCACAGACCTGGGGCGGCCCGAAGTAGAGATAGAGACTGCAGCGTTGGCCGCTATGAATGCCTATTCGTGGCCCGGTAATATCCGACAGATTGAGAATCTCGTCGAGCGGTTGGTGGTGCTGAATCGGAGCGGCACCATACTTGCGGCCGATCTCCCGAATGAGATGCGTATCGCGGAAGCGGAAGCGGAAAGAATACCCCCCATCGGCGGGATTTATGACCTTCACGCTTTAGAGCGCGAAGCGGTCGTTTCGGCCTTGAACAAGACCCACTTCAACCAAAGCCAGGCCGCCATTCTGCTCGGCATCAGCCGCAAGCAACTGCGCACCCGCATGAAAAATCTCGGACTAATCAGCGACCACGAGGATTTGCAGGACGGCGAGAAAATATAATTCTGGCATTTGGATGGTCGCCTTGGGACGACTTGCTGGCCCTTTTGGCACAATGTCACAGCCAAGCTGCGCCGTTTGGTTCATTCGTGCCCCGCCTTGATAATCTCCGTTACAAGAATATTAAAATAAAACAGCCCCCTGCCATCCCCATATGGCTGGCACGATACCTGCTGTCGGTATGGCCGCAGCCTCATGCACGGGGTGAGAATCGACTTCATTACATAGGTGGCCAGGGCCAGCTTGGGGATTTGGACCCGATCACGGGCCATTCCGCAGGGGTGTGACGGGATTCCTCTGGTAGGGGGCGCAGCCAGGCCGTGTGATGGATCGCTCCCATCCGAATTTAGGCCAAACAGGAGGTTTCATGGCAACCACAATGTCAAGCACTGCCCCACAAGACTCGGCCGATCGCGGCTGGCGACTCGCCGCCATTGCCCTGCTCGCAGTTCGCTTCGTCCAGGGGTGGATTTACTGGGGCGGTGGCACCCGACGCTTCATCTATGGTCCGCAAAAACTCGATGTACACGGCCATTGGATGGCTTACAAGTTCCAGACGGCCATGCCTGGAGCGCTACTGGGCACAGATCACCTGGTCGCGTTTCTACTTCACCACTTCACCCTCCTCTATGCCGGTGTGATCATTTTTAGCGCCGTAGAAATGATCGCCGGTTTTATGTTGATCGCCGGTCTGTATATCCGGCTTGCTGCTGTAGCTACCATTGGGCTGTCCACGGTGCTCATGCTCTTGTTCGGCTGGCAGGGGGCCACCTGCATTGACGAATGGACTATGGCCGCATCTAACTTTGCCATGGGCGTCACCCTCTTCCTCGCCGGAAGCGCTTCGTACTCGCTGGATAACTGGCTGCTCTCCCGATACCAAGGACTAGCAGCGAACGCCTGGTTTCGCTGGCTGGGCGGTAGCCTACCCCTGCCCTTGAGCGATGGGGCATTCAAAAAACTGGCGCTGGTTTTGTTTTGGATCGCGGTGGTCTTCATCGTTGCCACCTACAGTTATTACCGCGGTTCGGTAATCACCCCTTTCCATGGCGGCCCGGTAAGTCCAGCCAAGCACCACTGGAAATTAGATCATGGCATCCTACAGAACGATGGCAGCATAAAATTCCACGCCTATGTCAACGCCGGCGTGGCCGCGGAACCATCCAATGTGCTCGAAGCTGCGCTGGTCGACAGTAAAACCGGGAAGGTGGTGGAGAGGTGGAATAGTGCTGCTCTATCTGCCTTGCCAAAAAGCGCTTTTGTGAATGATTTTGCTTACCAGCAAATTCACACCGGGAAATTCGGAATCGCCGGACCTGTCGGTGCGCAAGCCATGATCCACCTCCCGCCAGCGACTCAGAATATGGCACCATTGCCGCAGGGCTCCTACATCCTGCATCTTGAATCGGTGAATGGGCATATCTGGACACTGGGCCTGCAGCGGCAGTAGTAGCTGCTCAGGTTTTGGTTAAACCCAGAGCTTGGCGGCGAACAACGCCGGGAGGGCCACCATGCGGTGCTTACCGATTGCATCGTGGGCGGGTGCCAGCCCTGGATGACATCGCGCAAAGGTCATGCGTCGGCCCGGTTTGAACGGAAGGCAGGTCGGCATCGCAAGGGGACTATCGCTTTGTTGTTGCATCTGTATCCTCCAAGTCTTTATCCTCCCTGATTGAAAGGTTTTTCCATAGGGAACTATCCAGCATCCCGTAGCTCCAACCTGTCCCACAGGGCCGGGTTACGGAAACTATCTTCAGAAGGAATATCCATGAAGCGTCTAATCTGGGCACGGATTGTACCGCTCGTGCTGCTGTTTTTGGTCATGCCCGTGGCCCAGGCGAGTGCTCTTTTCGCAAACCCTTCCTTCCTGCCTGAGGCAAAAGCCTTCTCATTTCACGCGCGGATGGCGCCACACCATACCCTGGTGGTTCAATGGATAACTGCGCCCGGCTACCACCTCTATCGTGACCACATCCATCTCGAAGTCTCCCCCAATACGGTCCACCTGACCCCTTACACGCTGCCTCCCGGGAAATGGATGACCGTCCCCGCCGTGGGGCGCTTGCAGGTCTATGAAGGCACCACCACCCTGCGTGTTCCATTACAGTTTACGGGCACCCCCCCGAAGGCCGTAGTCGTCACCAGTCGCTTTCAGGGGTGCGCCAACGCAGGCGTCTGTTATCCGGAAATGACTAAAACCCTCGCGCTGCCAGTGACCACGTTCCCTGGCGAGGCGGTTCCAGAAAACATACCCCCAACAGCGGCGTTACCGTCTCCGGCCGCTACATCATCATCCGCCGGCGCATCAGCAGCGCAACCCGCTGCTGCACCGATGGCAGGTGTTGCAGGTGTTGCAGGTGTTGAAGCGCAGTTTTCCAGTGGCTTGCAAGGAGGACAACCCTTTTGGACGCTGTTGCTCTTCTTCCTGGCGGGGCTGGGTCTCGCCTTCACGCCCTGCGTTTTCCCGATGATTCCCATTCTTTCGGCACTGGTGGTAGGCCATGGGGATGCGGAGGTTCACCCCAGGCACGCACGGCGTCATGCCTTCTGGGTTTCGCTGTTCTACGTCCTGGGCATGTCGCTGACCTACACCATAGCCGGTGTTCTGGCGGCTTTGACGGGTTCCTATCTGCAGGCCGTCTTCCAGAACCCCTGGGTACTCGCCGGGTTCAGTGCATTGTTCGTCCTGCTCGCACTGTCCATGTTCGGATTCTACGAATTGCAGATGCCGACGGCCATACAGTCGCGCCTTTCCCAGTATGGCAAGGGGGGCCATTTCCTCAGCGCCCTGGTGATGGGGGTTCTTTCGGCGTTGATCGTGGGCCCCTGCGTGGCGGCACCGCTCGCGGGTGCCTTGCTGTTCATCGCCCACACCGGCAACGTGGTGTTGGGCGGGCTGGCACTTTTCCTGATGGGTCTGGGCATGGGTGTGCCGTTGCTCATCATCGGCACTTCCGCCGGGCATTTCCTGCCCAAGACCGGACGCTGGATGAACGTGGTCAAGGACGCCTTCGGCGTTGTGCTGCTCGGTGTCGCCATCTGGTTTCTCTCGCGGATACTCCCGGGGTCCGTCACCCTCGCCTTGTGGTCTGCGCTTGCGGTCATCACCGCCGTATTTATCGGGGCTTTCTCGTCTTCGCCCCCGGGCACTGCTGGTTGGTCCCGATTCTGGCAGGGCGTAGGGCTGCTCCTGTTTGCCTACGGTCTGGCGCTGGGCGCGGGGGCACTGGCCGGGGCCACCCGGGTTCTTGAACCATTGGCGCCATTTACGAACCGTGGCCAGGTCCCAATGCCTGATCGTCACCTTCAGTTCCAGATGGTACATAGTCTTCCCCAGTTGCAGGCAGCGCTGGCGGCAGCCGATGGCCGCCCCGTGCTGGTGGACTTCTGGGCGAAATGGTGTGTGGAATGTCATCGTATGGATGTGACCACCTACGATAATCGTCGGGTGGAGAAGGCGTTGCGGCCGCTTACCCTGATCCGGGTCGACATGACCGCCAGTGATGCGGCATCCCGGGATCTGCTTCGCCAGTATCACCTCTTCGGTCCCCCTGCGGTGCTGCTCATCAACCCGCAGGGCGCCATGGTCGCGCAATACGAGGGGTACGAAGGACCCGACACCCTGCTGCAACATCTGCATCAGATGCTGCCAACACCGTCCTCGGATCCTTCACCATTTACCGCACGAAATTGACAGGAGCAACAAAGGATGTTGAGGAATGCACCGAAAAGGAAGCCACTCATGAATTTATCTGGAAAGCTGTCTATCCGCTGCCTACTCGGATGGGGCATTGCGATGGCCGGTATATCTTCCGCCACAGCGGGCGATCTTCAGCCCAACAAGCTGACGCCCGAGACTTTGTGGAGCCAGATTTTGGCCCACCGCCTCACTTACATCCAGGAAGGGCACCGCGGACCCATTATATACGATTTTCAGGATCCCAATTGCCCCTACTGCCATGTGCTCTACGACAACGAGGCACCGCTCATTGAGGAAGGCAAGTTAACCGTGCGCTATGTCCCCGTGGCATTTCTCACCCGGTATAGCCCTGCCGAGGCCGCCGCATGGTTGCAAGCGCCGCATCCCGTGGCTGCACTGAAGCATTTCGAACAGATCGTGGAAGGCGCGGTTCAAAGCGGAGGCTATGCGCAGTTGCCGCAAGCCAGGTTGAGTACCAAAACCGCCACGGATCTCCATACGAATCTGGGTATCATGCAAGCCTTGGGGATCAGGGGGACGCCCGCCGTTATCTATCAAATGAAGAATGGACAGCTCGGCCTCATACCTGGACTGATCAGCAAAAAACAACTTATCGCCTTACTACCGCAGTTGAAATGAACTTTATTTCCCGATACAAAAGCGCGAAAAAATCTCGCCGAGAATATCTTCCACGTCCATACGGCCGGTGATGCTGGCCAGCGCCACTGCGGCTTCACGCAGGGACTGGGCGACCAGTTCGGGGGCATCCCCCAGGCGGTGCATGTCGCGGGCGGCGACGAGCTGATGCAAACAGCTTTCCAGCGCCTCGACATGGCGACGGCGGGCGCTGAAGGGGCAACTGTCGCCCTGTACGCCGAGTGCTTCAATCAAGCTGCGGTGTAATGCCTCGAGGCCTGCGCCGGTTTGGGCGGAGAGGGCGATGGCCGCCTCACCCGCCGGGGTGTCGGGCGGTGCAGAAACCAGATCCAGCTTGTTCCAGATGATACGGCGCGGTCCTTCCGGCAGGTCGCGCAGGATGGTTTCGTCCTCCGCCTGCCATCCCGTGCTCGCATCGGCCACTAGCAGGATCAGTTGCGCACTGTGCAGTAT
>NZ_JAGDVS010000103.1 GCF_023255755.1 Acidithiobacillus sp. | reverse complement strand
GGCCGCCCCTCAAATAAGTTGACCAGAGAACCATCAATTTGGCTGACCACACTCATTGCCGCCACGGTCTTCTGACAGATCGCGCAAATCCTGATACGACGATTTCAGCCAGAGATAAAGAAAGTTTGGTTCCCAGGTGTCATTGGGCAGGATGGCGAAACAGGCTTGATTGGTGGCTGCTGGAATTTCCAGAATGGCCGATTGCCCGCGTGTTTTGCCTTGCCCGTACATCGCAATGAGGATGGTCTTGGGCGGCAACAGCGAGAGCGAGCATTCCGCCAGCGCGGCTTTTGAAATAGTTTCTTCGGTGGCGGTGATCGGCGCGAAGGCCACCTCACCGGTTTTCACCCAAGCGATTTCTGCCGGTTGCCAATACTGCTTGTTGCTCCGCGACGGCGTTGAGCCGCTGGTGGTTTGGGCGTAGTCGCCGAGCTTCCTCTTCGGCGCGGCATCCAGTTCTGCGAAAAATTCCTTGAGCAGGCGGCTGCGCAACAAGCGGCTGTCGCTCAACTGCGCCTGCACCGCCTGCCGGGCTGTTTCCACTTCGGCCAGTTGGGCTTTCAGGCAAGTGGCGATTTGGCGTTGTTCGTCCCGGTCTATGTTCGGAACAGCTAATTCCTTGAGGTACTTGGAATGTCGTCCATAGCCATCTACAGGCAAGTTAGCACTTCTCAAAAACAGAAAAAGATACTCCGGATCGAAATCAGCTGCCGCTTTGTAAAGCCTTACTCCATCGGCTCCTGCTACAAATGGAAAATCTACGTATTTGACGATTCGAGTGTGGTCGCCAAAGATAATGTAAGGCCAGTCATCTATCAGCAGATCATTCCTATCCGTGTGTCCAGAGACCAAGTTCTGGCCTTGATCTACTACGCAAATAGAACCGACTGGATCGTATTCCGATTCTTGGATTTTTCTCTTCCCGACAGGAACAGAAATAAACGCTTCTTCAAAAGGAACTTCAGAAAGAGTACTCATACCCCAAACAGCCTCGCCTTAGCCTCATGCATCACCTGCGCCGGCGCACCCAAGCCGCGCAAGGCATTCAAGCCACCCGCCAGCTTGATCTCGGGCACTTCCCACAGGTTCTGGCTTTCCAGCGCATCGGTGCCGCCTTGGGCAAACTGGTGGCCCAGGCCCTTGAGCACGATAACGGCCTTGCCGTCCATGCTGTTAAACCAGCTTTGGTTGTGGGTAATAAACAGCTCGCCGCGCTCGGGGCGCTTCAAGGCGCGGGCGTGGTAGCCGTGGTGGCCGAAAAAGTCGTACAGGTCAAAATCACTCATCTGGTCGATTTCGCGGATCACGTCCGGGCTGAAGTTGTCGCCCAGCAGGTGGTCGATCAGTTGCCGGCGCTTCTGCGCCTCAATCCACAAAGCACGGAAGTCGTCGAGGTTGCGCGCTTCGGCGATCACGCGCTGGATCACCTCGCGACGGTATTCGTCGACCGGAATCGGTGTGTCGCGGCCATCGCGGCGACTGAGGATGAATCGTCCCTGCGGGTTGACGATGACATCATACCCCCCGCCGATTTCGGCCACGCTGGGGCCATCGCCGTCACCACCCGAGTCATCACCACCAGAGCCACTCCTACCGGGACGTGGCGGCTTGGTGATGAAGTCGGTGCCAAACAGGCTGGTGACGTCGGTGTAGTCATATAGCCAGAATTTGTATTTCTGGGTTTCTTCGTGGATGCGCGTACCGCGCCCGACCATCTGGTAGAACTTGATGGGCGATTGCAGGTAGCGGAAGAACACCACGGCGTTGAGACGTTCGATGTCCACGCCGGCTTCCAGCAAATCGACCGTGCAGGCGATGAAAGCACGCTCACCGGAGCCGCGCAGGGGCTCGATCATGTCTGCGCCGTTGTTCGGTCCGCCCATGCACTTGAAGGCGTAGTGGTCCTTTGGGGTTTGGCCCTGCTCCCCGCACCAGCGGGTGTAGAGGTTGTTCATGTGCTGGGCCACACGGTCGGCGTGGATTTCGCGGGTGCAGAAGATGATGGCTTTCTGTTCCGGCCCGCCATTTTGGCACAGCAGAGCAAACAGGTCTTTGCACATTTCGGGTGTGCGCAGCTCGATAAACAGTTCGTCGTCAAAATCCTTGCCGGTGTATTCGTCTTTGGTGAGGTCTTCATCCGTCAGTGGCTTGCCGGTGCGAACATCTTTGGCGCCTGCCTTGAGGATCTCGTCCTTGGTAAACACGCGATTGTCGATACTGGCCTTGCGTTTGACGATTTCGCAAGCGGCAAGATAGCCGTCTTCCTGCGCCTGGATCAGGGTGTATTCGTAGACCGGCTCACCAAAGTATTTGCGGTTATTGGCGGTGATTTCCTGATCTTCTGCCGTGGCGTTCTTGGATTCTGCCAGCTTGCGCGGAGTAGCGGTGAGACCGACGTGGATGGCATTAGGATTGCGTTTGAGCACTTCTGACCAGCGCCCCCAGGCCGACCGGTGGCACTCGTCGATGATGATGACACTGAAGGCATCTTCGCCGTAGTGCTCTGAGAGGAAGCTGGCAAAGCCGTCGTCGTCATCCAGCCCCAGGGTTTGATAGGTGGCAATATGGATGCGGGCGTTTTGTGCGGCGTTGCCACCTTGCTTGGTTTCGACGATGCGCGCGTTGTCCCCAAAGGCCGCTTTGAGTTTGGCGTAAGCCTGTTCGCGCAATTCATCGCGGTCGCACAAAAACAGTGCGGGTTTGGGCAATTGTCCGGCCTGACTCATGCGCCACAGCAGGTTGGTGGCAATGATGGTTTTACCGGCACCCGTGGCGAGCGCGAGCAGCACCCGCGCGGGCTCAACATTTTGTCGACAACAAATGATTTTTTCAAACGTAGCGCGAATGGCGGCCCTTGTAGTAGCGGCTCTGCGCCCACGCCGGGCTGTCGACTTGGAACAGCATAGTGGCTTCGGACCCGGTGACATTGATGCCGGTGTCCTTGGCGTAACGCGCAGTCAAATCCAGGTGCGGAGGAAAGTCGGGAAAGGGAAACGTGCCGCCTTGCAGACGGGTGAAAAAATCGAATTCGCCGTAGAGGTGACCGTTGGTGGCGAAGACATATTTCACGTCGAAGCGCTGGCAGTCGGCATAGCCTTTGGCCTGCTGCATACCCTTGAGCGGGTCTTCGCTTTCCTTCTTGGCCTCCAGCACGGCGATGGGCAGGGGTTTGGGCATCTCGCCCACTTGTACGCAGAGCAGGTAGTCGGTACGCCCTGCCCCTCTGCGGCGTCGACCCTTGGCACCACTAGGTTCAACCGGGGATGGCGTCAGAATGGTTTCAAGCGTGATCTGATCGCGGCTGACATAACCTTTGGCCCGCAACTGGGGGTCGATCAAGTGGTAGCGCGTATCCGCCTCGTTCATGCTCATTGCTTTCCCTTTTTCTTCTTCTGTCCACACCTAAGCGCTGGTCGACCTATTCGACGGTCGCGCGAGATTCAGCACGCAAGGCATCAATTTTACGCTCTCGAAATGGTATCAGAAAGAGAGTCCCTGGTCGTTGTGGTCTTTATGTCCTCACTGGTCTGGGCTGTCTCGTTGTCTGCATTTTGTAGCATACTATCTGCTGACTCCCCTCATGCACGCCGCTGAGATCAAAAAATCACTTCTTCCCACGCATCCGACCGGACGGTATCTTGTGTTAAACTGACTCACCAAGACACCAAGGACGTACAGAAGGGGAATCCATGGCGCGTACACGTATCGCTGCGCTCCGTCTCGACGGCGAGCATGCTGAGCAGAAACGGGAAGAGATTCGCAGGGCCTTTCACGAGACTTTTTCGCTGTATGAACAGCTTTTCGATCACCTGGCAGAACCGGCAGCGTGGTATGAGAAGGCCATTCCCCTGCGTCATCCCCTGATCTTCTATTTCGGCCATAGCGCCACCTTCTATGTAAACAAGCTCCAGGTAGCCGGACTGATCGGACATCGTCTCGATCCACGTTTAGAGTCCGTTTTTGCGGTCGGCGTCGATGAAATGTCCTGGGACGACCTGGACGAAACCCACTACGACTGGCCCGCCGTCGACGACGTCCGTCAGTACCGGCAGCGGGTGCGGGAACTAGTGGACGGCCTGATCCGCGAGATGCCCCTGTCCCTGCCCATCACCTGGGATTCACCGTGGTGGGTGATCCTCATGGGAATTGAGCATGAAAACATCCATCTCGAGACCAGTTCGGTGCTCATGCGGCAATTGCCTCTGTCCCGCGTTCGGCCTGTGGAAGCCTTCCGTCCCTGGACCCCCGCAGGGGCCGCGCCGGATAATATCCTGCAGGCCGTGGCCGGCGGCGCCGTCCGTCTGGGCAAAGAACGCGCGGATCCTCGTTATGGCTGGGATAACGAATATGGTCTTCATCAGGCGGCACTACAGCCCTTTCATGCCTCCCGCTTTTTGGTGAGCAATCAGGAGTTCCTGGCTTTCGTGGAACAGGATGGCTACAGCGAGGGCCACTGGTGGACAGTGGAGGGCGATCGCTGGCGCCGCTTCAGCCAGGCCCGGCATCCGACGTTCTGGGTCCCGGATCAGGACACCTGGCGGTTGCGCCTGATCGCCGAGGAGCGCCCCATGCCGTGGAACTGGCCGGTGGAGGTGAATGCACTGGAAGCCGACGCCTTCTGCCGCTGGAAATCGGCGCGGACCGGTCAGAGCCTGCGCCTGCCCAGCGAGGATGAATGGCGGCGCCTGCGTGATCTCAGCGGACTCGCGGACTGCGATGCCTGGGATGACGCAGTGCCCGGCAATATCGGACTTGCCGGCGGCTGTTCACCCTGCCCTGTAGATCAATTCAAACAAGGGGATTTCTACGATGTGGTCGGCAACGTCTGGCAATGGACCACAACGCCCATCTATCCCTTTTCCGGTTTCGAGGTGCATCCGGTTTATGATGACTTCACTGTGCCCACCTTCGACCAACAGCACAATCTCATGAAAGGCGGCTCATTCATCAGTCTCGGCAACGAAACGCAGCAGGAGGCCCGCTACGCCTTCCGCCGCCATTTCTTCCAGCACGCGGGATTCCGCTATGTGGCCTCGCCCAACGCGCTGCCTGAGGTACCGGTCTATGAGAGTGACGCCCTGGTCTCCCAGTATGCGGAATTTCACTATGGGCGCGAATACTATGGGGTGGCCAATTTTGCGGCAGAGGTCGTAGGCATCGCGGTGGCGGCTATGGCCGACAGGCCCTTACGTCGCGCTCTGGACATCGGTTGTGCCGTAGGCCGCGGTAGTTTTGAACTGGCAAAGCACTGCCCCGAAGTCACTGGCCTCGACTTCTCCGCACGCTTCATCAGCGTAGGCGTGCAACTGCGTGAGCGCGGGCACTTCTCCTACACGCTGACCGAAGAGGGTGAACTGCAAAGTTATCAAACGGCCGATCTCGGCGCCCTGGGCCTGACCGGGACGGCGGACCGGGTCCACTTCTTCCAGGCCGACGCCTGCAATCTGAAGCCTTTGTATCGGGATTATGATCTGGTAGTGGCAGCCAACCTCATTGACCGCCTGCACCATCCCCGCAAATTTCTGGAGGACATTGCCGACCGCATCCTTCCCGGCGGTTTACTGGTCATCACTTCGCCCTATACCTGGCTGGAAGAATATACTGCGCGGACAGAATGGCTCGGCGGTTTCAAACGAGATGGGGAGAATCTGAGCACCTTCGACGCCCTGCGTGAAATTTTGTCCGGAGCATTCCGTCTGCGCGATGACAGCCCGCAGGATTTGTCCTTTGTCATCCGCGAAACGGCGCGCAAATATCAGCACAGTATCGCGCAGGTGACTATCTGGGAGCGCTTATGAGCGCGGAACAAGGCAGCGTCGACTTCGACAGAGTCATTCCACGACGCGGAACCGGATGCCTCAAATGGGATGGTGCGGCAAAACGTTTTGGCGCTGAAGTGCTGCCCATGTGGGTGGCAGATATGGATTTCGCCGCACCGGACACGGTCATAGCCGATTTGCAGGAACGCCTGAATCACCCCGTTTTCGGTTATCCGGGCAACGAAGGGATCATGTTGCAGGCCGCCGCAGACTGGCTGGCCAGGCGCCATAACTGGCGGCCGGAAAGCGACGCAGTCGCCTGCATCAGCGGTGTCGTTCCTGCCCTTTACGCAGCCGTACGTGCCTTCACCCGACCGGGCGAGGCGATCATCGTCATGCCTCCCATTTATCCGCCGTTCATGACTGCAGTGGAGGACAACGGGCGGGAATTGCTACTGGCCCCGCTGATCACGGATGACACCGGCCATTACTGCATGAATTGGGATGCCCTGGAAATCGCCGTCCAGCGGGCGAAACTGCTGCTCCTCTGCTCGCCCCACAATCCGGTGGGGCGGGTCTGGACACCGGAAGAGCTGCAACGACTGGGTACTCTGTGCGCTGAAGCGGCCTGCGTGATCGTCAGCGATGAAATCCATGCCGACCTCAGCCACCATCGGCACTGCCCTTTTCCCAGCCGCTTCCCGCGCGCGATTTTCCTGACCTCTGCCGGCAAAAGCTTCAATCTGGCGGGACTGGGTGGCGGAGTCAGCGTCATCCCCGATACTGGGCTGCGTCGCGCCTTTCTGAATGAAGTCCAGCGCAGCCAGATTCAGCACACCAACCTTTTCGCCCTGACCGCCATGACCAGCGCTTGGCGGCACGGTGCGGAGTGGCAGGCCGCATTGCGCCAGTATCTGAGCAATAATGCCCGCCTCATCAGCGAGTACCTGATGCGGGAGCTACCCGAAGTCGGCTACCGGCAACCGGAGTTCGGCTATCTGGCCTGGCTGGATGTGCACCATTACGGCGACGACGAGACGCTCGCCCGGCGTCTGCTGCAAGCAGGTCTCGGCCTCAATCCCGGCCCCAGTTTCGGGCCGGGCGGCGAGGGTTTTGTGCGACTGAATTTCGCTGCACCGCGGAGCGTGCTGGAGGAAGGCCTGGATCGCCTGCGGCGGGCGCTGCACCGCTAGTCCGGGAGCCTCTTCGCGGGCAATATCATGCGAACAATGGGTATCCGAACGCCCCGCCCTATCCTACAATACCTGCCACAAAATGGAGGAGGCCAGGGAAAACAGTGGCTGAGGTACAGGGAAATCTGCGGCAAAAGGCAGTAGCCTCGCTGGCAGCGGGCATTCTGCGCGGGGCGGGGTACCTGCCGCGGCGTTGTCGGGCAGCCCTCGGTGCAATGCTCGGTGATTTGGTGCGGCTCAGTATGACACGGGCGCGCAAAGTGGTGGACGCCAACCTCGCCATAGTTTTCCCCAGGATGAGCCTGGCTCAGCGGCATACCTTGCGGCGCGCGCATTTCCGGGCACTGGGCCAGGCGGCCCTGGAGCTGGGACCACTGTGGTACTGGCCCTTGCCCCGCGCCCTCGGCCTGATCCGCGAAGTGCGTGGGGACGATCTGGTGGACGCCGCTTTAGCCAAAGGAGATGGGGTGATTCTCTTCACCGCGCACCTCGGGGCCTGGGAAGCCGCGGTGCTCTACATCGGGCAACGCTGGCCGGTAACCGTACTCTACATGGAAACCCGCAATCCGGCTGTCAACGCACGCATTGTGGCTGGCCGCGGGCGCAGTGGTGCGCAGTTGGTCCCCAAGGAGGGAGGTATCCGCCCCCTGCTCCACGCGCTGCAGCAAGGAAAAGTAATCGGCATTCTTCCGGATCAGAACGTCGATCCGCGCGAAGGGGATTATGCCCCGTTCTTTGGCCGTCCTGCCTGCACGACACCTTTACTGGGCCGGCTGGCAGCGCGGCGTGGAAGCCCTGTGTTCGGACTCTTCGCCTATCGGCTGCCGGACGGTGAGGGTTTTCGTATCGAGATTGTGCCCATGCCTGCATCTTTCCCGAGCGGCGATGCGGAGGCGGATGCCACGGCGATGAATGTCGCACTGGAGACCGCTATCCGTAAAGCCCCTGAACAATACTGGTGGGTTCACCGTCGTTTCAAGGATCAGCCGGAAGGCTGGGACTATCCCTATTAAAATGCTTACGGAACGATATGATCTAGCAGGGAAAAAGTACGCCCCAGCGCACCACGCTGCTGCTGCAGAAACGCCAAGGCACGGTCGCCCATCTCTGTCGCTGGCTCCTGGGTAGTCAACCACGCACCCAACTGCGCTACCAGGGCCTCGACATCCACAACCTGAACCGCAGCGTTGGCCGCCAGCAAATCCTGGGTGATGCCCTTAAAATTATCCATATACGGGCCGAAGGTAACCGGGCGGGCCAGTGCTGCAGCTTCCAGGGGATTATGCCCCCCCGCCGGCACAAAACTGCCACCGATGGTCACCACATCTGCCGCCGCGTAGAAGTCCATCACCTCACCCAGTGTATCTATCAGAAAAACCGCGCGCGCCCCCACGTCCTCAGCACGCGAGCGCAAGGCAAAGGACACCCCCTTTGCCTGCATCCGTGCCATCACCTCCAGTCGCCGCGAGGGATGGCGGGGAATCAGCACCAGCAGCAGATCCGGCCATTGGCGCTGCAAGTCTTCCAGCGCCGCCAGCGCCATCTGCTCCTCACCAGCATGCGTAGAAGCGAATACCCAG
>NZ_JAGDVS010000149.1:28502-39849 GCF_023255755.1 Acidithiobacillus sp. | reverse complement strand
GAAGGCGTGCGCATGATCGAACAACGCGGCGTGCGCATCGACGGCACGGTGGCCGAAGATCGCACGCTCAAGCTTGGCACAGGCACCGTGGTGCTGCAAGTGGGCAAGCGCAAGTTCGCCCGGGTGACGCTGGGCTGAAGCGGCGCGGGTCGGCGCGTTCGGTCAGGCTTTTTTCACCAGCCGGATCAGCCACAGCAGCACGATGGCGCCGATGGTTGCCACGATCAGGCTGGGCAGCAGGCCGCCGCCGGGAAACAGGCCGAGCAAGCGGAACAGGAAGCCGCCGATGAAGGCACCGACCACGCCGACCACCATGTCGCCCAGCATGCCGAAGCCGCCGCCGCGCATGATCTTGCCTGCCAGCCACCCGGCAATCAGGCCGATGATCAGAAATCCGATGAGTCCCATGCCGCACTCCTTCGCCCGCAGGCGGTTGACGATGGGCGCAAGGTAACAGCGTTGCGGTGAAATCGTTACGCGCCGCGCAGCACCCGCCCCAGATAGGGGCCGGTGACGCTGTCGGGATGCGCGGCGATGGCCTCGGGCGTGCCTTCGGCGATCAGCAGGCCGCCGCCCGCGCCGCCCTTGGGGCCGAGTTCGACGATCCAGTCGGCGCTGGCGAGCACGTCGAGGTTGTGCTCGATCACGACGATGGTGTTGCCGGCGTCGCGCAGTTTGAACAGCACGCCCAGCAGCAGTTCGATGTCGGCAAAGTGCAGGCCGGTGGTCGGCTCGTCGAGGATGTACAGGGTGCGCCCGGTGTCGCGCTTGGAGAGTTCGAGCGCCAGCTTGACGCGCTGCGCCTCGCCGCCCGACAGGGTGATGGCGGACTGCCCGAGGCGGATATAGCCCAGGCCCACGTCCATCAGGGTCTGCAGCTTGCGGGCGATGGCGGGCACGGCGCCGAACACATCGAGCGCCTGCTCCACAGTGAGGTCGAGCGCCTGCGCGATGCTCAGGCCACGGTAGGTGACTTCCAGCGTTTCGCGGTTGTAGCGCTGGCCGCCGCACACATCGCATGGCACGTAGAGATCCGGCATGAAGTGCATCTCCACCTTGACCGCGCCGTCGCCCTGGCAGGCTTCGCAGCGCCCGCCCTTGACGTTGAACGAGAAGCGTCCGGCGTCATAGCCGCGCTCGCGCGCAATGGCAGTTTGCGCATACAGCTCGCGGATCGGGGTGAACAGCCCGGTGTAGGTGGCGGGGTTGCTGCGCGGGGTACGCCCGATGGGGGACTGATCGACCGCGATCACCTTGTCGAGCTGATCGAGGCCGTCGAGCGCGGCATACGGCGCGGCCTCCAGCCCGGCCCGGTTGAGTTCATGCGCGCAGGCGGCGTAGAGGGTGTCGTTGATGAGCGTGGACTTGCCCGATCCGGACACCCCGGCGACGCAGGTGATGCGCCCGAGCGGAAACCGCGCCGTGACGTTGTGCAGGTTGTTGCCGCAGGCGCCGCTCAGGGTCAGCCATTGCTCGGGGGCGGCGTGCTGGCGCGGCTTGCCGCGAAACACACTGCGCTGGCCGCTGAGGTAGGCGCCGGTGAGCGAGTTGGGGTCGGCCATGACCTGCTGCGGCGTGCCCTGGGCGATGATGCGCCCGCCATGCTCACCCGCGCCCGGCCCCATGTCCACCACATGATCGGCACACAGAATGGCGTCGGCGTCGTGCTCGACCACCAGCACGCTGTTGCCCAGGTCGCGCAGGCGCTTGAGGGTGGCGATCAGCCGGTCGTTGTCGCGCTGGTGCAGGCCGATGGAGGGTTCGTCGAGGACGTACATCACCCCCACCAGCCCCGCGCCGATTTGCGAGGCCAGACGGATACGCTGCGCTTCACCACCCGACAGGGTTTCGGCGGAGCGGTCGAGGCTGAGGTAGTTGAGGCCAACATCCACCAGAAACTTCAGGCGACTGCCGATTTCCTTGAGGATGCGCTCGGCGATGAGGGCTTCCTGCCCTTCCAGTTGCAGATGGGTGAAGTGTTGCAATGACGCGCGGATGGACAGCGCCGAGACTTCCTGAAGGGCCAGCGGGCCAACCCTGACCATCCGCGCCTCCTCGCGCAGGCGACTGCCATTACAGGCGGGGCACCGCAAGCGGCCCATATAGCGCATGATTTCTTCGCGGATGAGATTGGACTGGGTTTCGCGCAGGCGCCGCTCCAGGCCGGCAATGACGCCCTCGAAGCTCAGCTTGTGGCTGCGCGCCCCTTGCTGGACGGTGATGCGTTCGGAGCTGCCGTGGAGAATCTGCTCGCGGATGTCGAAAGCCAGATTTCGCCATGGGGTGTCCAGCGAAAAATGAAAGTGTGCGGCCAGCGCCGTGAGCAGGGGCGCGTAGTGCTCCTGATAGCGCTTGGTCCAGGCGGCGATGGCCCCATCACGCAGGCTCAGTTCCGGATTGGGGACGATCAGGTCGGGGTCAAAAAAGGTGATCTCGCCGAGGCCGTCACAGCGCGGGCAGGCCCCGGCGGGATTGTTGAAGGAGAAGAGGCGCGGCTCCAAAGGCGGAAAGGAGCGCCCGCAACTGGGGCAGGCATGGTGAGCGGAAAACAGTCGCTCTTCCGCATGCTGTGGTCCCATGAGGACGACGATGGCCTGATCTTCGGCGAGGCTGAGGGCGGTTTCCAGCGATTCGGCCAGGCGCGGTCCGCTGTCGCCGCGCAGTACCAGGCGGTCGATGACGGCCTCGATGCGATGCTTGCGCTTCTTGTCCAGGGTAGGGATTTCATCCAGTTCGAGGAGTTGACCATCCACCCTGGCGCGGATCAGACCGCGGGCGCGCAGGCTGCCGATGATGTCCTCGTGGCTGCCCTTGCGGTCACGCAGCACCGGCGCCAGGATCATGAGCTTTTCGCCTTCGGGCAGGGCCAGGAGCTGATCGACCATCTGGCTGATGGTCTGACTCTGAATGGGGGCGCCGCAGCACCATGGGGTGCCGGCACGGGCATAGAGCAGGCGCAGATAGTCGTGAATCTCGGTGACGGTGCCGACGGTGGAACGGGGGTTATGGGAGGTGGATTTCTGCTCTATGGCGATGGCGGGGGAAAGTCCCTCAATCGCGTCCACATCGGGCTTGCCCATGAGGGAGAGAAACTGGCGGGCATAGGCCGAGAGGCTTTCCACATAGCGGCGCTGACCCTCGGCGTAGAGGGTGTCGAAGGCCAGCGACGACTTGCCCGATCCGGACAGCCCGGTGATGACGATGAGGCGGTCGCGCGGTAAGGTAAGGGAGATATTTTTGAGGTTGTGGGTGCGGGCGCCCCGGATATGGATGTGTTCCATGCAGCCGACATGCTCTTTTTGGGGACAATGGGTTAGTATAAAGCTTTCGGGGACACCCGTCCCCTGCAGATAAGGAGATCAGACGATGGCGGGAGTGAACAAGGTCATATTGTTGGGGCATCTGGGACGGGACCCGGAGATGCGCTATCAGCCCAGTGGCGGCGCCATCGCGAACTTCAGCGTCGCGACTTCTGAGACCTTCAAGGACAAGGAAGGCAACAAGCAGGAGCGTACCGAATGGCATCGGGTGGTGCTCTTCGGACGCACTGCGGAAATCGCCGGCGAATACCTGCGCAAAGGCAGCATGGCCTATGTGGAAGGCCGCCTGCAGACGCGCAAGTGGACCGACAAGGAAGGGCAGGAGCGTTACACCACGGAGATCGTGGGAGACCGTCTGCAACTGGTGGGCGCGCGTGGGGGCGGTAGCGGCGGTGCGGCTAGCTTCGATGAAGAAGATCAGTCCCGGCCGAGTGGTGGCGGCAGCAGTGCGGGGAGTTCGCGGAAAAATGAGATGCCGCCCGTGCCGGCGGAGGATTTTGATGATGATATTCCGTTTTAAAATATACCTATAGTTAATATGTAAATACCATTCCGCAAGCAAATCAACCTTACGCATTCAAATTGGGTTGTTCTGCTTGGGGATGTGCGCGTGGCGCGAGCGGCGGTTGGGGGAATGCTCAATGCTATGTGCTGGGTTCTTACTCTAAAATGGCCGAGAAATTCATCAAAGATCGGTTAAAAACATAATTCGGAAAAGGCCCAATGACTGCTGAAATCCATCGCCACCTTGCCAACGATATCTGGAGTATATGCAACCTGCTGCGCGGACCATACAAGCGCAACGAATACCGCAAGGTCATCCTACCAATGACCGTATTGCGCCGTTTTGATTGCCTGCTCAGCCCGACCAAAGCGCAGGCGCTGACGACCTTCAATCAGTATAAGGGTAAGCCGGAGAGCATCATCCGCAGCGTGATGCAGTCGGTCACTGGTTATCCGTTTTATAACCTGTCGCGGTTGGAGTTGCGTTCCTCGGAGAAAGGCGTTAATTCGTTGCTGGATGACCCCAGTAATCTCGCGCCCAATCTCAACAGCTACATCAACGGCTATTCGCCCAATATTCGCGCCATTTTCGAGAGATTCAAGTTTGGCGAGCAAATTGAACGCATGAGCGAGAAGAATCTGCTATTTAAGGTGGTGCAAAAATTTGCCACCTTTGACCTGAGTTTTGCGAGCCTGTCAGCCGATCGGGCCGCGATGCAGATGGGCTATGTATTCGAAGAGCTGATCCGAATCGGTGCCGAACAGTCCAATGAGGAGGCCGGCGAGCACTTCACGCCGCGCGAAGTCATCAAACTAATGGTCAACCTGCTGCTGTCGCCCGAGCAGGACCTGCGCCGCAGCCACGTCGTCAAGACCATCTACGACCCGGCCTGTGGCACGGGAGGGATGCTATCCGTGGCCGAGAAGTATATCCGCGACCTCAACAGCGAGGCCAAGCCGCATCTCTACGGGCAAGACTGGAACGATGAAGCCTGGGCCGTCTGCCGTTCCGACATGCTCATCAAGGGCGAAGACGCCGACAACATCGCACTAGGTGACACCTTTACCAAGGATGCCCACGCCCGCGACGAACAGGGCCAGAAGCGCCGCTTCGACTACATGCTCGCCAATCCGCCGTTTGGCGTGGAGTGGAAGCAGCAGCAGCGCACCATCGAGCACGAGCGTGACACCCTTGGCTACCAAGGCCGTTTTGGTGCAGGCACACCGCGCATCAACGACGGGGCCTTGCTGTTCCTGCAGCACATGATCGACAAGATGCGCTCGGCTTCCGAGGGCGGCAGCCGCATCGGCATCGTGTTCAACGGCTCCCCCTTGTTCACTGGTGATGCCGGCGGCGGCGAATCCGAAATCCGCCGCTGGATCATCGAAAACGACTGGCTCGAAGCCATGGTCGCGCTACCCGACCAGCTGTTCTACAACACCGGCATCAGCACTTACATCTGGGTGCTGTCCAACCGCAAAGAGCCGCATCGCAAGGGCAAGGTGCAACTCATCGACGCCCGCAACCACTGGGTGCCGATGGAGAAAAGCCTGGGCAACAAGCGCCGCCGCATTGGCGACCCCAGCGACAAGCCCAAGGACCCGGACTACATCGGCGACATCACCAGCCTGCACGGCCAGTTCGTGAACGGCACCACCCGCTGGGTGCTGTTCGATAAGGGCGGGAAGGTGGTGACTTTGACCAGCGCTGCGCCAGATGAGCCTGCGCCCGAAGGGCAAACGTGGAAAGAACTGGTCGTCAGCAAACTGTTCGACAACGAGGATTTCGGCTATCACAAAATCACCGTCGAGCGCCCGCTGCGCCTGAACTTCCACGCCACATCGGAACGCATGGCCCGCCTGGAAGGCGAAACTGCCTTCAAAAACCTGGCTACCAGCGCCAAGAAGGGCGGGGCCGCTCGCCTGAAAGACATCGAAACCGGTGAGGCCCGCCAGCAGCAGATCCGCGAACTGCTGGCCGAATTTGCCAGGCGTCACTCAGAGCAAATCAATGACCGCAAGGTGTTTCTGGAGCGCCTCAAGCCCATTGACCGTGAACTCGGCGTGCGCCTGGGCGCCCCTGAACTGAAGGCAGTGGTCAATGCCCTGGGTGAGCGCGACGAGAACGCCGAAATCTGCCGTAACCGTGATGGCGAGGCCGAACCCGATGCCGAACTGCGCGACACAGAGAATGTGCCGCTGAAAGAGAGTATCCAGGCCTACTTTGAGTGCGAGGTGCTGCCCCACGTACCCGATGCCTGGATCGACCACAGCAAGACCAAGATCGGCTACGAGATCCCGCTCAACCGCCACTTCTACCGCTACGAGCCGCCGCGCGAGCTTTCCGTGATCGAAGCCGAAATCAAGGCGCTGGAGGCCGACATCGTGCGCCTGCTGGGCGAGGTGACGGCGTGAACGGAAGCTTGGCTTTCGCTTCCTGCGCCAGTAATATGCTGGCCAACAACACCCGCCAAGGCTATGCGCGCAAGCGCACCCTCAAACCGGCGGGTTACTTTTTTAATGCCCGAACCTGTGCCTTTGCCCACAAGATTTCCCAACAACACCCCTCACGCCTCTCATGGAAGCGCACCAGAGGGGTTACTTTTTTTAGCTTGACCGGTGCCGCCACGGCATCTAGAATTCATCTCAACACACCCGCCATGCCTCTCCACGATGCACACTTTGGCGGGTTTTTTGTTTCTGGGGTTTGCCGATGAGCCATTTCGACAAGCCTGCCTACTCGGTTGACCAGCACCTCGACACGCTGCGCAGCCGTGGCCTTGACATCAATAACGAAGCCAGAACCCGGCACTACCTTAGCAATATCAGCTATTTCCGGCTATCCGCCTACACCCGCCCGTTCTATACCCCGAATGAGCCGGAACATCATTTCCTGCCAGGTACTCACTTTGACGATGTGCTGGATTTGTATGTGTTTGACCGCGAACTGCGCCTGTTACTACTCGATGCCATTGAGCGTCTGGAAGTGGCATTGCGAGCCCAGTTGACCAATACACTGGCGGAACATCATGGCCCGCATGGCTATCTGGATGCCACCTTGTTTGATAACCGCTACGACCATCGCTGGTTATTGGATACGCTGGAAAAAGCAACCGGGGAACGCGAGGTTGAGTCCTTTCTGGCGCACTATCGCCGTAAATACACCGCCGCACCAGTGCAGCCGCCAATCTGGATGGCGGTTGAACTGCTGACCTTCAAGCAGGTTTCCGTGCTGTTTGCCCACTTGCGCCAGGCCCAGGATACCCAGCGCATCGAAACGCACCTTGGCTGGAAGTTCCCACTGCTCAAGTCCTGGTTTCGCAGCCTCTCCGACTTGCGAAATGTTTGCGCTCACCATGCGCGGGTGTGGAACCGCGAGTTTGGCAGCCGTCCGGAAATGCCGAAAAAAATACCGGCCCACTGGCCTGCCATCCCCGAGGCCATTGCCACCGGTGCCCGCACGCAATCGGATCAGATGCTCAACCCGCGTCGCCGACTCTACTTACAACTGGTCGTGATCGAATCCTTGCTACAGGTGGTCTGCCCGGAAAGCCGCTGGACAGAACGGCTGGTAGCCTTGCTGGATCGCTATCCACAGGTCTCGCGCCCGCATATGGGTTTCCCGCCGGATTGGGATAAGGAAGGTTTCTGGAAAACCGCCGTAGATAGTGCCAGACAGGAGAAGATGGCATGAAATACGCCGTGTATGAAGACTATAAATCCAGCGGCATTGGCTGGATTCGTGATTTTCCAGCCCATTGGGAACTCAAGCGACTGAAATATGTTGCTAACCGAGCTGAAATGAAGGTCGAGTCTGACGAAGACAATCCGCTTCCATATATTGGTTTGGAACAGGTTGAACCCTGGACGGGCCGCATTGTTGATCTTTACGATGATTTGGTTCCGACTGGCGTTTCCAATCGATTTGAGGCTGGCGATACGCTGTTCGGTAAGTTACGCCCTTATCTGGCCAAGGCGTGCAATGTCGATTTCGATGGCCTGTGTTCATCTGAATTGCTGGTGTTGCGCGGCAAGACCTATGACCGAAATTTTCTGCTTTACCATCTGCTGAGCCATGGGTTCATCAATCTCGTTGACTCGTCGACCTACGGGTCAAAGATGCCTCGTGCAAGCTGGGACTTCATTGGCATCTGTGAACTGCCATTGCCCCCCATCGACGAACAACAAACCATCGCCCGCTTCCTCGATGCCAAGACCGCGCAGATCGACGCGCTGGTGGCGCAGAAGCGGCAGCTCATAGCCAAGCTCAAGGAAAAGCGCAGCGCCCTGATCGCCCGCACCGTCACCCGTGGCCTGCCACCTGAAGCCGCCAAGGCAGCGGGGCTGGAGCCGCATCCGGAGATGAAGAATTCTGGGGTGGATTGGCTAGGCGAGGTGCCGGAACGGTGGAAGGTTTTGCCACTAAGACGGCTTATCAAGTTCGTGAAAACAGGAAACACACCAAGCGGTGCAGAAGACCATCACTTTGAGGAAAATGGCTTTAACTGGTATTCGCCGAGCGACTTTTCCGACGATATTTACCTGGGGCTCGCAAACAGGGCCTTGTCAGCTGAAGGCAAAACAGAGGTTCGGATCTTTCCAGAAAAGACTGTGATGCTCGTGGGAATTGGTGCAACCATTGGAAAAGTCGGGATAGCCTTGGGTGAGTGCTCATGCAATCAGCAAATTAACGCAATTGGCTGCAATTCCAAACTTGATCCCGTTTTTGCAACTTACTACCTAAAGATTTTGCGTGATTTCATTGTGAAGTGCGGGAAATTCACAACTTTGCCAATCATCAATCAAGATGAAACCAAAAATCTAGTTTTTACGGTTCCCCCACTTTCGGAACAGTCGGCTATTGCAATCTATCTTGATCGTGAGACCATCGAAATCGATCGATTGATGGTTCAGGTTGATGAGGCAATCTCTCGACTCACCGAATACCGCCAAGCCCTCATTACCTCCGCCGTCACCGGCAAGATCGACGTGCGGGCAGTCGCAAGCCTTGAGACGGAGATGGCCTGATGCAGCCTTACACCCCTGATGCCTTACCACTTGCCGGCCTGGACTACGCCCGCCTGATTGCCCACATCGGCCCGGCCAATGCAGCGCTGGCGCGGTATGACGGACTGCTGCAAAGCGTCATCAACCCCGGTGTAATGCTCTCGCCCTTGACCAACCGCGAAGCGGTATTGTCGTCCAAGATTGAAGGCACGCAGGCGACTGTGGACGAGGTGCTGGAATACGAGGCCGGGCTGGAGTTTGGTGGTGAGAAGGCCAAGGACATTCAGGAAATCGTCAATTATCGCAAGACGCTGGTCATTGCGTCTGAGTATGTGCAAGAGCGCCCAATCACGCTGGCGCTGGTGAAGCAAATGCACGCGGTGCTGATGGACAGCGTGCGCGGTGCCAACAAAACACCGGGCGAGTTCCGGCGCGATCAGAACTGGATCGGCCCGGCGGGTTGCACCATCGAGCAGGCGAGCTTTGTGCCACCGTCGCCATTGCAGTTGCTCGACCATTTGCAGGCGTGGGAGCGTTATCTGGCCGGCACCGACCTTGACCTGCTGGTGCAGGTGGCGGTGGTGCATGCCCAGTTCGAGTTGATTCACCCGTTCAAGGACGGCAATGGGCGCATTGGCCGCCTGCTGATTCCGCTGTTTTTGTACCAGAAGCGGGCACTGGCCAGCCCAATGTTCTACCTCAGCGATTATTTGGAGTCCCATCGGGAGCTGTATTACGCCGGGCTGCAAGGTGTCAGCCGAGAGGGCGACTGGACGGGTTGGATCGCGTTTTTCTTACAAGCCATCACCCAACAAGCCCAGGCAAACACCGAGCGGGTGCGCGAGATTTTGGCCTTATATGAACGCATGAAGCAGCAGATCACCGAGCTGACCCGTTCGCAGCACGCCATCACGGTGCTGGATGCGTTGTTTGATCGTCCGATTTTTCAGTCCAGTGACTTTGTGCAACGCATCGGCATCGCCAAGCAAACAGCGCTGCCTTTTTTGCGCAAACTGCGCGAGGCGGGGGTGCTGCACCCGTTGCGGGAACAAAGCGGGCGGCGTTCGGCCATTCTGGCTTTCAAGGAATTGCTCAACAGCGCGGAAGGCAGGCAAGTCATTTGAGTCCGGGCTAGCACAGACAACACGACTTGTGTCCAGTTTTTTTTGAAAACCAATACACAAAACGTTTTGTGTGGTTCTGGTTAGACACAAACCAAGGGATAAGACATGGCGCAAACCAGCGAAAGAGCCTTTGAGAACTACCTGGAGCAGATGCTGGTCGAAGGCGGCTGGCTACCCGGCACCAACGCCGAGTGGGACAAGGCGCGCGCGCTGTTCCCGGCGCGGGTATTCGCCTTCATCGAAGCCACCCAGCCCAGGCTGTGGGCCGAGATGACCGCGCAGCACGGCAGCAACGTCCAGCCGATGCTGCTGGAGGCGCTGCTCAAGGAGTTGGACATCAAGGGTAGCCTGCACGTGCTGCGCCACGGCTTCAAGTTCTACGGCAAGTTGTTCCGGCTGGCCTATTTCAAACCCGCCCACACTTTATCGCCCGATGTGCTGGCGCTGTACGGCCAGAATCAGCTCACCGTCACCAGGCAAGTGCCTTGTCACCCCGGTGACCACAGCACGGTGGACATGGTGCTGGCGGTCAATGGCCTGCCGGTGATCACCATCGAGCTGAAAAACCCTGGCACGCACCAGACCTGGCGGCACGCAGTGAAGCAATACCAGAGCGACCGCGACCCACGCGCGCCGCTGTTCGAGTTCAAGAAACGCGCGCTGGTGCATTTTGCCACCGACCCGGACGAAGTGTGGATGACCACACGGCTGGCGAAAGAAAAAACCTTTTTCCTGCCCTTCAACCGGGGCAGTCATCCGGGACAGATTCAGTGCGGCGCAGGCAACCCGCAGCATGCCAGCGGCTACCGCACCGGCTACTTCTGGCAGGAAACCCTGCAGTGCGACAGCTTTCTCGACATCCTCGGCCACTTCCTGTTCATCGAGAAAGACGAACAGAAGGTGGACGACGGCCGGGGCGGCAAGAAGCTGGTCACCACCGAGAAGCTGGTGTTCCCGCGCTACCACCAACTCGATGCGGTGCGCGCGCTGGTGGCAGCGGCCCGCGTGGAGAGCGCTGGCCACAATTACCTGATCCAGCACTCAGCGGGCAGCGGCAAGACCAACAGCATCTCGTGGCTGTCGCACCGGCTGGCTAGCCTGCATAACGCGCAGGATCAGAAGGTGTTCGACTGCGTGATCGTCATCACCGACCGCAAGGTGCTGGACAAGCAGTTGCAGGACGCGATCTACCAGATCGAACACGCGCAGGGTGTGGTCAAGGCGATTGACCAGGACGCCAAGCAACTGGCTGATGCCTTGATCGATGGCACCAAGATCGTCATCACTACGCTGCAGAAGTTCCCCTTTGTGCTGCGCGGCCTGTTGCACGCGGCTGGCGCGGAGAATCAGGACAAGGCCAGCGACGAGGAGAAGGCCCAAGCCGGGGCTTGG
>NZ_JAGDVS010000149.1:0-28492 GCF_023255755.1 Acidithiobacillus sp. | reverse complement strand
CCCGCCGCTATGCGGTGATCGTGGACGAGGCGCATTCCAGCCAGACCGGCGAAACGGCCCGCGAGCTCAAGAGCATCTTGGGCGCCAATGCGCAGAACGGCAACGGCGAGGATGAAGCCGATTGGGAAGACCGCCTGAACCAGATCATGGCGTCGCGTGGCCAGCAGCAGAACCTGAGCTTCTTCGCCTTCACCGCCACGCCCAAGGGCAAGACGCTGGAGCTGTTCGGCCGCGAGGGTGCGAGCGGCAAGCCGGAGGCCTTCCACACCTATTCGATGCGCCAGGCCATCGAGGAAGGCTTCATCCTCGACGTGCTGCGCAATTACACGACCTACAGCACCTGGTTCAAGTTCGTGAAGACGGTGGAGGACGACCCGGCCATCCCGAAAAAGAAGGGTGCCAAGGCGCTGGCCAAGTTCAAGGAGCTGCACCCGCACAATATCGAACAGAAGACGGAAGTCATCGTCGAGCACTTTCGCGAGCACGTCCGCCATCAGTTGGGCGACCGCGGCAAGGCGATGGTGGTGACGGCCAGCCGGATTCAAGCCGTGCGTTACAAGCTGGCTTTCGAGCGTTACCTCGCAGAAAACCACCTCACCGATATCCGACCGCTGGTAGCCTTCAGCGGCACGGTGAAGGACCCAGATACCGGTATCGAATACACCGAGCCGGGCATGAACCCGGATGTGGTCACCGGCAAGTCCATCCCGGAAAGCCAGTTGCCCGAGCGTTTCGGCTCCAGCGATTATCAGGTGCTGCTGGTAGCCAACAAGTACCAGACCGGCTTTGACCAACCACTGTTGTGCGCAATGTATGTGGACAAACGCCTGGATGGCGTTCAGGCCGTGCAGACGCTGTCGCGTTTGAACCGTAAGATCGTCGGCAAGGATGAGCCTTTCGTGCTGGACTTCGTGAACAAGCCCGAGGACGTCTACGCGGCGTTCAAGCCATATTTCGACGCCACTAGTCTGCAGGAATCGGCCAACCTTGAAATGCTGCCCAGCATCAAGCACGAGCTGGATCAAATGCAGATCTACCACTGGAGCGAGGTCGAGGCGTTTGCCCGCATCTTCTACCGCCAGCCGGATCGGCAGAACCCAGCCGATCACGCCCACATGCAGCGCCACCTGCAACCGGCGGTGGATCGCTTCAAGGCCATCGAAGACGACGAGGTGAGGGCGGCCTTCCGCGACAAGCTCGGTGGCTATGTGCGGATGTACTCGTTCTTGAGCCAGATTCTGCCCTACGCGGACCCCGATCTGGAGATGCTCTATAGCTACGGTCGCCTTCTCTTGCCGCATCTGCCGCTGGATCGCGACAACACCGTGGTCAAGATCGGCAATGAAGTGGAACTGCAGTACTACCGGCTGCAGCGGGTTTCCAGTGGCCCGATTGAACTGAAGGTCGGTGAGCCCGAAGGCGTCTACAGCCCCACCGACGTGGGCACTGGCAGGGCCAAGGAAGAAAAGGCGCCGCTATCCGAGATCATCCAGGTGCTTAACGAGCGTTTTGGCACGACCTTCACCGAGGAAGATCGTCTCTTCTTCGATCAGATCAAGGCCCGTGCGACCAGCAACAGCCAAGTGATCCAGACCGCGATGGCCAACCCGTTGGACAAGTTCCAGTTGGGGGTGCGCAAGCTGATCGAGGACCTGATGATTCAGCGCATGGCCGAAAACGACAAAATCGTGACCCGCTATATGGACGATGGTGATTTCCAGCGCACGGCATTCCCGATACTGGCACGCGAGATCTTCGAGGCGGTGCATGCGACGCAAAAAGCTACGGGCGATGGTGCCTAATCATGGCACTGGCAACCCTATGTTACCTCCCCAACGCCCTTTCGATCTTCTTGTCCGTCTTGTACTGACTCAGCGCATACACCGCCCAGATGGCCGCGGGCACCCAGCCGATCAGCGTGATCTGCAAAATCAGGCAAACAATCCCCGCAATCGGGCGGCCAATAGTGAAAAACACCACAAATGGCAGAAAAATAGCTAAAAACAGGCGCATGTGCTCCCCCTATAGGCCTTCTCTTGTCGCCTGTCCATACTACGACCGGCGCTGTCAGCGCTTCAAGCCCTTGCCGCACTTTTACCGGGTAAGCGCTGCCTTCTGCTAAACTCCGGGCCAGACCCCCAGGGATGCGCCCGTGCCCGCCCTAACCTACAGGAGCTATAGTGACCGCCGCTAAACCAGATCGGACTCGAAGACTACGTGTGCTGCGCCGCTGGGCGCTGGGTTTGTTGCTGGGGGCGCTGGCGCTGTTTCTGGTGGCGGCAGCACATGACTTTGCCGGGCTTTGGGCCTGGGCGGGGGCCTTTGCGGAGGCGGCCATGGTGGGTGCTTTGGCGGACTGGTTTGCGGTAGTCGCACTCTTCCGGCATCCCCTGGGATTGCCCATTCCGCACACGGCGATCCTGCCGCGGAACAAGGCGCGTCTGGCGCGCCGTCTGGCGGAGTTTATCCGCGATCACTTTCTGGAGGCCGAGGCCATTGTGCGCCTGTTGCGACGCGCCGATCCGGCCACCTGGCTGGCGCAATGGCTGAGTGATGCCGGAAACAGCGGACTGCTGGCCCGGCAGATGGCCGTTCTGCTCCAAAAGGCTCTGGCCTTGAGTGATGACCGCGAATTGCGCACCGCCTTGCGCGCTGCGTTGGGGCGGCAACTGCAGGGCATGGACGGCGCGCGCTGGGTGGGGAGTATTCTGGCGCTGTTGACCGAAGATCACCGGCACCAGACCCTGCTCGACGATGGCATTCAGCGCCTGCGTCGCTGGCTGGATGGTGAAGATACCCAAAGCCTGCTGGCGGATCAGGTCGGGGCGATTCTCAAGCGCGCCTATCCGACCCTGTTCGCCTGGATGGGGGCAGTCATGGACCCGGCCACGCTGAGTGAGAATCTGGCCCGCAATCTGGTGAAGGCGGCGCATCAGTTGTTGCAGGAAATCGCGGATGACCCGGAGCATCCCCGCCGCCTGGCCTTTGATCGCTGGATGCAGGACGCCATTCTGCGTTTGCAGACGGATGCCGCCTTTCAGGCGCGGGTGCAGCGCTGGCAGCATGGTTTGATTGCCCATCCGACGGCGCAGGCCTATGTGGATGGCCTACTCCGCGATCTGCGCTCCTGGCTGGAAACCGACCTGCAGCGCCCGGATTCCCGGTTACAGGGGCAGGTGCAGCGTCTGTCCCTGCAACTGGGCCTTTTCCTGGGCGAGCAGCAGGCATTGCGCGACGCGCTCAATGGCTACCTGGAGGACAGCGCCCGTCGTTTGGCGCCTGCTCTGCGCGATGGTCTAGCCCAGCACATCGAAGCGACGATACATGCCTGGCCGGATAAGGACATGGTCCGCCTCCTGGAGGAAGGGGTGGGTACGGATCTGCAGTATATCCGCGTCAACGGGACGCTGGTGGGCGGAATGATCGGTATTGCCATTCATGCCCTGGCTCTCGCGGTGCCGCTGCTGATATAGCCTCCCTATGGGTCAGAGGGGCGAATCGGGCTGCAAATCCATGCGCACCCCGCTTGCGGCCAAAAGTCGGCGAGCCAGGTGGCTTTTTACATCATTGTCGGCGGTGAAGTACAAGGATATCCGGGCGTGACAAGGTAGTGGCGGCGCCGTGTCCGTCCCGATGGGGACACCCAGTCGGCGACACAACTGACGCGCAACTCCGTCATTACCATCGACGACGGTAATATCCCCGCCCAGGGTGTCGTGTATCAGGTCGTCGATCCAGCAGTAATGGGTACAGCCCAGGACGACCGCGCCAATATCCGCAGTGCGTGCGGGCCGGACCTGCGCTTGCAGATAGCGGCTGGCGCGTTCGCGCCACTGTGCATCCTGTGTTTCGACAATTTCGGCGAGACCGGAGCAGGCGAGGGGGCGGACACGCTCCGGGCCGCCTTCGAGGCGACCCAACAGTTCTTGCAGTTTGACGCCGTTGACGGTAACGGCGGTGGCCAGGAGTAATATTTCGCTCTGCGGGTGATCTTCGAGCGCCTTCTTGATGGCGGGTTCGATGCCGATAATGGGTACGTCGGCGCGCTCCCGCAAAGGCGCGACGGCGGCGCTGGTAGCGGTATTGCAGGCGAGCACCACCGCATCTACGCCGGCGGCGATGAACCAGGCATAGGCTGCTTCCGTCCACTGCCGCACCTGCGCAGGGCTTTGGTCGCCGTAGGGGGCGTGGGCGCTGTCGCCATAAAAAAGATAGTGCGCATCGGGCAGGTAGCGCAGGCAGGCCAGCAGGGTGCTGAGGCCGCCGATGCCCGAGTCAAAGATACCGATACGCATCAGTCGTGTAAAAACGCCTGATCAGCGAGCAGCGCGGCGCCGCGCATGCCGGCGAGGTCATCATCATTGCCGCGCTTCACCTCGACATTGCCGCGCAGGGTCGGAATCAGATCCGCATCGAGGCGCTGCAGCATGGCCGGGGCGAAGCGGTCCCAGGCGGCGCTCATGCCGCCGCCAACTCTCACCACGCCGACATCGGTTACCTTGAGGATATGGGCCAGCGCCTGTCCCAGATAACCGCCAGCCATCTGAAAAGCGCTCACGGCTTCACTGCGACCATCGCTGGCCATTTGGGCGATGACGGCGGTGTCTGGCGCGGTACCCGTCAACTCCACGTAACTGGATTGTACCCCGCGCGCCGAGGCGTATTGCTCCAGGCAACCTTGATTGCCGCAGCCGCAGCGCCGCCCCCCCGGTACCACGATAATATGGCCGATTTCCATGGCGCTGCCATGATCGCCGCGCCAGGGATGGCTCTGATGAATCCAGCCACCACCGACCCCAGTACCGAGACCGACATAGAGCAGATTTTGCAACTCTGGCCGCTCCTGACGTTCCTCCCAGAATTCGCCATAACCCGCTGCGTTGGCGTCATTTTCGACCAGGACAGGGAGTTGGCAGGCGGTGCGCATGGCGGTTTGCAGGTCGAATTGAATCAGTTGCGGAATGTTGGGGGATTGCAGCAATACGCCGTCATCGTTGATAAAGCCTGGGAAAGCAATACCTACCCGCGCAATATCGGGATGATGTCGACGCAGGTCGGCGATGCCTTTAGTCAGGAGTGTGGCGACCAGCGTGGCTGCGGTCTCCGGGTCCGGCGCTTGGCCGCATCTCTCGCGTAAATTCACTTCACTGCGCGTGGAGTCCAGAAAATCGTTGCCGCGAAAGACGCCAAAGCGCAGGTTGGTGCCGCCCACATCGATACCGATGGTCAGGCCCTCAGTCATGGGGAATGACCTCGGCCTGTATTTCTATGACATGCGCTTTGCCTGCCTGCACCGGCCATTCCAGCTCCAGGCGTAAAGCCTGCATGATCTTCTCGAAGCCGGCTTCCGATTGTGAGACGGTCAGGTGCGGCGCGCTCCACCAGCGTACCGGCGGGTTGAAATGCAGGACGATTTTACCGCCCATAACCATATCCTCCAGGACGATTTCCCGGGTCGCTTCACCGTGAATGGGACTGCCGAAGCCGCCCTGTGAACTGCCATTGGCAAAGAACTGGCCCGCCGGGCCATCGCAACTTGGCATGGCCAGAAAGAGCCGGGTACGGAAACGCTGCGCTTCTACCCGCTTGCGGGCTGACTCAATCCGATAGTCCACCGTGAGGCGATTTTCCGCCAGGGTGTAATGTTTGCTGACTGCCCATTCGTCCACGACGCCGCCGGAAAAGTGCGGGGCATCCTGCAAGCTGCTTTCGCTGTAGGTGACAGCGCTCTCGTCAATCCATTCCTGAAAGCTGTGGCAGGGTGTGGTGTCCGGGGTAAGGTCTTCAGCACTGATGTCGGTTTTGAAGCTGACGCGGTCGTGGGCGGAAGCAATGCCCTCGCCGGGGGCTTCATGCTCAATGGTGCCGTGACGAATCTTGTCATAATACGCCTCATCACGGCGGGCCAGGGTATCACCGAGATTGTGCCGCAGCGCGTAGCAATCCCACTCCACCACGGCGGCGCTTGGCTCCGGGCGGATAATCAACTGGAGCGCGTGATTGTGGTAGAGCAGTTCGCCAACCCCGTCCATATCCACGTCAGTCGTCTCTAAGGCCGGGCGTGCCTGAATCCGGTCCAGTTGTGCCTCCAGACGGACGATGGCGTTGAAGACGGCGCGCCGCAGGTGGGGCAGATAAATACCTCCGAAGAGTCCGTGCCAGTAGGCGTCATTGGCCTGCGCTTCGTGCAGATCTTCGCGCATGGTTTTGCTCTGCTGGCGCCTGGGCAGGGCATGGAAGCGCTGGGAGAGCTGAAGCATGCGCTTGTGCATCCAGTTGGATTCCGGGTAGCGGGTCAGGAAGTTTTTCCAGGTGCCGCCGCGGATCAGGGCTTTACGCTTTTCCAGCCGGCCCGCGGTTTTTTCCTGCTCCCGGAAGGCGGCGTAGCAGCGGGCCGCATCGGGGGCCAGGGTCCATTCGTTCATCTCGCTGTAGGATACCGTCGGCAAATAGATGATGCCCTGGGGGCGGTTCTGTGCCAGATAGTCCCGGAAGCGCACCGGCTGAATGTGTGCCGAGTCGAGCACACCACCCAGGAATTGCTCCAGCCAGCCCTTCTCGTACACCCAGCTATAGGTCTCCGGCCAGACACCAAATTTCTCGATATCGTCGAAATAGATACCGGCGCTGCCCGGATATTGCTCAGAAATACCCTCAATGTACGACACGGCGGCGGTGGCTTCGGAGAAGGGCAGACGGTAGCGCAGTGCCTCAGAAATGGGAAAAACGTCGATGCTTTGACCATTTTCTTCGGTGCGATGGAAGCCGCCGAGCTGATGCTCTGCCGCGCCCGCACAGAGGAAATGATAGTCGTCCACCATAACGTAGCGCACCCCGGCCTCGTTGAGGGCGGGCACCACGCTGGGGTCCCAGACCCGTTCCGTGAGCCATGCCCCGACCGGACGCTGTCCGAAGTGCTTCTCCAGTCGGCTGGCCATGGCCTCAATCTGGGCGATGCGGTCGGCGTGGGGAATCGCGGCAAGCACCGGCTCCGTATCACCGGCGCCCACCAGCTCCGCCTGATTGCGGGCCACCATCTCCTGCAGCAAGGTGATGGTCCTGGGGTGCCGGCCAACCAGATAGGAGAGCAGCCAGCCGCTGATGTGGATGGCGAAGGGGAAGTCAGGAAAGCGGTGCATCGTCTCTAAAAACGGGTGATAGCAGCGGAGTACGGCATCGTCGATGACGTGGGGGAAGTTGCCGACCGGCTGGGGGGCATGGACGCCCAGGAGGAGCGGGGTGCTGTGGGTCATTCAGGGTCCTTCGCGTGGGTGCGGCGCATGGTACCACCGGCCTCCGCCGCGCCGCCGCCGTGGCTGATGGGCTCGCTGAGGTTGTCGGGGGCGGGGATTTGCATCAGGGTGTAAAGCTTGCGGAGGTTAAGACGATACAGATGATCGAAATCACGAACCGAGTCTGAGGGATTGTAATCACCCAGCCACCAGAACCAGTCGGAGCCCTCACAGCGGCCAAGCTGTTCGAGGATGCGGGCCTGCTGCTCCGCAGGAAATTGCCCGATATGCTGATCCACATCCTGTTTGGCGGCGCAGAGCAGGTCCCAGGCGCGGTTTTTGGCGGCCTCGCCAATCCAGGTGCTGAAGCTGCCGTAGACCCAGCTCCCTGCGGCCAGTCGGGGCATGCTCTTGATGCCGCCGGGATGGTGGCTGACGAAGTCGCTGAAGGTACACATCTGGATGTGGGGGTGATTAGCCAGGGATTTATAGAGCTCCGAGAGAAAGTAATAGCCATTGTAGGGATAGTATTCCCAGGCATTTTCGCCATCGAGAATAACACTGACGACCGGGTTTTCTTCGTGCTCCGTCTGCCGCCATATGGCTTCCAGTTTGTGGGTAAAGTCCGTGACGGCATCGTGGCCAAGCCAGGTTTTGTAATCGAAGCCGATGGTGTCGGAGAGCGCATCGTCACGGAAGAAGAGTGCCGGACCCCGCCCTTGTAGACGATAGGGGCGGTACAAGTATTCCGCCCGGCCGCGGGGGGCGCTGTCATCCTCGCCGAGGAGCAGGCTGTGGGCCAGTACGCCTTCACCAGAGGCCGTCCAGCGCACACCGGCGCTGCCGAGCATTTCGACAAAGGCGGCAGAGATGCCCCCTTCTGCGGGCCACATACCCTGCGCCGGCACCCCGAAATGCGGGGAATGGCTATTCTGCGCCCGTTCGATGTGCCAGCGCGCGCGCTCAGCGCCGCCGGGGTAGGCCGGGCAGGCAGGCAACGGTGCGTCCGCCACCGCTTCTCGCGCCGCCGTGAAGTCGAGCAGCAGCGGGCCGATGGGGTGGTAGTAGGGGGTGGTGGAAATTTCGATGCGCCCCGCTTCTGCCAGAGCGCGATACCGGGGAATCAGGCCGGCGATGAGTTCACCGAGAAAGGTTACCAGTTGCCGACGGTCTTCCTGGCTGAAACCGCGGCCTTTCGCGAACAGCGACTGGAGAAAAGGGCTGCCACGCCGCACGGTTTCCCCGGTCCAGGCCAGGTGATACCAGACCAGGAGGTCCGCAATATATTGTACCGAAAGGTAATCCGCTATCTCGGTCACGTCTTCCTGCATGAGCTGATAAATCTCATGCAGGCGACGATAGGGCGGGAAGGGGGTGAGCATGTGCTCATGGTCGAGGCGAAAGCATTGCTCCAGAAGAAAATGCCGCTGCTCGTTCGACAGTGCTGCCTTGAGATCTTCCGTGGCGAGTGCAATCAGCAGCGGATCGCGGAACTGTCCGCTCTGGAATTGCGCGGTATAGTCCTCCAACTGCTCGACCAATATCGGCACGAAGTTGAACACCCCCCGGGCGAGGGGATTCTCCTCATAGTGCCCCACCATGTCCGCATAGTCTTTGCAGGCATGCAGATAGGTCCACGGCAAGGTGTAGAAGCCGTCGGCATCGCGGTAATCGGGCTGGTGCATGTGCCAACAGAAAATGACATGAAGCGCGCGTGCCGGGGGCATAGGGACTACCTCACAAAATGTAGTTGCTGGCCAAGTAGCTCCGGGGTAATCAGGGTCACGCCGTTGGGCGTGCGATAGAAACGGCGGGCGTCTTCGGTCGGATCTTCACCGACCACCAGCCCATGCGGGATAATAGTACCCTTGTCCACTACCACCTTGCGCAGGCGTGCACCTTCGCCCATGCGCACGTTGGGCAGGATGACCGAGTCTTCAATCAGGGTGTGTCCGTCATTGACCCGCACGTTGGAGAAGAGCAGGGAGCGGCGGACGGTGGCGCCGCTGATGATGCAGCCGCCGGAAACAATGCTGTCCAGCGCCATGCCTCGGCGGCCTTCATCGTCGAACACGAATTTGGCCGGCGGTAATTGTTCCTGATAGGTCCAGATCGGCCAGCGGCTGTCATAGAGGTCAAGATCGGGAGTGACGTGTACGAGGTCGATATTGGCGGCCCAGTAGGCATCCACCGTGCCCACATCCCGCCAGTAACAGCGGCTGTTGCTTCCCCCGGAACTGGCAACGCAGCTATTGCGGAAGCGATGCGCGATCACCCGGTAGCGCGAGACCATATAAGGGATGAGGTCGTTGCCGAAGTCGTGGGTGGAATCGGGGCTGTCGGAATCGCGAATGAGTTGTTCATAGAGGAAGTCGGTGTTGAATACGTAGATACCCATGCTCGCCAGGGCGCGATCGGGATTGCCGGGGGTGGGGACTGGATCCTGGGGCTTTTCGGTAAAGGCGGTGACACGATCCTCGCTGTTGACGGACATCACGCCGAAGGACTTGGCCTCTTCCAGGGGCACTTCGATGCAGGCGACACTCATGTCGGCTTGGCTTTGGACGTGCTCGGCGAGCATCTGCCCATAGTCCATTTTATAAATATGATCTCCCGCCAGGATAATCACATAGCGCGGCCTGTGGGCGCGGAGGATGTCGATATTCTGGAAAATGGCGTCGGCGGTACCCTTGTACCAGCCGGTGTTCATGCGCTGCTGAGCGGGAAGAATCTCGGTGAACTCGCTGAACTCGCCGCGAAGAAAACCCCAGCCAAGCTGGATGTGACGGATGAGGCTATGGGATTTGTACTGAGTGAGGATACCAATGCGACGAATACCGGAGTTAAGGCAGTTGGAGAGGCAGAAGTCGACGATGCGGAATTTACCGCCGAAGGGGACGGCGGGTTTGGCGCGCCAGTCGGTCAGCGGACCGAGGCGACTGCCTCGCCCCCCGGCGAGTACCAGAGCTAGGGTATTCTTGGTCAGGTTGCTGACGAAGCGGGGTGAATTGGCTACTCCGAGACTGCCTTCTTCCGACATGACCCTCTCCTTTTTTGGCATAGGCATGGCCCCACCTGCAGTATAGGTGAGATTGCCGATGCGCTGGCTTTTAAGGTACTGAACTTAACCGGTGGCGGCAAGGACTCTGTACATGAAAAGGTCGCGCCTCCGGTGGAGCAGCGCTGCGCTCTGGATGTGTTATGCTCAGAAGGCGGTGGCATGATATCAAAGCGAAAACGAGTTCACCCCGGATGGCGGGTAGAGGAGGGTGCGGTGACGGCAATGCAAAAGCGCGGCAGTACAGCGACCGATCTGTCCGGCGAAAGCGAAGACTGCTCGGCTATCCGCGCGGCGCGTCATCACGACCCCTTCGCCTGGCTGGGCCAGCATGTAGCCGGTCAGCAGGCCGTGCAGAGGGCCTTTCTGCCCGGAGCGTTCGGTGTTGAGATACAGACGCCAGCGGGATGGGTGGCTATGGAGCAGAACCATCACGATGGTATTTTCACACGTCAGGGCGAAGCCATAGCGCTGCCGTACCGCCTGCGTTGGGAGGACCGGCATGGGCTTCACGAACGCTACGATCCCTATGTCTTCGGTCCGGTGCTGGGGGATCTGGAGGTTTATCTTTTCGGCGAGGGGCGCCTTTATGAAGCCTATCGTCATCTCGGCGCGCATCGTCGCCATCACGAGGGGGTGGATGGGGTATTATTCGCCGTTTGGGCGCCCAATGCCGAGCGGGTCAGCGTCGTCGGCGATTTCAATGATTGGGACGGCCGCGCTCATCCCATGCGCGCGCGCGGCCAGAGCGGCATCTGGGAACTGTTTGTCCCCGATCTGGCTGTTGGCGAAATCTACAAATTTGAGCTGCGCCACCGCGATTCCGGGGTCGTCTTTGTCAAGACCGACCCCTATGCCCATGCTTTTGAGCTCAGACCCAGCACCGCGGCGCGGGTGGTGGAGACAGGCCACGTTTGGGCCGATCAGGATTGGATGGCGGCGCGCGCTGGCCAGGACTGGCAGCATGCCCCCATGAATATCTACGAGGTGCATCTCGGTTCCTGGCAGCGTGACGCGGGGGGCCATTTTCTCAGTTATGCGACGCTGGCGGAGCGCCTGGTGGCCTACTGTAAAGACATGGGCTATACCCACATTGAGCTGATGCCGGTGATGGAGCACCCTCTGGATGAATCCTGGGGCTACCAGGTGAGCGGTTATTTTGCGCCCACCAGCCGTTTTGGTACACCCGATGATTTCCGTGCCTTTGTAGACCACTTTCACCAGGCGGGTATCGGCGTGCTCCTGGACTGGGTGCCGGGGCATTTCCCTAGGGATGACTGGGGGCTGGCGCGTTTTGACGGCACCGCGCTGTATGAACATGCCGACCCGCGCGAGGGTGAGCACAGCGACTGGGGCACTTACATTTTCAACTTCGGGCGCAATGAGGTGCGCGGTTTCCTGCTGGCTAATGCCTGTTACTGGGCGGATAGTTTCCATATCGACGGGTTGCGCGTGGATGCGGTGGCGTCCCTGCTCTACCGCGATTATTCGCGCCAGGAAGGCGAGTGGATTCCCAACCAGTACGGTGGCCGGGAGAATCTGGAGGCCATTGATTTTCTGCGCGAGATGAATGTGGTCCTCAATGAGCGCCATCCGGGTATCCTCACTATTGCCGAAGAATCCACGTCCTGGCCAATGGTCTCCCGCCCCACCTATGTGGGCGGCCTCGGTTTTTCTATGAAGTGGAATATGGGCTGGATGAATGACACCCTCGCTTATCTGGAGCAGGACCCGGTCTACCGCCGCTTTCACCAGAACGATCTGACCTTCAGCCAGCTTTACGCCTATACGGAAAACTTTGTGTTGCCCCTGTCCCATGACGAAGTGGTGCACGGCAAGCGTTCACTGCTGGACAAAATGCCGGGGGATGCCTGGCAGCGTTTTGCCAACCTGCGTTTGCTCTTCAGTTACCAGTTCGCCCATCCCGGCAAAAAACTGAATTTTATGGGCAACGAGTTCGGCCAGGGACGGGAGTGGGATTGCGGGCAGGCCCTGGACTGGGACCTGCTGCATTGGGACTGGCATCAGGGTATTCAGCGATTGAGCCGCGATCTGGCGCATCTATATCGGGATATCCCGGCTTTGCATGTGCAGGACTTTCACAGCGAGGGCTTCTCCTGGGTGGATTGTCACGATGCCGACCAGTCCGTATTGAGTTTTCTGCGCTGGGATCGGGATGGCGGTTTCGTGCTGGCCGTGTTCAATTTTACGCCGGTGCCACGGCACAATTATCGCCTGGGGGTGCCAGCGGCGGGCCGGTATCATGAGATCTTCAACAGTGACGCGGGCGCTTATCACGGCGGCAATATCGGTAACTTGCCGCAGCAGGCGCAGGCCCAGACATGGATGGGCCTGCCCCATTCGCTGGAACTGGTGCTGCCGCCTCTCGGGGCGATTTATTTACAGTTGACCGGGACAGAATGACCCTGGGGGTGACGATGTTTATGGTCTATGTCGTCATTGCTTTTGGCGCCGGGCTGGCGGAGCTTTTTACGGGTACGTTCTACCTGGCGGCGGTGGCGCTGGCGGCTCTGTTTACGGCTATCACCGGGCTGCTTTTGCCGGGTACGGTGTTGCACTGGGTTTTTTTCGGGTTTTGTCTGGTCTTGCTGCCCACCGGACTGTGGCTACGTCATCGTTTAGCTGCTAAAACCAAAAATCTCGGCGACTTTGATCTGGGGCAGGGCGTGGATGTTGTCAGCGGGCCGGACAGCAATCAGCAATACAGTGTGCGTTATCGCGGTGCCGAGTGGCTGGCGGTTGTAGACGATGGTCCTTCCCCTTGCCCGGGCGACCGGGCCGTCATCATCGCCAAGACGGATAACTTGCTACATTTAGGTGTGCTACCCCGACAAAATTCTGGCAAGGAGCCATTATGTCCTCCCTCATCGTTATCCTGATTGTTGTTGTTGCGGCCTTCTTCATTCTGCGCACCACCATCCGGGTCGTGCCTCAACAGCGCGCTTGGGTCGTCGAGCGCCTTGGTAAATATCATGCAGTGCTGGAGCCGGGGCTGAATTTTATCATCCCTTTTCTGGACCGCATTGCTTTCCGTTTTGACATGCGCGAGGTGCCCATGGAGGTGCCAGCGCAGGTCTGTATCTCCTTTGACAACACCACTATGACCGTAGATGGGGTACTTTATTTGCAGATTACCGATTCGGTAAAAGCGGCTTACGGCTCCAGTAATCCCTTCACGGCGGTTATCCAACTGGCGCAGACCACCATGCGTTCAGAGATCGGCAAATTGCATCTGGATGCGGCGCTTTCGTCCCGACAGTTGCTGAATACGGCCGTTGCTTCATCGGTGGACGAGGCGGCGATTAACTGGGGCGTCAAGGTGCTGCGCTATGAAATCAAGGATATTACTCCGCCCCAGGAGATCATCCGCGCGATGGAGCTGCAGATTACTGCCGAGCGGGAAAAGCGGGCACTGATTGCCAAGTCCGAGGGGCAACGGCAGCAGCAGATCAACACCTCCGAGGGACAACGTCAGCAGGACATCAACGTCGCGGATGGTCGCAAACAGGCGGAAGTGTTGCGCGCCCAGGGTGAAGCCGCAGCCATCCAGTTGGTTGCCGAAGCCACCGCCGCCGCCATCCGCGTCATCGGCGACGCGGCGCGGGCGCCGGGTGGTATTGAGGCCTTGCAGATGCAGCTCGCCAAGGATTACATCGAAAAATGGGGCAACCTCGCCAAGGCGAGCACCAGCCTGGTGATCCCGGCGGATCTGGGCAATATCGGTGCACTGGTGGGTACGGCGCTGTCCATGGTCAAGCAGCAGGGCGGGGCAGCGAAAGCTTGAACACCGCCTGAGGCGCCCGCGAAACCCGGATTCACGGGGGCGAAGTGAGGAGGGATATTGCTATGGAGCCTGGGTCAAATGGTCCCAGGCACTGCTTCCGGCCAGGCCGCATTGTCCAGCCAGACATCGGCTGCTGTGCCTACCAGTGCGGCGGGAATGGATTCGCCCCGTAACCAGGCCGCTAGTGCCATCCGCTTGCCGCTGCCCGTGGTCAGAAAAAACATCTCCCGCGTGTACTGTAATCGCCAGCCGCTCAGGCTCACCCTTTGGGGCGGCGCCTTGGCGGCATCGTGGATGGCGAGGGTGGCGGGGCTGCTCTTTCCCAGGCCCCAGTCGTGGCCTGGGAAAAGGCTGGCCGTATGGCCATCCTCCCCCATTCCCAGCAGGACCAGATCGAAGGCATGCGGCGGAAGCACTGCGGCGTAGTCGCGGGCGGCCACTTCGGCACCCCGCTCGGCCGGGATGTGATGAATTTGTCGCGCCGGAATGGGTACCTGGGACAGCCAGACGGTGTCCAGCATCAGGCTGTTGCGCTCCGGGTCCTGGGGCGGCAGACAGCGCTCATCCCCATGATAGAGGTGCCAGCACTGCCAGTCCCGGCCCAGTTGCGGAAGCATGGCATAAGCCGCGCGGGGGGTGTTGCCGCCGGCAACCACCAGATGGAAGGCGCCGCGCGCGGCAATAGCCTCTTGGGCCATACGCGCGATGGCTGCTGCCAATCTCTGGGCGAGGGCTGCGGTATCAGGATGAATATGCCAGGTGTTGCGGTTCCGGGCTGCTTCCATGTTGATGCACTCCTGTGTGTTCCGGATGATGATCTGCAGGCGTGGTATTCCCCCCGGATCTTTTGCCAGAAAGGATAGCCGCACTTTGCGGCTTGGGTCTATGATGCTGACTATTGAATATTGCCCTGAAGGAGGCAGAGATGGGTGGTCTGGAGGACTGGGTAGGCAATACCCCCTTATGTGAACTTCGGCGCTTGTCGCCGCATGCGGGTGTGCAGATTTTCGGGAAGTTGGAAGGTAACAATCCCGCGGGTTCCGTCAAAGATCGCCCCGCCGTGAATATGATTCGCCGGGCGTTGGAGCGTGGCACCATCACTTCTGCTACGCGCCTGATCGAACCCACCAGCGGGAATACGGGTATTGCCCTGGCCATGGCGGCATCGGTGCGGGGATTATCCATGACGCTGATCATGCCGGAGAACATGAGTATCGAAAGGCGGCAGGTGATGCGTGCCTACGGTGCTGAAGTGATTCTCACGCCAGCCGCCCGGAGTATTGAAGGTTCTATTGATCTCGCGCAGCAGATGGTAGCTGCGGGAGAGGGCTTCATGCTCGATCAGTTTTCGAACCCCGATAACCCCGAGGCGCATTATCTCAGTACCGGGCCGGAGATCTGGCGCGACACCCGCGGAACCGTGACCCATTTCGTCTCATCCATGGGAACGACGGGGACCATCATGGGCACCTCCCGCTATTTGCGGGAAGTGTCGCCCCGTATTCAGATTGTCGGCGTACAACCGACGGAGGGGGCCAAAATTCCTGGTATTCGCCGTTGGCCGAAAGCCTATTTGCCACGCATCTATCATCCTGAGTCTGTTGATCAGATTGTCGATGTGAGCCAGGAAGAAGCCGAGGAAATGGCCCGTCGTCTGGCACGGGAAGAAGGGGTGCTGGCAGGCATATCTTCTGGCGGCGCGGTAGCAGCGGCTATCAGAGTGGCACAAAAGCTGGAGCATGGTGTGGTGGTTGCCATTATCTGTGACCGGGGTGACCGTTACCTCTCTACGGGTGTTTTTCCGGCTTGAGAGAATGATGCACGGGCGCAGCAGGGCTTTGCCGATAGCCGTCCGGTGGTCTATGACGCTGTGCCTGGGGCTCGCTATCAGCGGCGTGGCCGGGGCACAAATTCTGGAAATCAGCGCCGCACAGATAAGCGGAGCGGGCTGGACGGCGCAGCGCTTGCACGCGACGCTGACCACATCGGCGCAGGGCGATCAGTTCAGTCTGGCGGCGGGCGTCGCGCAAGCGGGCGAACGCAAACTCTGGCGGCATGCCCGACTGCAATGCGGGCTCCAGACGGCGCAGGGTTGGGCGTGTCGTCAAGGTCTTCTGGTGGTGGACGGCAGCCCGTGGGGCGCACTGCATGGCGATGGGCAAGTACAGTTGCGGCAGGTGGGCGGCAGTGGGCAAGCCATGCTGGCATTGCGCGGTGTGCAATTCGGCAGCGCCCGCGTGCAGGTGCAAAGTACCGCCGCCGGAAAGTGGCATCTGACGGGTGCGGGCAGCCTGCCGGTTGCCGGTCTGGTGCGCGCCTTCACCCTGCTGCCTGCCACCTGGCAGACCTCAGGGCAGGCCCGATGGCAAGTCCGGGCGCGGGGCGCAAGCTGGGCAAAGGCGCGTCAGATGGCCTTTGAATTGCAGGGTAGCCAGCTCCAGTTCAGTAGCCCGGACGGTTTGCAGGCCGCCCAGGGTGTCGCATTGCAGCTCCAAGGGGACGGTGTATATACCGGGCAATGGCACGGCACTGCCCGGATGCGCTGGACCCAGGGGGGTGTCCTCTGGAGTCCATGGTACTGGACAGCCCCCGCCGCAGCGGTGCGGATACAAACCCGCTGGCAACAGACGGCCAAGGCCTGGCAACTGGACCAGGGAAGCATCCGCTGGCCCGGCCTCGGGCAGGGCGGTTTTGCGTTGTACCGCCCGACTCAGGGCGGGGTGCTGCGCTGGCAGATCCGGGATATGGATGTAGCAATGGCGCCCCTGTATGCGAACTGGATTAAACCGCTGGCTCCCCCCGGCGGTCTCGCGGCCCAGTTGCAGGCCTCGGGGCAAGTGCATTTTTCCGTGGCGGGAGAGGGTGGTCTGAGTGCGCTGAAATGGGATTTGCGCAACGCGGCTATTTCCAGTCCCAGGGGGCATCTTGCGGTGACGGGCGTGAATAGCCGGGGTGCCTGGAGTCGTACCGGCAAGGCCTCTGATGCGGTGCTTCGCTGGCAGTCCGCGGAACTCTATCATATTCCGGCGGGCGCGCTGCATGCGGAGCTGGTCCTCAATCCCCAGGGCTTTCAGTTGCAACAGCCTTTCACCCTGGCCCTGCTGGGGGGCGAACTGCATTTTCGGCATCTGGCGGCACGTTGGGCAGGACCCCGGTCGGGTTTTAGCATGAGCGGCGACTTGCGAGGGGTCAGCATGGCCCAATTGACCCAGATCATGCATTGGCCGCCGTTTACCGGGACGGTATCGGCCACCATCCCGGAACTGCAGTATCACGCGGGAGACATCACCACCAGCGGCGTACTTTCCGCCCAGGTGTTCGGAGGCGAGGTGCGGGTGGGCGATCTGCATATTGAGAATTTCCTCGGTGTTTTGCCCCTGCTGCGGGCCAACATCGGGATTGCCGGGTTGCAACTGAAGCCCTTGACTGACGCCTTCCACTTTGGCTACATCAGCGGGGTGCTCAATGGTGACGTAAAAAATCTCACCCTGCTGAACTGGTCGCCGGAGGCTTTTCAGGCGCAGTTTCATACGGTTCCCGTTCATGGCGTGTCTCAGAAAATCAGCTATGCGGCGGTCCAGAGTCTTACCAGGTTGGGCGGCGGTAACGGCATCAGCGGATTTTTTCAGGGCATGTTTCTACGGATGTTTAAGACCTTTGCATACGCGCATCTGGGGATGGGTGTGCATCTCAAGGACGGTGTCGCCGAATTGTCCGGAGTGGGGACAGAGGATTCGGGTTTTGTGATCCTTCAGGGGCAAGGGCTGCCCAGGGTGGATATAGTGGGGTACAATCGCCGGGTGGACTGGGACGAGTTGCTGGCGCGTCTGAAAACCGCCATGCATAGTGGTGCCCAAGTCGGTACAGGAGAGTGAGCAAATGACAAAGCAGGGTTGGCTGAAAACGCAGGGCTGGCGCAGTGTGCTGGCACTGGGATTGCTTATGGCGCTGTCCGCTTGTGTGACCGTCAACATTTACTTTCCGGCTGCGGCGGCCCAGAAACTGGCGGATCAGGTGGTCGGTGAGGTGTATAAGGCCGCTGCCAAGGGTGCCTTGCAGGCCCCGGTTGCTCCGGCAGTATCGGCACCGGCGCCGCCTGCCCGATCCGCCGCTTCGGCTACGGATTCCCTGAGCATGGCATCCCCCTACCATGCGGCCAGCTACCTGCTGGCCATGGGCTTCTCGGCCATCAGCGGCACGGCGGAGGCTGCCGCGAACCTCGATGCTTCCAGTCCCGGGGTGCAATCGGCGCGGGCGCAGGTGGAGGCACTGGCGACGCAAATGCATCCTTACTTTGTCAGCGGCGCGGTAGGTTACACGGCCAATGGTCAGGTGACGATCCATGATGCGGCAGCCGTGTCGCTGCCGCAGCGGGCTCCGCTCAATGGGCTGGTGGCCAGTTATAATCAGGCGCTCAGCAATCTCTATCAGCAGATCGCTGATGCCAATGGTCATCCCGAGTGGGCGGGGCAAATTCAGCAGACTTTTGCCGAGACCTGGATCGACAAAGCACCCGCAGGATACTGGTACCAGTCGCCCAGTGGTCAGTGGCAGAAGAAATAGTCACCATCTTGCAGAATATTCTGGTTTTTGACATCGAGACAGTGCCCGACGTTGCCGGTGGGCGGCGGGTGCACGACATTGCGTTGGGGGATGACGCGGGCGTGGCGGAATTGCTGCAGCACCAGCGCCGCATCGAAACCCAGGGCGCGACGGAGTTCCTGCGCCCTTATTTGCATCGGGTCGTGGCTATTTCTGCTCTTTGGTGGCAGGGCGAGCAGGTCAAGCTCAACAGTTTCGGCAAGGCGGACGATGACGAAGCCACTCTCGTCGCTGCCTTCTTTCAGTTCATCCAGCGTCATGCTCCGCAACTGGTTTCCTGGAATGGAGCGGCCTTTGACCTCCCGGTACTGCATTACCGCGCCCTGCTCCACGGTATCCCTGCGGCCCGCTACTGGGAGCAGGGACAGACCGATCAGAGTTATCGCTGGAATAATTACACCAGCCGTTACCACGAGCGCCATCTCGACCTCATGGACATCCTCTCTGCCTACCAGATGCGCAATGTCGCCCGCCTCCAGGACGTGGCACTCTTGTTGGGGCTGCCTGGCAAGCTGGGGATGAGCGGCGCGGAGGTCTGGACCCGTTATCAGGCCGGAGAGCTGGCGGGCATCCGCCACTACTGCGAAGTCGATGTGCTGAACACAGCCCTGGTCCATCTGCGTTTTGAGCTGACCCGCGGGCATCTCGACAAATCGGCTTATGATGCCTGCCAGACGCAATTGCGGTCTTACTTACAAAGCCGGGACGAGGCCCACGTCCAGGAATTTCTCACCTTGTGGCCAGAGAATCTGCATGTCGCGTCCCAAGCCCATTCATAACGCTCAGCCTGAGCAGGTGTTTATCGAAAGTCTGGATGCCGAAGGACGCGGGATTGCCCGTGTGGAGGGCAAAGTGCTTTTTGTCGATGGGGCGTTGCCCGGCGAGCGGGTCTGGGCACGGCGTACTCAGGACCACAAGAGCTTTGATCGTGCCGAGTTGCTGCAAGTGGTCAAAGCATCCTCCCTGCGGGTGTCGCCGCCTTGTCCGCACTTTGGCGTCTGCGGGGGCTGCAGCCTGCAGCATCTGGAGCCAGCGGCGCAGGTGGCTATCAAGCAAAGACAACTGGAAGATAATCTCTGGCGCATCGGCAAGGTCCGCCCCGGACGCGTCCTGCCCCCCATTCATGGCCCGAGCCTGGGCTATCGCAGCAAGGCGCGACTTTCGGTGCGGACGCCAAAAACTCGGGGCGCACTGGTCGGTTTCCGCGAACGCAACAGCAGTTATGTCGTGGATATGGGGCAATGTCTGACCCTTGACCCGCGCATCGGGCAACGCATTCTGCCCCTGCGGGCGCTGATCGGGCAGATGCAATCGCCCCAGGATTTTCCGCAGATTGAAGTGGCCGCCACGCCGGATGCGGTCGCTCTGGTGTTTCGTCACATGCGGCTGCTGGCGGAAAGCGATCTGCAGCACTTGCGTGCTTTTGGTGTGCAACACGACCTGCAGATATGGTTGCAGCCGCGCGGGCCGGAGACCCTGCATCCTTTATGGCCGGAGCAGCCGGAACCCCTTCATTACGACCTGCCGGATTATCAGTTGCGCCTGCGTTTTGATCCGCTGGTCTTCACTCAGGTCAATCAGGCGGTGAATCAGGTGATGGTGCGCCGCGCCATGGCGCTGCTGCAGCCGCAACCGGGAGAGCAGATCCTGGATCTCTTCTGCGGGCTCGGGAATTTTACCCTACCTATTGCCCGACTGGGAGCGCAGGTGCTTGGCATTGAAGGGGATGCCCGGTTGGTCGCGCTGGCCACCGAGAATGCCGCCGCCAATGGCCTGGCGGATAAAGCCCGATATGCCGTAGCCGATCTCACCCAGGCGCAGATGGAAGATTTTGCTCCGGCGGGCGCCATCGACAAAATGCTCATCGACCCGCCCCGCAGTGGCGCCATTGAAGTGCTGCGCAGTCTAACCCCCGGCGTCCGCCGCCTGGTGTATGTCTCCTGCAATCCGGCGACCCTGGCCCGTGATGCGGCGTATCTGATACACGAACGCGGCTATCATCTGCAGGCGGCTGGCGTCGTCAACATGTTTCCCCATACCGCCCATGTCGAATCCATCGCCCTCTTTGAGCGCTGAAATGCCCCCACGCTGGCTCTGGGTGGATGTCTCCGCCCAGCGGTTGCGCGAGATGAGCGGCGCTGAGCCGCGCTCGGAGTATGTCATATCCACGGCTCGTAACGGACTCGGTGAACGGCGTGACAGCGGTTGCACGCCGCGCGGATGGCATGTAGTGCGCGCGCGCATCGGTGAAGGCCTGCCCACGACGGCAATCCTGCGCGGCCGACGCTGGACCGGTGCCTGTTACAGCCCGGAGTGGGCGGCGGGCCAGCCGCGGCAAGACTGGATTCTTGGTCGCATTCTTTGGCTCTCCGGCAGCGAAAGCGGTTTTAATCGTGGTGGCTTTCAGGATACCTTCCGCCGTTATATCTACATCCACGGCACTGCCGATGTGGATCATCTCGGCCAGCCGGTATCGGCGGGCTGTGTGCGGATGGCGCCGGATGCGGTATGCATGCTCTTTGCAGCATGTCCTGTAAACACCCCTGTTTTTATCGGCCTGCAGCCACCGCTGCGTTCCCCCGCTAGGAGGCACTGAGTGGCCTGGATCCGCTTACCCCGTTTTCGTCGCGCCGTAAACGTGTTCAACCCCAAACTCTTCGAGAACCTTTCGCTCGCGGCCTTTCTGGCCTGGGTCGGCCTGGGTTCCGATGCCCTGTCTTCCTCCGCCTATGGTCCTCCGGAAATCTACTATGCCCTGAAGGGACATGAATATCTGGCCGTTTTTCTGGCCATCGGCATCCCGCTCTCGGTGTTTATCATCTCGGCAGGTTACAAACAGGTCATTGCTCTTTTTCCCGACGGTGGGGGTGGTTATCACACCGCATCTACCCTGTTAGGGCCGAAGGCGGGTCTGGTCAGTGGCGCCGCTTTGATTGTCGATTACATTTTAACGGCGGCGATCTCGGTGGCATCGGGTACCGAGGCGCTGCTGAGTACCATGCCTTCCTCCTGGTACAGCGAGCGCATTCTCTTGGATGTCGCTGCGTTGCTATTCCTGATCTTCATCAATTTGCGCGGTATGAAGGAATCCATCAAGATTTTGTTGCCGATCTTTATGGCTTTCGTCCTGACCCACACCATACTCCTCGGTTGGGGTCTGCTGAGCCACGTGGAAGCCGTGCCGGCCATCGCCTATAACACCGTTGCGGGTGTTCGGCATGACAGCATGCAATACGGCTGGATCTTTATTGTGGCCCTGATATTGCGGGCCTTCAGCCTGGGTGGTGGTACCTATACGGGTTTGGAAGCCGTAGCCAACGGCGTGCATATCATGCGTGAGCCGCGTGTGCAGACTGGCCAGCGCACGATGACCTTGCTGGCGACGTCTCTGTCTCTGGTCGCGGGCAGTCTGATTTTTTTGTACCTGATGTACCACGTGCATGGCCAGCAGGGGCAAACCCTGAATGCCGTGCTCTACGGCGCGATTACCCAGGGGTGGACGGTGGGGGGCATCCCCTTCGGTTCGACGGCGACACTGCTTACCCTGATTAGCGAGGGCCTGCTCCTCTTCATCGCCGCCAATACGGGTATTATCACGGCGCCTATCGTCATGGCGAATATGGCCGTCGATCGTTGGTTGCCAGAACGCTTTTCCTACCTGTCGGATCGTTTTGTATCGCGCAATGGCGTGTTGCTCATTGGCTTTGCGGCTATTGCCATCCTCCTCGCGACGGGCGGACACGTCAGCATCCTGGTGGTGCTGTACAGCATCAATGTATTCATCACCTTTACCCTGACCATGGCGGGATTGAGCCGGCACTGGTTTGCCCAGCGGCATCAGGAGCCACTCTGGCGGGGCCGACTTGCCGTCAGTGTTCTGGGCTTTATGGTCACGGCATCTATTCTTGCCATCACCATTTTCGAGAAATTCGATGCGGGCGGCTGGTTCACCCTGCTGGTCACCGCGATTGTGGTGGGTCTCGGATATTTGATCTATCGCCATTACAAAAGTATCAGTAAAATCACCGCCGAACTGGACGAAACCATGCTGGATGTGGTGCCCGAACATCTGGAGTCCGGCCCCAACCTGCCCCTGGATCCGCGTGGCGCCACTGCCGTATTTTTTGTCAGCCGTTTTGACGGCCTGGGGTTGCATACCTTGCTGACGGCGCACCGTATGGTCAGTGGCTTCGTCAAGAACTATGTGTTCCTGCTGGCGGGTATTGTGGGTCAGGGTGAGTTTAAGGGTATCAAGGCCCTGGAAGACCTGAAGGTGTATGTAGAGACTGAGGCCAACCAGTATATGGCCTTTTGCCGCAACGAAGGGATGGCGGCAACCTGGTTCGCCACCTACTCCACCGACCGTATCCTGGCGATGGAGGAATTGGCTAATGTCGCTATCCGTTATTTTCCGCAGAGCATCTTCTTTGCCGGGCGGGTGATTGATACGTCTGTGCAGGGACCCTTCCACGGACTGCTGCATGATGAAGTCAGCTTTATCGTGCAGGATCGCCTGCAGCATGACGGTTTCAGTATGATGATCGTGCCCGTGCATGTGCGCGGTATTCCCAGCCAGCCACCGAGTATTGCTCTGCCGATTTCCATGCCGCCGGATATGCAGTTGGTGCAGAACGAAGAGGTGGACAAGGAAGAAGCCAAGGCCCGTGCCGCAGCCAAGGCGCAGGCCAAGGCGCAGGCCAGTACGCAGGAGTCCACCCCCCATGCCGCTACAGACTGAGCTGCAGCGCCCCACACGGGGTCCGCTGATGGTCGATATTGCCGGGCTGCAGCCCACCGCCGCAGAATGCGCGATGCTGCGCCAGCCGGCAGTGGGAGGCGTCATCCTTTTTGCCCGCAACTGTGTCGATGCCGAACAGGTGCGCGCCCTGTGCGGCGAATTGCATGCGCTGCGTTCTCCGCCGCTCCTCATCGGTATTGATCAGGAAGGGGGGCGGGTGCAGCGACTGCGTGCCGGGGTGACGCGCTTCCCACCCATGGCGACTCTGGGTCGTTTGGCGGATCGTGATGGACTGGAAAAGGCGCAGGCGGCGGCACGGGACTGGGGGCTTCTACTCGGTACAGAACTCCGGGCGCTCGGCCTGGACATGGACTTTACCCCCTGTGTAGATCTGGATCGCGGTGTTTCTGCGGTGATCGGCGACCGTGCCATCCATCGCGACCCCGAGTGGGTGGGTGTTATCGCGGTAGCGTTCTGGGAGGGTATGGTACGGACCGGTTTGCAGGGGGTCGCCAAGCATTTTCCCGGTCACGGTGCGGTAGCCGCAGACTCTCATCTCGATTTACCTCTGGATGAGCGTCCGCTCAGCGCCATTCAGGAAGACCTCCAGCCCTTCGCTGCCCTGATTGCTGCGGGGATTCCGGCGATTATGCCCGCGCATTGTCTCTATCCCCAGGTAGATACTGAACGCCCTGCTGGTTTCTCGTTGCGCTGGCTGCAGGACATTCTCCGCAAAGATATGGGCTTCACTGGTGTGGTGGTCAGTGACGACCTCAGCATGGCGGGTGCGCATGGAGTCGGCGATATGGCGGCGCGGGTGGATGCGGCACTGGCGGCAGGCGCGGACTTACTGCTGATCTGTAACGATCCGGAGAACGCGCAAATGGCAGTCACCCATTTACAGTCCAAGGATAAGCTCCCGACGGGTGACCGCCTGGAGAGACTCGGCGGCAACGCCACGACATCACCCCTGTCTGCTACAGACCGGGCGCGCTGTCTGCAGCAGATCGAGCAATTGCGGGCTCTGGCCCCCGGATGCGCTGGCTGACGCGCAGACCAAAAGGTTAACCCCTTGTTTTTCCCGCGGCGCGTATTAGAATACGCCCTCACCTTTTACTCCTTGTTCGGGCGATAGGCGCCCGGACTCCGCAGTGAACCATAAGGAGCAACTTTTGCGTCATTATGAAATTGTGTTTTTGGTCCATCCTGACCAAAGTGAGCAGGTTCCCCAGATGATTGAGCGCTATCGCGGCATGATCGAGAGCGATGGCGGGCATTTCCATCGTCTGGAAGACTGGGGTCGCCGGCAACTGGCCTACCCCATCAAGAAGGCCCACAAGGCCCATTATGTCCTGATGAACGTGGAATGCACCGGGGCCGCTTTGGCTGAGCTGGAAGACGCCTTCCGCTTCAACGATGCGGTATTGCGCCACCTGATTTTGGCCCGCGATGAAGCTGTCACCGTCCCTTCCTTCCTGGCCCGCGATGAGACGGATCGTCGTGACCGCAGTGAAGAAACCGCCGAAGGCGAGAGCGAGCCGGACCACAGCGATAATGAAGCCGTAGTAACGGCTTAATCAAGGAGATTTCAGATGGCATTTAATCGGGACAGAGATCGGGATAGTGATGGCGACAAGCGTGGCGGTGGCAGTAACTTTACCCGTCGCCGTAAGTTCTGCCGTTTCAAGGCAGAAGGCGTCAAAGAGATCGACTACAAGGACCTGAAAACCTTGCAGGCCTATGTGGGTGAGACGGGTAAAATCGTCCCCAGCCGGATTACCGGAACCAGCAATTTGTATCAGCGGCAGTTGACTACAGCGATCAAACGCGCCCGTTTTCTGGCGTTATTGCCCTACGTCGTGCGTTAAGGCACTGGCGTTCCGGTGGCGGCGCAGACAGAAGGTGGGGTCTTGCGCTGGTTTCTCAGCGGACGCTGGCAAGCCGGCATCAGTATTGCTGTACTTTTTAGTGTTGCGGGACTGGTCCCCTTTCTTGCCGGGCCGTTACTGCTCAACTGCATCGCTTTGGTGGCGCTGGTTACCCTGCAGGCCGGACGCAAGGAGAGCTTCGAGGTTCTGCTGATTGCCGGGGTCGCCTCCGCACTGTTTACACTGAACCCGTGGTATGGTGTGGCGTTTGCTTTGGTGGCCTGGCTGCCGGGGCGGCTGTTGGGGGAAGGCTTGCAGTGGGACCTGCAGTGGGGCGGGGTAGTTTGGGTGACTATCGGCTTGTCTGTTTTAACGCTGGTGCTCTCGCTTTGGGTCATACCGCAAGGGGTGGGTCCGGCCTTCTGGCAAACGCAGATGGAACATTTGCTGGCGCCAGCGCGTAAAGAGTTAAGTACGACACAGCGCCAGATATTGGGTGACATGATCCGCTTGATGCCAGGGATTCTCGCCGCCGGTATGGCGCTGCTCTGGACGCTGGCAGCGTTGCTGGCCAGTCGCTGGCGCGAACGTTTCCAGGGTATTCTGGTGCCGCAACGGGTGTTTCGGGACTGGGTGCTGCCGGATCGGCTGATCTGGTTGCTCGTCGTGACGTTGTTGGGCATCGGCCTGCTGCATGGCAATGCGCTATGGCCGGTACAGAACCTTGCCATTTTGGTCGGCGGCCTGTATCTGCTGCAGGGCCTGAGTTTTGTGCACCTGTGGTTTGTGTCAAGGGGCTGGCCCCTGATCGCGCTGGCGGCTTTTTATATTGGACTGATCCTGCTTTCACAGTTCCTGCTGGTGGTTGCTGTGCTGGGCATTGTGGATCGTGTTTTTCACTTGCGCCAACGGCTTGTCGGCTCGCGGTCCTGATAGCGGTTTTGCAAGGAATTTTTTGGAGGGATTTGAAATGAAAGTGATTTTGCTGGAACGTATCAACAAGTTGGGGCGTCTGGGTGATGTGGTCGAAGTGCGACCGGGCTATGGGCGCAATTTTCTGGTGCCGCAGGGGAAGGCCATAGTGGCCAACCAGCGCAATCTGGAAGACTTTGCCGCGCGTAAAGCGGCTTTGGAGCATGTCGAGTCAGAGCGTTTGCAGGCGGCTCAGAAACGCGCTGCCGCGTTGGCGGAAGCCGTGGTCAAAATCGCCTTGCAGGCGGGCGAAGATGGCCGTTTGTTTGGTTCAGTGGGCTTGCATGATATCAGCGCTGCGCTGGCGGCTCTGGGTCATGAAGTGGCCCATTCGGAAATCCGCTTGGCGGATGGCCCGATCAAGCGGATAGGTGAATTCCCGGCGCGATTGCATCTGCACCCGGAAGTGGAGCTGGACGTGATGGTGTTCGTCGAGCGCGCCTGACCCCGGCGCTGGCGGGGACGGCGGAGTGTTCGAGTCTGCGGACTATGGCGGCGGGGTTAAGGCACCGCCGCACTCTATTGAGGCGGAGCAATCCGTCATCGGTGCCCTGCTGATTGATCCCGATACAGCGGATCAAGTGACCGAGGCGGTGACGGCCGAAGATTTTTATGAGCGTCGTCACCGCCAGGTTTTCCAGGCCATCAGTGCCATGTTGGGTGCCGGGCGGGCGGTAGACGCCGTCACGGTCTCCGAGTGGTTGCAAGATCACGAGCAACTTGCTGAGGTGGGCGGGGTGCAGTATCTCCTCATGCTGGCCAACGAGACACCCTCGGCGGCCAATGTGCTCGCCTATGCACGCATCGTGCGGGAGCGGGCTACCCTGCGCGATCTCATTCGGGTTGGTCGGGAAATTGCCGAGCTCGCCTATCGTCCGGAAGGGCGGGAAGCCCAGGCACTGTTGGACGAGGCGGAAAGCCGGGTCTTTCAGCTCGCCGAAGGGCAGCAGCGGGCCGGTGAAGGCTTCAAGCAACTCAAGGATGCACTCCCGGCGGTCATCGACCGGATCGAGACCATCGCCCGCGAGAAAAAAGGCGTCACGGGTCTGTCCACAGGCTTTGCCGATCTGGACGAGAAAACCTCCGGCCTGCACCCGGGCCAGCTCATCATCGTCGCCGGTCGTCCGAGTATGGGCAAAACCTCTTTCGCCATGAATATAGCTGAGCATGTCGCCTGTAATGAAGGCAAGCCGGTGGCGGTTTTCAGCATGGAAATGCCGACGGACGAGATCGTCTTGCGGGCACTCTCGTCGCGGGGGAGGGTGGACCAACACCGCTTGCGCAATGGCAGCCTGGGTAATGATGACTGGCCGCGCATCGCCCATGCCATCGGTGAACTCGGCAATGCGCCGTTGTTTGCGGACGACTCGGCGGCGCTGACGCCGACGGATTTGCGCTCGCGGGCGCGTCGGCTGAAGCGAGAGCATGGTTTGGCGCTGATTGTGGTCGACTATCTGCAACTCATGCAGGTGCCGGGGAGGGGGGACAATCGGGTCGCAGAGATTTCCGAGATCAGCCGTTCGCTCAAGGCGTTGGCCAAAGAGTTGTCTATCCCGGTGATTGCGCTCTCGCAGCTCAACCGCAGTCTGGAAAGCCGTACCGAAAAGCGTCCGCAGATGTCCGATCTGCGTGAATCCGGCGCTATTGAACAGGACGCCGATCTGATTCTCTTCCTTTACCGCGATGAGGTGTATTACAAGGACAAGGAAGAGGTGAAGGGCATTGCCGAGGTGATCATCGGTAAGCAGCGCAACGGACCCATCGGGACCGTGCGGATGAGCTTCTTCGGTGAATATACCCGCTTTGAGAATTATGCGCCGTCCGGGGATAGTTTCGGGCATTAGTTGCGTGCACCAAGCCGGATCACCAGCGCGCCGTCCATGCATTTCTTTCGCGGGATTTTTTCGCGCTTTGGGGTGTATCATTAGTCCATGACCCGCCCGATTGTTGCCGATATCTCCGCTGCCGCGCTGCGCCATAATGTAGCGGTGGTGCGCGAATATGCACCACACGCACAAATTATGGCGGCGGTGAAGGCGAATGCTTATGGGCATGCGGTGACGCTTTGCGCCCCAGTGCTGGCTGAGGCCGGAGTGGACGCCTTTGCGGTGGCCTCCCTGGAAGAGGCGGAAACACTTCATGCACTGCGTCTGGAGCGGCCGGTTTGTCTGCTCGGGGGGCCTTTTGACGCGGAGGAGGTCGCCGTTGCGGCGGCGC
>NZ_JAGDVS010000044.1 GCF_023255755.1 Acidithiobacillus sp. | reverse complement strand
CCGGACCGCCTGGCCCAGGCCGCCAGACGCTGGGCATCGGGCAGAGCCGCCGGGCGCATGGGCAGCAATATCTGCAAGGACTCCGTAGGACGGGTATTCGTCATAACCAGCCCGCCGCCAGCATCATTCGCAGAAGAATCAGTGCCGGGATCGCCGCCGCGATATCATCGAGCATAATACCCGTGCCTCCATGAATATGCTTATCCAGCCAGGAAATCGGCCAGGGTTTGAGCATGTCAAAAAAACGAAAGAGCAGGAACCCGACGACCAGCGTCCACCAGCCGAAAGGCACCAGCCAGAGGGTGAGTAGCAGGCCCGCCCATTCATCCCAAACGATAGCCGGGGGATCCAGGGCCCTTTTTCCACCGCCGTTTTGCATCTCCCGCGCGGTCTGCCCGCAGAGCCACGGCCCCACCGCGATAATTGCCACTAACACCCCTGTATAAACCATATTATTCTGCACCACGAGGGTCAGCAGCAGATACAGGGGAATGGCAGCGATAGTACCCATGGTGCCGGGCAGGATGGGCGACAGGCCGCTGCCGCCGCCCAACGCCAGCCACTGATACCAGGGTCTAGAGTGCATGGACATGCCCCCAGGTGGAAGGCAGCGGCAGCGGCTCATCCCGCCAGGTCAGAGCGACCGCGGTCCGGGCATCGGCGGCCGCAGGCAGGATGCTGCCCACCGCCGTCAGGCGGAGGGCAAGTGTCCGGGCGGCCTCCTGCAGTGCCATCGACAAGGCAGGAGCGGCACAGAGGATCAGTTCATAATCATCACCGCCGGTGAGGGGCCAGCGTTGCAGGCGTTCCGGGTCGGTCCGCGCCAGATCCGCGAGTTCCGGGCTCAAAGGCAGCGCATCCAGGGCGACCTGCGCCCGGACACCCGAAGCTTTCAGGATATGGCCAAGGTCGGCCAGAAAGCCATCGGAACAATCCACGGCACAAAGCACGCCCACTGTCAGCGCCGTCATGCCGAATTCGAGACGGGGCGTGGGACGCAGCCGACGGGCCTCCAATGCGTCCCACTGTGGTGCTGAGCAGGGGAAGGCCTGCCCGTCGTGGCCGCGCTCCACAAAAGCCAGGTCCAGGGCTGCGGCCGCGTCCCCGAGACTGCCAGTGACCCAAATGACGTCTCCGGGCCGTGCCGCATCACGGCGCATCACCCCATGGCCGGTAAGCCCCAATGCGGTTACGGAGAGGGTCAGCGGCCCATCTGTAGCCACCGTATCGCCGCCGGCCAGGGCAACGCCGTGGCGGTCGGCAAGTGCACTCCAGCCCGTTGCGAATGCTGCCAGCCACTCCCCATAGCCTTCCGCCCGCTGTGGCAGGGCCAGACTAAGCAGGCACCAGCGCGCCTCCGCACCCATGGCGGCCAGGTCGCTGAGATTCACCGCAAGGGCTTTCCAGGCGAGGTCTTCCGGGCTGACATCGGGGAAAAAGTGGCGACCGGCAACCAGGGTATCCATTGTCGCCACAAGTTGCCGACCCGCGGGGTCCAGCCAGGCGGCGTCATCACCGATACCGAGCCGCACACCCCTGCTTTCCGTGCCCGGACGGCTCCGTAACTGTTCGATGAGCGCAAACTCTCCGCCCGCCATATTCACTCCGTTTTTGCCGATCCTTGCGCTACTATAGCAAGGACATCACCTGAAGGAAGCCATGCCCAGCACCCCCACCGTCACCGGACGCTTTGCGCCCTCCCCCAGCGGCCCACTCCATGCAGGATCACTCATTGCCGCCATTGGCAGTTATCTCAGTGCCCGCAGCCAGGGCGGGCGCTGGCTGCTGCGCCTGGAGGATGTGGATGAGGGCCGCGTGCGTCCGGGTGCTGCCGACACCATTCTCCGGCAACTGGAGGCCCTGGCGCTGGACTGGGACGGACCGGTGCAGACCCAGTCCTCCCGTAAGGCGGTCTACCGGGAAGCGCTGGTGGCTTTGCAGGCACAGAGCATGGTCTACCCCTGTGCCTGCACCCGGCAGGAAATCCGGGACTTCGGCGAACATTATCCGGGCACTTGCCGGTCGGGTCTGGCACCCGGACGGCAGACCCGCTCCTGGCGCCTGCGGGTGCCCGACCATTTACCGCCCTGGGAGGATCGTTTCCATGGCTGGCAACCATCGCCCGCACCACAATATGACCCCGTCCTGCTGCGTGCCGACGGCTACTTTGCCTATATCCTGGCCTGTGTCGTGGATGACGGTGAGCACGGTGTCAGCGAAGTGATTCGCGGCGGTGATCTGCTTGCGCTCACCGCGGTGCAACGCTATCTGCAAAGTACCCTGAACCTGCCCCATCCCCAATATGGGCACCTGCCCCTGCTCTGCGATGCGGATGGACGCAAGCTGTCCAAAAGTGCCGACAGCCCCGCGTGGACGGGCAGCCCCAGTCAGGCCTGGGAGGAGACGTTGCGGCTACTGGGTTGGACAACGCCTGCCGGGCTGCACGGGGCTTCTGCGCTGGAGTGGCGCGACTGGGCATGCACACGGATGGCTGTGGAGCAGCCTCTTTATGGCACTGCGCCACTGGCCTGTACCAGCAGACAGCGTTAGGCTGAGCCCCATGAACCTGCCTCCCCTCACCCCCGCCACCCTGATCCGCCGCTACAAACGCTTTCTTGCCGACTGCACACTGGCCAGCGGCGAGATCATCACCGTACACTGCCCCAACTCCGGGAGCATGCGCAGTTGCGCCGAACCCGGTCAGCCCATCCTGATCTCCCTCAGCGACAATCCCAAACGCAAACTGCCCTGGACCTGGGAACTCTACTGGAGCGGCGCCAGTTGGGTCTGCGTCAACACCCAACGCCCCAATGCCATAGTTGCCGAGGCCATCACCGCGGGCGACATACCCGCCTTGCAATACTACACACAACTGCGCCGCGAAGTGCCCTATGGCCATCATGAACGCGTGGACATCCTGCTCAGCTCCGAAGGCCAGCCACCCTGTTATGTGGAGGTCAAATCCTGCACGCTGCTGGAGGATGACGGCATCATCCGCTTCCCCGATGCGGTCAGCAGCCGCGCCTTGCGCCATCTGGGGGCATTGACGGAGGTGGTCCGCAGCGGCGGGCGGGCGGTGATGTTTTTTCTGGTCGGCCGGGAAGACGGCCGGGGTTTTGCCCCCGCAGACGCCATTGATCCCGCCTATGGCAAGGCTCTACGCCGGGCACGCATCGACGGTGTAGAAATTCTGGCCTACCGGACCCGCGTCAGTCCTGATAAAATAGTCATAAGCGCGGCGGAACCGCTTTTCTTTTAGCCGCTTCAGGAGAACAGCATGTTACAGCGCAGCAAAAAATCCCCCCAGAACAACATTAAGACCGCAGAAGAAGTCGAAAAAATGCGGGTCGCCGGCCAGCTCACGGCTATGGTGCTGAAGATGATCGGCCCCCATGTCAAAGCCGGCGTCACCACCGGTGAACTGGACCGCATCTGCCACGACTACATCGTCAATGATCTGCAAGGCATTCCGGCACCGCTCAACTATCAGCCCAGCCCGGAATATCCACCCTTTCCGAAATCTGTCTGCATCTCCCTCAACCACGTGATCTGCCATGGCATTCCCGGCGACCGCGTCATCAGGGATGGCGACATGCTGAACATTGACGTCACCGTCATAAAGGAGGGCTATCACGGTGACAGCAGCAAGATGTTCGCTGTCGGCGAGGTACCGTTGCGGTCGCGGCGAGTAATGGAAGTGGCCCATGAAGCCATGGTGCGCGGCATTCAGCAGGTGCGGCCCGGCGCGACCCTGGGCGATATCGGCCATGCCATCCAGGTCTACGCCGAGGCGCAGCACTGTTCCATCGTGCGGGAATTCTGTGGGCATGGGATTGGCCGCAAATTCCACGACGAGCCGCAGGTATTGCACTATGGCAATCCCGGCGAAGGCATTGAATTGGTGGCGGGCATGACCTTCACCATCGAGCCCATGGTCAATGCCGGCAAACGCCATATCAAGGCCCTGCCCGACGGCTGGACCATCGTCACCAAGGATCACAGCGCCTCCGCCCAGTGGGAGCACACCATTCTGGTCACCGACGATGGTTACGAAATACTGACCCAATTGCCTGGCGACCCCATTTAAGAATGACGAGCCGCGCCGCGCAAACCCGGACGCTCGCACCCCATGCGGCGTTGCGTGAGGATCAGGGATCCCTGCAAGCCGCCTTTTCACCACAGCAGAGCAGCAGCACCTTGCTCCGCCAGCGCTGCCGCTCGATGGACAGCACCCTGCGCAAGCTCTGGCAGACGCCATCGGGCACAGACGCGTCAGCCGCCGACCATCTCACCCTGGTAGCCGTAGGCGGATACGGGCGCGGCACGCTCTTTCCCGGCTCTGATATTGACCTGTTGATCCTGACCCCCAGCAGCGACCTGACCGCGATACAAAAGCACTTCATCGAAGCCTTCCTGACCAAGCTCTGGGACCTGCAAATGCAGGTAGGGCATAGCGTTCGGGGCGTGGAGGAATGTTTGCAGGAAGCGCGTCAGGATCTGGGTGTTGCAACCACTCTACTGGAATCCCGTTATCTGGCCGGATCGCGCCCATTATTGCAACAACTGAGCGACGCGTTGCAGGAAAATCCCCCCTGGCCGCCCCCGCTTTTTTTCGCCGCCAAACTGGCGGAGCGGGAAAACCGCCACACCCGCTGCAGCAATACCGCCTTTCATCTCGAACCCAATCTCAAAGAGGGTCCCGGTGCGCTGCGCGATATCCATCACCTGCAATGGCTCGCGGCCAGTGTTTTTGGGGAGGGCAGCCTGCACCGGCTGCGCGATGAGGATATCATCACCAGCGAGGAATACCGCCAGCTCCTGCGCGCCCAGGCCCTGCTCTCGCGCCTGCGGATCGCCCTGCACTACGCCACCGGACGCCACGAAGACCGTCTGCGCCTCGACTTGCAGGTGCCCCTGGCGCGGCAAATGGGTTACGCCGATCGGCCCGGACGCAGTGCCGTCGAACAACTGATGCAAAAGCTCTATCGCGCCTTCGCCGACATTCTGCGCATCGCCGCCATTGCGCAGGAGAATATCGCGCAGCGCCTGGCCGCAGGCACGACAGCACCCATGGCCGCCGACCGGCGCGTCGCCCTCCCCATGCCCACGCTGCGCCGCGATGATTCGCAGTTGCTCCGACATATCCTGAGGCTGTTCCGCAGCCTGGCGGAAGACCCCCGACGAAGCACCCTCGACGCCCAGACCCAACGCCACCTATATGCCTTGCGGAACGCCATTCACCCGCGGGATCTGGATCGTGATCCCATTGCGCAGGAGGAACTTCTCGCCATTTTCGCCCAGCCCGACGGCGCCTATCGCAGCCTCAAAATGATGCAGCAATGTGGCCTTTTGGCGCGCATACTCCCCGCTTTCGGACGCATTACCGGACGCATCCAGCACGACCTCTTCCATGTGTATACCGTTGATCAGCACACCCTCTTTTTGCTCCGCAACATCGGTCAGATCTGGACCAACGAGACGCCGCAGATGCCCGTTGCCAACGCTGCCCGGGAGCAGGTCGAAAAACCGGAGTTACTGGTGCTGGCCGGCCTCTTCCACGATATCGGCAAAGGCCGCGGCGGCGATCACTCCAAAATCGGCGCGCAGGAAGCCCGGCATTTTGCCCGGCGTTTGCGGTTGTCGCCCCGCGATACGGAACTGATCGTCTGGCTGGTGGAACAACACCTGCAAATGTCCAGCGTCTCCCAGCGGCGTGACCTCGAAGACCCGCAGGTCATCCGCGATTTTGCCCATCTGGTCCAGGACGAACAGCATCTTGCCTATCTTCTGCTCCTCACCGTCGCCGATATGCGTGCCACCAATCCGGAACTCTGGAATGACTGGAAGGGATTACTGCTCAGCACATTGTACCGGGCGACAGCGAGCGAACTCCAGCGGGAGGAGCGCCAAACCCGAGACCTTCCGCAGATCGTCGCCGACAAACAGCAAGCGGTGTTAGAGAGAATCGCCGGTACGGACCAGCCGCGGGCGCGCGCACTCTGGCAACATCTTTCTGGCCCTTATTTCCTGCGTTACACAGAGGACGAACTGCTCTGGCATTGTCAGGAAATACTGGCCCACAAAAACCGTAAACCGCTGGTCGCGGTGCGCCCTCGTGCGCCCGAGGGCAGCGAAATCCTGATTTACGGTTCAGACCGGCCGGGGCTTTTTCAGCAGATTACCGGCGCGCTTGATCGTCAGTCTCTGAACATTATCGACGCCCGGATCGATACCAGCGAGGACGGGCGCGCCATCGACACCTTTCTGGTCATCGACAACAGCCATGCCTTCGCCCATAGTGCCGAAGCCCATGCCGATCTGGGTAACGAACTCCGCGCGATTATTGAAGGGGAGGCAGTGAGCAAACCCCGCTTCGGATTGCGCCATCGCGATCCACGTCACCGTTTTTTTGCCCATGTTCCCGCCGAGATCCGGGTAGACAACGGCGCCTTGCTCCGCTATACCCTGCTGGAAGTCCGCGCTGCGGACCATCTCGGCCTGCTTTATCAGGTCGGTGAGACGCTGCGCGCATTGCAGTTCAACATCCACGGCGCAAAAGTCTCCACTTTTGGTGAACGGGTGGAAGATACCTTTTTCATCCTTAACGAGCGGGGGTGCAAACTGACCGAAACTCAGGCCAAAACGCTGATTCAGGCCTTGGATGACATTTTGAATGGCGAAGCTGCTTAAACGATGAATTGCCCCCTCCTCCTACGACAGGCGTAAACCCATGTGGTCATTCCTTCTTCCTGACGCCCGGCGGCGGCGTGACCGTGCCCTGGCCCTTGCCGGTGTCCTGCGCAGCGCCCTGCTGGTGCAAAATATCGCGCGTAATGGGTCACAGCCCGGAGAACTGCTGCAGACCTGCATACAGAGTGTTCTCGCGCTAGACAGCCAGGATAGCCTGCGTGCCTTGGGCGATATCGACAGTCTGCGTCAACCCCTGGCCCTGCTCTGCCCCCTGCTGCGGCGCGGCCCTGGCAACGCCCAGGAGGCCGAGCTATTACGCTACAGCATGGCGCTGGTCACCCTCGGCAGGCGTCTCCGCAAAAATCCATCGGCCACCCGGCGCGTCCAGGAGGGTATTGAGCAGGCCCAACGCCAGGTCACCCACTTTGCTGATCCGACGCAGCGCAGCATCATTGCCGGGCTCGCCCAAACCTACACCGAGGCCATCGGTACACTCCGCCCGCGCATCATTGTCAGCGGAGAAAGCCGTTTCCTGAGCGATCCCGACGATGCCGCACGCATCCGCACCCTCCTCCTCAGCGGCATCCGTGCGGCCGTCCTGTGGCGGCAGGCGGGCGGCCATCTGCCCGGCACCATTCTCGAGCGACGCGGACTCTGTCAGGAAGCGGAAGAACTGCTCGCCACCCATCCTCAGCTTACTTGAAGCTGGTGCCCACCCGCCTCGAATAGTCGACATAAGGCATATGTCTTTCCCAGACTAGCTCGTTGATCTCCCCGATCATCAGGCGATTTTCCATTTCCAACACATCCCCCAAATGAATGACCTCTGCGTGGTTCCCGGCATCCAGAAGCGCTTTAGCCGTCCTGGCAATCCTATGAATGCGCTCGTGGCGCGCCAGGATTCCGCTAAATTCTGGTTGCTGACCGTAATAAATCATACCATCCCCTCTGAGCCATCGCCCCAAATGACAGAGGTCGGCGGCATCGTCCTCCAGAATGTGCTCAGGTAACGCCATGTGCTCACCCATGCCCATCAAAAACTTTTCAGTCCGTAGCGCGTGCCCTTCCAGGATAGTGGGCAGGATATCGACAGAAGGTATGTTTTCCCGACCCGCCGGGATGGATCGGAAATGTGCTATCCAGTCTGGAATATCTTCGGCAGGGACTGGTCGGGAGAACAAATAGCCTTGCAAATGACTGCATCCTATCCTGGTCAGGAGCCTCGCGTGTGCAGTCGTTTCCACTCCTTCGGCAATGACATCAAGGCCCAGCATGCGGCTGGCAGTAATGACTGCGGTTACGATGGCCAGATCTTTGGGATCATCCACCATGTCGCGGACAAAGCTCTGATCTAGTTTGACCGATTGAGTCGGGAGCTGTTGCAGGTAAGTCAAGGAAGCATTACCGGTACCGAAATCATCCAGCGCCACGCGTACACCTATCCGGTTACAGGCACCTAGCCGTTCCTGTGCCTGTACCATGTCGTATAGCGGCGCTGATATGGTCGAGCGCCGCATAGAAATCTGCAGGGCTAAGCACAATAATGTTTAGTTAGTAATGATCACAGGGCACGGGTCGCAAGGTAGCTGCAACGGATCCCCCCTATCCCTGATTGGGTATGAACTCATTTTTCTGCGTACTCCGCGCGGGTTGCGTTTGCCGCGGCTGGTGACGGCGCGGCCAGAAGCGATTTCCCTCAAGACACTCTGAAACCAGACAGACCTACCCCGAGGGGGGAATAGCGCCGATTGCCGGGAGGCGGCGATGGAGGACGCGCACCGCATGGATGAAGGACAGATCCTGGGCTGCCTGACCGGTTTGCGCAGCCGCTTCTGTCATCAGGTGGCGGATAGCGGCATGGACCAGTAAGAGGGCATAGAATTCCTGCTCTACCAATTCAGGTCGCTTGCTG
>NZ_JAGDVS010000098.1 GCF_023255755.1 Acidithiobacillus sp. | reverse complement strand
CTTCCACCGCCAACTTCTTCCGCGGCCATGGCTGGCAGCCGGGACAGCCGGTGCTGGGCCGGGTATCCGGCGATCAGGGCGCTGACGTGGCGCCATTTCTACAAGGCAAGCACCCGCTTGCGCAACTGCGCGCTGCTGGCATTCAGCCGGATAAGGCTTCGAGGCTCCCAGGATCAACGCCAGTGGGCCTGCTGCGCTTGCAGACAGAGCGTGGCCCGACACTGTTCATCGCCTACCCGAATTTCTACGCCATCATGGGCTACAACCCGAGCACTTATTACTCGGCAACAGTCTGGGCCTACGCCGAAGCGATCAAGCGGGTTATCAACGGCTGATCCGGGGCCATATCACGGGCGCCGCGACATTTGTCGGACGCCGCTGCCCTTGTGCTAATATGGCGCCTTCCCTTTCCAGAAAGGATGGAGTCCGGTGTGGCGTTAGAAAAATCGGGAATGCAATCTGTCGATCTGATTATTCATGCGCGCTGGATCGTGCCGATTCGACCGCGTAGCGTACTCCAAGATCACGCCCTGGCGGTGCATGACGGACATATCCTCGCTATCGGCCCGGCCGAAGAAATCCGCGCGCGCTACACAGCAGCACACACTACGCAGCTCGACCACCATGTTCTGATGCCCGGCCTGGTCAACGCCCATACCCATGCGGCCATGACTCTGATGCGCGGACTCGCGGATGACCTGCCGCTGATGACTTGGCTGAATGAACATATATGGCCCGTAGAAGGCCGTTTTGTCAGCCCGGAATTTGTGGCCATGGGCACGGAACTGGCTGTCGTGGAGATGCTGCGCGGTGGCACCACCTCCTTCAATGACATGTACTTCTTCCCTGAAGCCGCGGCGGAGGTTGCCCAGCGCATGGGCATGCGGGCCACCATCGGGCACGTCATCATTGATTTCCCCACCGCCTATGCGGCCAATGCCGATGCCTGCCTGCAGGCGGCAGCGGACTTATTGCCGCGCCTGCGCCAGATGCCTCTCATTCGCCAGAGTATTGCCCCCCATGCGCCTTACACTGTCGGTGATGCGGGCTTGCGCGGGGCGCGCGACCTGGCCAAAGTGGAAGACCTGCCGGTGCACATGCACGTCCACGAAACCGCTTACGAGGTGCAGGAGGCCACTGATCGTGATGGCATGCGCCCACTGGCGCGCTTGGCCAGACTGGGATTATTGGACCAGCACTTTCTCGCCGTACACATGACCCAGTTGAATGACGAGGATTTGGCAATTTGCTGCGACTCGGGACTACGCGTTGCCCACTGCCCCGAATCCAACCTGAAGCTCGCTTCGGGGATGGCGCCGATAGCTGTCCTGCGTCAACAGGGCATCGGTTTGGCTATCGGGACAGATGGCGCGGCCAGTAACAATGACCTCGACATGCTGGGTGAATTGCGCACCGCCGCCTTGCTGGCGAAAGGCGTGAGTGGGGATCCCACCGCCTTCCCCGCCTGGGAGGCCCTGGAGGCCGCAACCCTGGGCGGTGCGGAGGCCATCGGCTGGGGCGCAGAAACGGGTAGCCTGGAACTCGGCAAGGCCGCCGACTGTATCGCCATTGATCTGGATCATCCGGCCACTTTCCCGGTCTATGATCCGGTCTCGCAGGTGGTGTATTGTGCCGGCCGCGATCAGGTCAGCCATGTCTGGGTAAACGGTAATCCGCGTATTGTCGAAGGACGAGCCGTGGATTGGGACACGCAGGATGTGTTTGCACGCGCCCGGAACTGGGCACAGCGCATTCGTGAAAAGGATAATGACGCATGAATATGGATCAGGCTGAAGTCAACAAGTTTGACGCCCTCGCCGATCAGTGGTGGGATACCGATGGACCCTTCCGTACCCTGCATGAAATCAACCCGTTGCGTCTCGACTTCATCGCCAAAGGCTGTGGTGGGCTGAATAGCAAGAAAGTGCTGGATGTGGGCACCGGGGGCGGACTCCTGGCAGAGGCCATGGCCCGTCAAGGGGCGGATGTTACCGGTATTGATCTCGCAGAGGACGGCCTGAATGCGGCACGCCGTCATGCAGATACTAGTCATCTCCGCATCGACTATCGGCAGATCGCCGTCGAGGATCTGGCCGCAGAAAAGCCGGGGTATTATGACGTGGTGACTTGCATGGAAATGCTGGAGCACGTCCCCGACCCGGCAGCCGTAGTGGCGGCTTGTGCTCGTCTGCTGCATCCCGGCGGCGACGCTTTTTTCGCCACCCTCAATCGCAATCCCAAAAGCTACCTGATGGCCGTCATCGGTGCCGAATATGTGCTGGGCTTACTGCCACGCGGCACCCACGATTATCAGAAATTCATCCGGCCCAGCGAACTGCTCAGCATGGCCCGCAAAGCCGGTCTGGAGACTTTATCGCTCAAGGGCATGCGCTTCGACCTTATCCGCCACCGCGGGTGGCTAACGGATGACGTCAGCGTCAACTATCTGAGCCATGCGCGCAAAGCAACTTCTGATGCCTGAGTTGGCCGCAGTACTCTTCGATCTCGATGGCACGCTGGTAGATACCGCCCCTGATCTCGGCGCCGCAGCCAATCGGATGCGGACCGATCGCGGGCTAGCGGCATTACCGCTGGAAATGCTCCGCCCGGTCGCCTCCCAGGGTGCCCGTGGTCTCTTGCGGGTAGCCTTTCATTTGCGGCCGGAGGACCCCGATTTTGCGCCCATGCGGGCGGAATTTCTGGAGATTTATGCCGCCCATATCTGCGAACAGAGCACCCTCTTTCCCGGTATGGTGGAAACACTGATGGCCCTGTCGGAGCGCGGAATGGTATGGGGCATTGTGACCAATAAACCGGGATTTCTGACCTTGCCTTTGCTGAACGCGCTCAAGCTACCGGTTGCCCCTGGCGCCGTCGTCAGCGGCGACACCACAGCACATGCCAAGCCCGATCCGCTGCCGGTCATCCATGCCCTTGCCGAGATGGGAGTCAGTGCGGCCCGGAGCCTCATGATTGGGGACGATCCGCGCGATATGACCGCGGGCAAGGCGGCGGGAACCCGCTGCTGGGCCGCCGCCTGGGGCTACCTGGAGGCCGGTAACGACCCGCAACACTGGGGTGCCGACCAAATCATCCAGCGCAGCGAACAGCTAGAGTTCGCCCTTCTCCATTTCGACGCCCCCTAGTAAAATAGGGTGCCCCTGGCTGCGGGTGATCTGCAGAAGCGCCGCCGCCAGTATCAAGGTACCTCCGAACAATTCCAGGAGCGTCGGCGCTTCCCCCGCCAGCCACCAGGCCGATAGCGCGCCCACGATGACCTCAAAAGGCATGATCACCGCCGAAACACTCACCGGCATCCGCGCTACGCCGAATTGCACCGCCACCGTCGCCCCGGCAATCCACAGCCAGGAAAAAGCCAGCAGATAACCGTACTCCGGCAATGGTAGCGCCGGTAACTGCTGAACAAGCGCAAAAGGCAAGGCAATCAGCACACAGCCCCACCATACTGCAGTGGCGCGGTGCACATCACCGAGGACCGTGTCCGCGCGCAGAATGACATTGCTCAGGGCGAAGGCGAGGCCGGAAGAAATAGCCAGCAGATCATTCATATCCATATCCGCGAGAGAAAACCCCTGACCATTGCTGACGACCAGAGCCGACCCACCCACCGCCAGCAAGGCCGCAAGGCCACCGCGCCAGCCTATCGCCTCCTTCAAAAAAATCCGCGCCGCAAAAATGGCCCAAACCGGTGAGAGATAGAAGAGCAGAAGGATACGGATAACCTCCCCATGCACCAGCGCCAGCATGAAGGCCACATTAGTCCAGCCACCGAGTAGGAGCAAGCCGACCAGAGTGCGCCCGTGATGCCGCAGTTCATGGCGGCGACGCCAGGACCATAGACCGGCAGGTATTGCCAGCAATAGATAGACAGCAAAAATCAGCCACGCGCCGCGCAGACCTGCCGCATTGAAATGGCGGAGCGGCCACCAGAGCACCCCCCAGAGGCTGGAGCCGACCAGGAGAGCAATCGTAGGGCCGCCCTGGTGGAGCGCGGAGGCTGGCTGAGTGTTCTGATGAATAGCGACCGTCCCATTTGGCAAAGTTTTAATTCCGCCGTATTGTCCTGCACAAATCGATAAAATCCCAGTACCTTTGTCAGCGCCCGAAATTCCGCCACCCCCGCCAGGAAAATTCCAGGCACTTGTCATGACCGCCATCCTTGCCCCAGAATCGCTGCTTATGACAAAAAACTCCATGAATCCCCTGCTGGAAACCTTGCAGGCTTATCCTTTCGAGCGTCTGCGCACGCTGCTGGCGGGCGTGACTCCGGCAGACAAGGAGCTCATCGACTTCTCCATCGGTGAGCCGCGTCATCCGGCGCCGGCCATAGTCAGTGAAGCAATCATTGAGCACCTGCATGGTCTCGCCGAGTATCCCAAGGTGCTCGGCGACCTGCGTTTACGGCAGGCCATTGCCGACTGGGCCACCCGGCGCTTTGCCCTGCCCGCTGGTTTTCTCGATCCGGAGCGGCATGTCATCCCCGCCAACGGCAGCCGCGAGGCTTTGTTCAGCGTCGCGCAGGCGGCGCTGCCGCCTTGTCAGACCCCCAAGCCTTTGGTCTTGTTGCCTAATCCCTTCTATCAGATTTATGAGGGTGCTGCCTTGCTCGCCGGGGCAGAGCCCTATTATCTGAATTGTGATGCCAGCGGGCAGCCGGACTTTCTCGCGGTGGAGGAATCGGTCTGGGCACGCTGCGCGTTACTCTACATCAACTCACCCCATAATCCGACGGGCGCGACCCTGTCTCTGGAAACCCTGGGCTGGTTGATTGACAAAGCCCGGCAACACGGCTTCGTGCTCGCTGCCGACGAGTGCTACAGCGAACTCTACCCCGAGGGAGATGCGCCCGCGGGCATTCTGGAGGCCGCCGCAGCGACAGGCAGTCTGGCGCAGGTGCTGGCTTTTCATAGCCTCTCCAAGCGCTCCAGCATTCCCGGTGCGCGCAGTGGTTTTGTCGCGGGTGACGCGGATATCCTCAAGGCTTTTGTCCGTTACCGGACCTATCTGGGTGCCGCCACCCCGCCCTTCATTCAGGCCGCCGCTATCGCCGCCTGGCAGGATGAGCAGCATGTGCAGCATACCCGTGCCGATTATGCCCGGAAGTTTGCCGCCGCCCATGATATTCTCGGTGCGGTGCTGCCGGTAGAAACGCCCGCCGGCGGCTTTTATCTCTGGCCACGGGTGAGGGATGGCGAAGCCTTCGTTCGCGCCCTCTACGAGGCAGAGCATGTACGCTGCCTGCCCGGTGCTTATCTGGCGCGGGATGCCCACGGCGTCCACCCTGGTAAGGATCGGGTCCGCATCGCGCTGGTCGGCAGCCTGGAAGATTGCGTCGAGGGCCTGCAGCGCATGCGTCACTTTATGGAACAATATACCATTTCGACCATTAACAAACCTTAATCAAGGAGTTCGTGTGAGCCAGAGTCTTGCCACCATTATCGACGCCGCCTGGGAAAACCGGGCGGAGATTTCCCCCAAGCAGGCATCGGCTGAACTGCGGGAAGCCGTGCATCAGACCATCGAAGGGCTGGACAAGGGCGTCCTGCGAGTGGCTGAAAAGCGCGATGGCCAGTGGGTCACCCATCAGTGGATCAAGAAGGCGGTGCTGCTCTCCTTCCGTTTGCAGGATAATGCCCGTATTCCGGGGGCCGAGACCAATTTTTACGACAAGGTGCCGGGCAAGTTTGCCGACTATAACAGCAACGATTTTCGCACCGGCGGTTTTCGGGTAGTGCCACCCGCCACGGCGCGGCGCGGGGCCTTTATCGGCCGTAACTGCGTGCTGATGCCCTCGTTCGTCAACATCGGTGCTTATGTGGATGAAGGCACCATGGTGGATACCTGGGCTACCGTCGGCTCCTGTGCCCAGATCGGCAAGAATGTGCATCTCTCCGGCGGTGTTGGCATCGGTGGCGTGCTGGAGCCCCTGCAGGCCAACCCCACCATCATCGAGGACAACTGCTTCATCGGTGCCCGCTCGGAAGTGGTGGAAGGCGTGATTGTTGAGGAGGGCTCGGTCATCTCTATGGGCGTCTTCATCGGCTCCAGCACGCGCATTTATGATCGTGCAACCGGTGAGATTACCTACGGACGGGTGCCCGCAGGTTCAGTGGTGGTTTCCGGCAGCTTGCCTTCCAAAGACGGCAGCTACAGCCTCTACTGCGCCGTCATCGTCAAGCAGGTGGATGCCAAAACCCTGGGCAAAGTCGGCATCAACGCCATTCTCCGTGACATCTGAGGGGGCGCCCCATGGGCAAAAGTGTCGTACTGGAGCTGGCTGAGGACCTGATTTCCCGCCCTTCGGTGACCCCGAAGGATGCAGGCTGTCAGGATCTGATGATCGCCCGGCTGGAGGCTGTCGGTTTCCGGGTGACACGCCTGCCCGCCGGGGGAGTGGAGAACTTTTGGGCGGAGCGGGGCGACGCCGGTCCGTGTCTTTGTTTTGCGGGACATACGGATGTGGTCCCCAGCGGCCCGCTCGCAGAATGGCAGAGCGACCCCTTTCAGCCGACCATCCGCGACGGCCTGCTCTACGGACGTGGCGCCGCCGATATGAAGGGCAGTCTTGCTGCCATGGTGGTGGCGGCAGAGCGTTTTGTCGCCCTGCATCCGGGGCATTCCGGGCGCCTGGCCTTTCTGATCACTTCCGATGAAGAAGGCATCGCCACCCATGGCACACGGCATGTGGTGGACTGGTTACGGGAACATGGGGAGACCATCGACTGGTGCGTGGTGGGCGAACCCTCTTCCGAAAACATGCTGGGCGATGTCATCAAAAATGGCCGGCGCGGCTCGCTGAATGGACGTCTGACCGTGCAGGGTATACAGGGTCATGTAGCCTACCCCGACAAGGCCGATAATCCCATCCATCGCGCTTTTCGCCCACTCGCGGATCTCGTGGATCAGACTTGGGATGCGGGGAATGGTTTTTTCCCGCCCACCCGTCTGCAGTTCTCCAATATCCATGCGGGTACCGGGGCTAACAATGTCATTCCCGGCCAGTTGCAGGCGGATTTTAATTTCCGTTTTTCCACGGAGTCCACGCCGGAATCTTTGCAGGCGGGGGTCCACAAAATTCTTGACGCCTCCGCCATGCGCTATGCCATTGACTGGCAGTTGTCCGGTCCGCCCTTCTTTACTGCACCGGGTCCCCTGGTAGCCGCCACTCAAAAGGCCTTACAAGCCGTAGAACAGCACGAGGCCCGGCTTTCTACCGGCGGCGGCACCTCGGACGGACGCTTCATCGCCCAGTTGGGCGGGCAAGTCGTGGAACTCGGACCCATCAATGCCACCATCCACAAGATCAACGAGTGCGTCGCCGTTGCCGATCTGGAGCATCTGTCCCAGATCTATACGGAGATCATGGTGCATCTGCTGGGGGCGGCGGATGGCCACTAGGCGCGTACGGCATATCGTCTACGCGCTGGCAGACATGGGGACTCTGGCACTGAGCGAAGGAACCGCATAATGTCACAACGTATATGGCCCAATTTCTATATCGTTGGTGCGGTAAAGAGCGGCACGACTTCGCTCTATGCCTACTTGCGGCAACATCCCCAGGTTTTTTTGCCGACGATGAAAGAACCGCATTTCTTTACCCGGCCCCATCCGTCTCCCGAACAGACCCATCTGATTCAGTACGTAGCCAACGTCGAGCAATATCAGCATCTCTACCGGGGTGCCAATCAGTTTCCCCGTATCGGGGATGCCAGTCCTTCTTATCTCTGGTGTGAAGAGGCCCCGGAGCGTATCCATGCCGTGCAGCCCGACGCACGCATCATTATCATCCTGCGCGACCCGGTACAACGGGCCTATGCGCAATACCTCATGGATTTCAATGAAGGGGTCCTCGACCTGCCGTTCATGGAGGCATTACAGCGGGACTGGACCCGTTCTGACAAAGGCTGGGGCATCTCCCAACTCTATGTGGAACTCGGGCGCTATACGGCGCAGATCATCCGTTATCAGCAGCGTTTTGGTGCCGACCATGTGCATGTTTGCCTCCTGGAAGATCTCAAAAAAACCCCGCTGGCGGTGCTGGAAGGCATTGCCGATTTTCTGGACATTGATCGTGCGGCCATGCGCGCCATTGATTTGGAAACGGCCCACAACGCGCACCGTCTGCCGCGCGGGAACTGGGCCCGGCGCCTTGCCAACGGACGTATGAGCCGTTTTATCGGCGAGCATCTTTTCCCCCATAGCTGGGGCGAATATATCTGGCGTCACATTTTTCTCCGCGAAGGTCGTAAGCCGCCCATGGACAGCGCCGCGCGCCGTTTTCTGCAGGAACTTTATGCCCCGGAAATCGAGCGCCTGGAACATTTGCTGGGTCGGCCGCTGCCAGAATTGCGGGTATCGTGGAAGACCTTCGAGCCGATAAAAGATACCAAACAGTCCGCCTTGCCCCAGAAGCCATCCGGCAATATCTGAGCCCTCGCTCAGGTGCCGCCAAGGCTTGCCGGACCCCGACGCGTCTACTATGTTTAATGGAGAGATGGCAATCGGATTTACAGTAGAGGAGAGGGTCATGTCTGGGCGTTATATACGTTTTTTCAAAGACATCCGCATAGAAGACGTGCCTCTGGTAGGCGGTAAAAATGCC
>NZ_JAGDVS010000009.1:33441-40017 GCF_023255755.1 Acidithiobacillus sp. | reverse complement strand
ACGCTCCGCCGCGCATACCGAACAGACCGGTGCCATGTACCGGACGACAGCCTGCTCATCCACCATCGAAATGGGATAACGACCATGGCGCGTGCACTCGCGGTACTGAGGATGGCGGTCAGGCAGGATCGCCTCATTGGTGGGGTCGAATCCCCATTTGGCGAGGAGATCCCTGGCCATCTCTCCGACGGGAACGCGGGGTTGTTCTTTACTCTTGAACTTCTTCGGATGCGACATGGTTATCTCCTACAGATTGACATAATGAGATCCGCCTACGGCGACTGGGGGTATCAGTTGGCGATTGGGCGGGCCCGCCGTTGATCTGCTCTTTGTTTTTCCTTCCGTGGCGCCGTTTTTCAGCATGGCAGCGATGTAGCCGACGTGAATACCGGCGCCTTTTTTCTCCAGCGCGATTTCCGCTGCGTCGAGAATGTGTTCATCGGCATGCCGGGCGCACATCTCCTGCACAACAACCATGTGTGGGGCTGCACGGACACCAAGTGCCCGTAGCTTCTTGCATAGAGCGCCTTCACGGGATGGAGAAGAAGATTCCTCTTCATCCGGCAACGGTGTCTCTGGCGTTACGGATAACGGCGTTACGCGTAACGTTACGGCCGCGTTATCATTATGTATTTCTTTATCTTCCTCTCTATCTTCTTCTTTAATAGGTGACGTTACGGGCGTTACGGGTGGCGTTACGCGTAACGTTACGGGCGTTACGGTTGTCATGTCTGTCACGGGTGATGGTTCATCGCCCTGCTGGGTCCGAGCCTTTTCCATTGCCCGTTTGGCGCGCTGGTTATCCCTAAATTTTTGCTGACGTGCCTTGCCCTTCGCTTTCGCGGCCTCTTGCGCATTGAGTGGATCGGTAACCTGTGCACGGACTTGAACTGCGGAGAGGATGTCCAGCACAGTTCCCGCTACCGCCTGGTGGTAGAGTCTGCCATCCGAGCACAAGTCCCAGCCGTGGAGCGCCATCTGGCGGATACGCTGCCAGGGTTTCCGGCGATGGTCATAGCCCCCGGCCAGCATCGCCAGAATGGCTTCGTCGTTGGGCAGGCTGCCCGCCGGGACCTGGTGAATGCTTTTGGTCCACAACAGGAACGCGGCCTTGAATTCCTCCGGGTTGGCCAGCTGCATGAAGTCCGAGTTGAGCAGGCTGACAATGTCCAATTTGAACCAGCGGACACTTCGGAGATCCGCGTCCGCTGGGATGGGGGGATCTATATCAGACACTTCAGCCATGAAGGGCTTATGCGGATTACACATGCCTACCTCCAGCAGTCTCTTGGCCCGCGTGCGCCAGCACCGCCCCGTGTTGGCATAGTAGTGGGAGAAAAGTCTCCCCGCGCGATTTGTAGCGCGTGGCGCTCCTGCATCACCCATTCCCGTACCCGCCATTCGTTAAAATGGCCATTTTTTCTGGTATCACGTTGCAGTTCCCGGTAGGCTTCCTTGTTCACCGGGCCATACTCGGCAAGCTTCATATCGATCAAATCAAGCCACCTGGATGTGTAGGTGGACCGCCAGTAGACCCAGCAGAAGATAGAGATGCTGGCGATCAAGGGCAGGTAGGCCAAGGGTAGATTTGGGTAACCCGGCAAATGCTTTAACCAAAGCAGAGGAATAAGCACCAGGCCGCCAATCAATCCTCGGGCAAATGCCTGATGTAATCGTGGGCTGGGGACTAGTCCTCCACTTTGGAAACATGCCCAATTGATGGTGTCTAGCTGCTTTTTTTTGTCCTTGATTTCCGCCAGGGTATAGGCAACCTTTCCGCCATCATCAGAAACAGGACTCGTATCGTTCTGTTGTTGTGGTATGTACGGTGCCGTTCCGGGCCATGGCCGGGGGAAGGGGTAAAGCCGTGGAGAATGTAAATGGATTCCCGCTACCTTTTCGATCTCGACGAGAAAATCGTCCTGCGAATGAATCCACCCCTCCACCCATGGGTACTCGCGCAGAAGCGCCGGAGCCTTGGTCTGTAACAATTCCATCAGCTCGCGGTTTTCATCGATGCGCTTGTGAATGCCTCGACCGTTGCGGCGAACGACTTCCTGAATAGCGGTAAGCTGTTTTTTGCCTTCGCGCAAAACATGATTCAGTCCTCCCCACCCAGTAGTTTCTGCACCGCCGTCAGCCGATCTCTGGCCGCCGCGTTTTCTCGCGCCAGGTCGGCCAATCGGGAAAAGGCATCTCGCAGCACCGTGAAGGCCTCTGTGGCCGCTTCCTCCAGCTGGTCTATGAGTTCATCGGTAGCCGGAGCAGGATGACCCTGTGTCTCACGCGCAGGCGCTGGGGACGTCTGGGGAGCAGGGTCCATGGTGGCGGTCATATATTGATACCAGATCTCGTCATCATCCCCGTGGAACCGTTCGATGAATTCGTCGTCTCCCTTCATCTCAAGTAGCGAGGCATCCAGTGCGTCAATCGCCCGGAGGCCCTCGTCTCGGGTAAGCCCGGTCATTGTGCACAAGGCCGTGAGGGAGACCGTGTCGTTGGATAAGAGGACCTCCAAGACTTTCCCGATCGGATCATTCCACTGGGAGCCGGGGTCCTGAGTTGGCGCGGTTTTGGCGGCTGCCGGCGCAGGTTCACCGGCGGGCCTGTCTTGAACGGGCGAGTGGACGCCGCGGGTGCCCGGGGATGGAGCGAGTTCCACCGTTCGTTCCTCATCGTTGGGCATGTCCTGCAGTTCGCCCTTTTTCACCAGCCAGCCCACGGCCTTATGGACCTGTTCCCGCAGCAATCCGGTGCGTTGCGTGATTTCGGTCGTCGTGCGCGCGCCGTGCGCCACCGCCGCCAGTATCCGGTCCTTTTGGGAGCCCTCGGTGAAAACGGCGAGCTGCGCCGGATTGAAGTCCACGCCCCCAGGTTGCCCGCCACCATTGTATGCTTCATTGATGTCTTGCGGAGGTTCGCCAGCGCTGACCGAGGGTCCGGCCTGGGGCAAGTGAGTCGCCGGATTGGTCGATGTGGGTGTAGTAGGCTGCACGGCAATGGCCTCCTGAGAGGTTGATGGTTCAGCGGAAAGCGCCGGTACCGGTTCGCGGCTTTCTGCACGGATCTGATCTGTCTTGACGACGGTGATAGTCGGCCGCGACGGTATCGAAGCCTGCGCCCCACCTGGGGCGGCACCCCCTCGTGGCCCCACGTCCCTCCGATAGACGGGACGCTCCCCGCGATATTCCTCACGGGGACCTGTGGGCAGATAGGCGGGACGGGCGGAGACGACGGGATCCAGTGCGCTCATGAGAGATGTCCTCGCGTGGAAAAATCTTGTAGGTTGGATTGGCGTTGAAGCCATGCGACCTTAGCCGTGATGTAGCTGCGGTTACCGTTCATGCTGTCCTCTGGATGCGGTACAGTGACCGCCTTTGGTCATTGCGGAGGCGACGGATAGAAAATATTCCGAAACGCGTGCTCATGCGGGTTCCCTCTCGGGTCCTTGGGCTTGGGGCGAAGTGTCGCCCTGGGTTGGGGGGAGGGGGTCGAAGATGTCGGTGCGACTGGGATCTGGGCCAAATACATGTGGCAAAAGCTCATATCTAGAAATCCCCAGCTCGCGCTCGATTGATAATGCGGATTTGGCGCTAGGCTGGGATAACCCACATGCCCACTTTCTAACGGCCGGTTGCGAAACACCGACCAGTCGGCCAAGGGCGGATTGGCTTCCAGCGGCGGAAATGGCTTTTTGAATCGGAGATGGGCTGTCCATGACTACAGAATATAACCATAGTTCTATGCAAGTCAAGAATCCTGGTTGTTTGTTCGACGTGAACCATGGTTATACCGTTAGCCTCATGGAAAATAAGCTATATGGACAAAGATTAAAGGAAGCGAGGGAAAGGGCAGGCCTTACCCAAAAGGACCTAGAGGAGCTCATTGGGCGGGCGTGTACCCAAGAGAACATCTCCAAGTTAGAACGGAGTAAAACGGCAAAAGGGTCAGCATACACGGCAGCCTTTGCGCGAGCGTGTGGGGTGCGGGCAATCTGGTTGGAAAATGGAGAAGGCCCCATGCGCGACCCCTCCTTTCTTGCCCCGGAGCCTCAGTCGGCAGCCCCGCAGCAGCTACCCGAATCAGCGGTAACGAGGCCGCCGCCCAAACATGTGTGGAACATTGTTGCGCCTAACGAGAAAGCGCGGACTGAGAAGGTAGTCCATATCCCAGTGCTCGACGTGCAGGGATCACAAGGTGATGGCCGGGAGGTTCCGGATCATGAGATAGTCGCCAGTCAGATATCAGTGAGAGAATCGTGGCTGCGTCGAAACTTGGCGTTTAGCGCGCCGGGAAACCTTTCCATCATCGCCGGGGTCGGGGACAGCATGAAGCCGACGTTTTCCGATGGGGATCTGCTGCTGGTGGATCGTGGCGTTTCCGAGATCAGAGTGGATGCCGTATATGTCCTGGAGTTGCACAACAAGCTGTACATCAAACGCCTGCAGATTCGACCCGACGGGGCCATCTTAATGCTGTCGGATAACAAGGCCTACGAACCATACCTGATTCAGGAAGCGGATATGGAGTTCGTGCATGTCCGAGCCCGGGTTCTCATGGCATGGAACGCCAACAAGCTATGAACTGCACATGGGAACTCCCGGATCGCGGAAGTCCTGTCCGGCCGAGGCGATGAATTATTGGTCAAACAGCTCGTGCGCGGCGTAGGCAACAAGATCGTGGTGAATAGCTTCAATCCGTCGCATTCCACGCAGGTGGCTGGCGGTGGCAGAAGTAGCGGCCATACCGGCCAAGGAAAAAAGTTTGTACGTCGGCCGCCACAATGGAAAAAGAAGGTAAATCATAATGTTGTTTGGTTTCTGCAATACCATTCGGCGCTAGAGATGGATGGGGTTATCCAGGAAGATTTATTTTTGTCTGGGGCGTGGCGCGCAGGGGATGGAGTAAACCCTGAGAGATTTTGTTTGGCTATCCCTGCCAAGGATGAGCGCGTATTTGCGTGATATTGTGAAAGATGGCGACCCATGATCACTGCGCAGCGCGGCCTCCAATCGACTGGCGGTGCTTTTTGTGGTGCTCATTCGTTATCCACTTCAGACAGTTGCGAGCAATATGCAGGTCCTCCGACGGGGGTGCTGTACTTTTTTGATCAAATTCCCGTCTGTCAGTTATAATCCCGGTTTATTGCTATTTCAACGGTGTAAAGAGCTATGGCATATGCAATCAAGCACTATTGATAATTTGATTACTTGGCACCGAAGCACAGACAATTTGGTTTCACAGCGTCGGTGCCAAAGCCCGTCCTTCTTCAAGCCTTATCACTTTGCGATTCTTGCATCCAAGTTTATTGCGGCACCGTCAGGGGTTGTGCGTATACGAGATGAGAATTTGGCCCACTACGCGTCTCGGATGCACCTTTGGCAAGTGTTGGGACAGCCTCCGCCTGTATTGGTCAATGAACACGAAGAGGTGGGAAAGTTCCAACCGTTGACCATGATAACATCAGAAGACGATGTTGTGTCGATCGCTGATCGACTGACTGCGATGTTTCGGCCGTGCTGCGTAGATAAGTTCACGCAAGATAGTATTTATTCTCTGGCGGTAGAATTATTGGGTAATTGTGTGGCACATTCTCAGATGGCAGAGCGTATCGCTTCTTACGGGGTTGTTTGTGCACAGGTATGGGCAAGCGCTTACCGGGCACAGATAGCCATTGTTGACAGTGGCTTGGGTATTCGTCAAACCATTGAAGCCTGTGGCAAGTATCAGGACCGGCTGACCAAAGAAAATGCTTGCAGTCTTGCAACAGAGTACAGTGTCACTAGCAAGGCCGGGAAAGGCCATTCTGGGTATGGGCTCACACTGGCCCGGGATCTCATGATGCAGAGTGGTGGTGTTTTGCATATACTGTCTGGAGAGGAGTATCTTTCGATAGAAGGGCAGAACGTCGAGACGGGCGTGATTCCTGCTCTTGGGCTGAAGGGTACGGTGATAGTTTTGGAGTGGGACACTCGCATAGCTCTTGATACTGGGGTTGTATATGCTCAGTGGCCCGGAGCGCTGGAGGAATCTGAAAATGACGACTGCGACTGGATTTTTTAGGGTTGAGGTGCATAGTAAGTTTCCTATGGCCACTCGGCCCCATGGGATTGTGGCTCGACAATTCATTCTAGATGCATTGCTTGCCAATGATGGCGTGGAACTGGATTTTGAGAATTCATCACCAACACCGTCCTTTGCTGACGAGTGCATTGGTGTGCTGGCAAGCACCTTGGGTCTAGGAACATTCAAATCACGAGTGCGTTTGGCTAATGTTCCAGAGCCATCGAAGATATTGATTAAACATGTGGTATTACGGCGTACAAGAGAGATAGTTTCGGCGTAGTCTGCTTATTTTCATCCCGCTCTGCTATTGGCATCGGGCGGAAGTTCTCTTCTCCTAGGAGACCGTCGCACAGCGGAGGATGCAATCCAGTGTGGCGCCTTTCAGGCCATGCCTATGGTGGCGCCTTTGCTTGCGTTCCGCACCGTTCGCGGCTTCTCTGGTTGTTCTCACAACATTCCGCGCGGCCATTCATCGCCCGCGCGACATGCCAAGTAATGTCCCGCTTGATC
>NZ_JAGDVS010000009.1:32645-33431 GCF_023255755.1 Acidithiobacillus sp. | reverse complement strand
GCACGGCGCGGTTACCTCGTCCAGTATGGCCTCTTCTGCCAGGAAGATTGGCAGAATCAGTAATGGTACCTGCAGGAAATAATGATCAGTTCCGCAGTCGTGGCGCGGTAGACCAGGCGGTTGACGTCGTCAATGCGTCTGGATCAGTATCCTGAGAGGTTTTCCCGCAGCGGTTCCGAGCGGTGATCTTCTCGCTGGTCGCGCAAAAAGTCTCCGGCCAAATTCGCAAGGCACTCGCTCACCTTATCTTCGCGGACGCAGTGTTTGTCTCTTAGTTTCTCTTTGATTTTATTTGATATAATGATAGCCATATGTCTCGCCGAGCTTGCAGCAGCGCCCCTCTAATTAGTATATACAATTCAAACCCATCGGCAACCCCCATTCAGGCGCCCGCTAACTCTCAAAAGTCCTACGTTAAAGCCAAACAATCCTTTCTGTGCGGGTGCGCGGTCATCAATAAACAGAGGTGCGGCAGCCATAAAATTATTTCATAGGTAAAAATATAACTTTAGTTCTTGACTGACGTATAACTATAGTTCTATGCTTTCCCCATCAACAGCCACCCAGCCCGGATGGCTCAGATGGGAAAGAAGCCCATGAAACGCATCGATATCCAAGACCAGAACACTGCGGACTGTGAGGCACAGGTCCAGGGCCGGGTCGGGCACGTTTGCCCGTTTCTTTCCAGGGAGCATATCCAGCGCGGACTCCAATCCGGGAGGTATGCCATAACGATGCTGGGCTTGGAGCGGCGGTGCACCCGCTGCGGGGAATACTGGCCAGCCG
>NZ_JAGDVS010000009.1:1710-32635 GCF_023255755.1 Acidithiobacillus sp. | reverse complement strand
GCCGATACGGAGTTTTTTTATTTCCGGCCATCGGCCAGCGGCGGTTTGAATTGTTATTGCCACGACTGTTACCGGTCGGTTACGGGAAGGCAGCCAGGGCAACGTGTGAGCACAAGCCAGAAAGAGATGGCGTAAAGCACAACTTGTTACTTTTCATAAGGAGTTTAACCCATGCAACACATCGGTTTTCTGGTTGTATCAAATAGCGCCTTCAAAGATTTCCGCTACCCGTTGATGTGGGATGCCGAACGTAGCGTGCATGCGGTGAAATTACCCGGCCGTAGCACGTCTGACGTGTCGCTCAAGGGCGCCAAGAAGGGTAAGGCGAGTCTTGTGCTGAAGGCGGAGCTGGATGCAGAAACCAGGGCTGCCGCTCAGAAAATGTGGGGGAAGTAGGATGAACGCTTCCAGCGTGGTTACCCTAGATGTGGACGGTGTGCTCGGAGATTTCGAGACGCACTGGCGGGAATGTGCTGAGGAAGTGTTTGGTCGTTTCATGCCCAAAGTAAACGAGCAGCACAGCCTGGGTAGCCGGTACGGATTGACCAATAAGGAAGTGGACGCCGTCTGGCAGGCATTCCATGCAACTGAATGGGCCAGCCTGCCCTTGTATTCACATGCTTCCGAACTGGTGCTCGCGCTGGAGGATCTGGGCTGCACGGTCTGGGCGGTGACCAGCATTGATGTGCGGCATCGCGCCGCACGGGCGGAGAGTCTTGCAGGCCTGATTCCTGACGGTCGCATCGTCTGTGTCGGACAAAACGCTCCCGCCAGCGCCAAGGCAACCGTATTGCGGGACATGGGTGCCGTCGCATTCCTGGACGACCATCCGGCCAACGTCAACGCCGCTCTGGGTGTGGTGAGCCTGTCGGTCCTGCTGGATCGCGGTTATCACGGGCTGGAGGCCCCGGAATACGGGGTGCCGGTCATTGATGACGCCATGGATTTCCCGGTGCTGGTGGAAAGTTTGCTGAAGCGGACGGGGCGTGCCGCCGGCAGGCTTGGGGCGCCCCCCGCAGGGGCAGCCGGCAAGGGGAGGGCGGCATGAGTAGGGGGCAGGTGCATACGCCGAATCCCATGGCGGTGTCCGTGGTTTCAGTATCGTAATGCAAAAGAAAAAGATTGCCCGGATGGTCCGAGCGTTCAGCCGGTAAGGCTTTTGATGTTGTACTTGAAAAGGAGAAGTGAATCGTGAAGAGGAACCGTAACAAACTGCGTAAATCCATGTTAATGGCCGCCCCGGTCGCCGCTTTGCTGTTGGCCGGGAATGCTTTCGCCATGGGCATGCCGTTTCATGGGATCGCCGCAGGCCTGGGTGTTGGCACCGAGGGCATTGGCGTCCAGGGCACCACCGCCATTATCCCGAAGATCCTGAACCTCAATGTGGGCTTCGATTATCTGCATCTGTCCCGCAGCTTTCATACCAGCAACGTGAACTACAACGCCGGGGTCAACCTGCAGGGCGAGCCTATCACCGTGAGCTGGTTCCCCTTCCAGGGCAACTTCAACGTCACCGCGGGCGTGTTCATTAACGAGAACCGCTTCAACGTGACCGGTACCCCGACCGGTGGCACATATACGTTCAACGGTCACACCTACACCGCGAGTCAGGTGGGCAGCCTGACCGGCAAGACGCACTTCAATGGTGCTGCTCCTTATGTGGGCATCGGCTGGGGCGATCCCATGGACGGTGGGCGCCTGACTTTCACCGCGAACGTCGGGGCAATCTACGAGGGTGCGCCCAATGTGAGCCTCACCGCGACCGGTGCCGCAGCTAACCCCTTGCTGGCCAGCGACGTGCAGGCCGAGCAGAACAGCCTGAACAACAAGGTCAGCGGTTATCAGTGGTGGCCGGTCATGGGCGTGGGGCTGATGTATCGGTTTGGGTAATGTTTTAGCCCGCGCCTTGCAGTCTGCAAGGCGCGCATTCACAGAAAAAGGACAATTTATGAAACATAAAATCGTTTATTTTGCACTAATTATGGGGATGTTTGCATTGTCCGGATGCGCCAGTTTGACTAATCCCGTACCGATTGCCGGGCATCCTCAAACGGCAAAACAGAAATACGCGCAGGAACATCAAAACGGCGTGGAGACATTTTTGAGCGAGGTGATCTGAGTATATCAAACCGCAAAACAAAATAGGCTCCGAAAGAATGTGAGCCGTTCGCATGGACATCCTGCTTGATTAAAAGCAAGGCTTTGCCGCTCGGCCTTTAACGGGGCGGCACACAGCAAGAGGGGTAGTTTATGATGAAGAGGATCGTTGGCTTGTTTGCTCTAAGCCTGTTCCCGGCTATTGCCATGGCAGGGACTACGCCCAGCATTAACGTTAAGCCCCAGATGCCTGCCGCACATTATGTCATTTCCCAGCACGGCAAAATTGTTTACTCCGGCAAGGTCGATCTGGCCTCCGCCAAGGCACCCGAGCATTTCACGGTGACGGTGACAAAAGCGGATAAAGTGGTGAATTGGTCTGTCAGTGGCGTCACCCGCCCAGGCGACCCTATGCAGATAAGTGACGTGATCAATACCGTTTACATCGCCAAGGCGAACGTACATTCAGTGAAGAACGGCACGGTAACCGCCGGAAAATCGTTCACGGTAACCACCGGAAAAACGTTCACGCTGATCCCTTTGAAGCAGGACAACGTGCAGATCATCGGCAGTATTTCCCGGCTGGTCGGCATAAAGACGCGCAAGGTGCATGGCGAAACCATTCAACTTCCCAGCGTGCATGAATCCGACATCAATGAAATGGCGCATTTAGCCCGTGGCCAATCAACGGTATTTCCGATGGGCGGTTATCAGGTGAAGGTAGCGCGGCGTTAGTTCTTGAGGTTTGGCCGCCTGACCTTTTCCAACAGGGCGGCATATTGGAAATCAAGAAAGCGAAACCGCGTCGGCGATGACGTGGTCTTCCACGGGTGGCGCCGTGGGACTGATGAGCGAGCCAATTTGAGATAGAAAGGAGTACATCATGCAGCTGGACCAGAAAACCAAAGAGGCCGTCGAGGACATCATCAACCGACGCGAAGGTATCGCCTCCATGCAAACGCAGATCAAGGAGGACATCAAGGCCGTGGCCGATCACCTGGGCGTGAAGCCAGCGCAAATGAGCAAGATCATCAGCTTGGTGGAAAAGGAACGTGAAAAGGGAGATGTCATTTCCGGAGAGCGGGACATCATCGACGCAGCGGAAGAAATGGCCGCGCAGTAGTGATGCCGACGAATACCCAGAGGCTCGGAGCCTAGGCATGTTTCTCGCGCCTGAAGACTTGGTGACGCTGACAGGGCGCAAAACCAGGCCCTCACAATGTCGGTGGCTTGACCATGAAGGTATACCCTACATGGTTGCAGCCACAGGCCGTGTCCAGGTACTTCGTGCTGTTGTGGAACAAAGGCTTGGCATCAAGTCTGCAGGCGCTCCTGTGACCGAGCCACGATGGGACATTTTTGAGAGGGTGTCGTAACATGCCAGCCATGACAGGAACCAGGAAGAGTAATCCACAAGGATTGCCTAAGCGAGTGTATCTCTCGCGGGGCTGGTACTTCTATGTGGATCTGAACGGAAAATGGCACAAGCTCGGCAAAACGTGGAACTTTGAAGCCAAGGCCAAGTGGAACGAGCTCTCCAGCGGAGCGACCATCAAGGGCAGCGTTGGAGATCTGATCGATGAATATCTGCGCCTGGTCTCGCCTACCAAGGCGCCGCGTACTTATCTGGATCATGTTGATCAAGCGGTTTGGTTGAAAAAGGTTTTTGGCCATATGCCGGCCGACGGTGTGAAGCCCTCACATGTGGCTCGTTATCTGGACACCCGCTGCAGCAAAGACGGCAAGCCCGCGCCGGTACGTGCTAATCGAGAGGCCGCACTGCTCTCCAGCGTTTATTCCTGGGCCATGCGCAGGGGCCTCGCCGAAGTAAACCCCTGTTACGGAGTGCGCAGGAACGTGGAGAAGGCCCGCACGCGCTGTCCTTCTCAAGAAGAGATCGAGGCGGTCAATAGTGTGGCGCCATTGGCGGTCGCTTTAACCGTCGAGCTGGCGTACTACACGGGGCAGCGCCGTGCGGACTTGCTGAAGTTGCGCCTGTCGGATCTAACGGAGGCCGGTATCCAGATTACCCAAGGCAAGACAGGGGCCAAGTTGCTGATTCGTTGGTCGCAGGGATTGAGGGATTGTGTCAACGCCATAAAGGCGATGGAACGCCCGGTAAGGGGGCTGTTCCTGATCTGTAACCGGCGAGGTCAGCCTTATACCGACAGCGGGTTCAAAGCTATGTGGGGGAAGGCTATGGACAAGGCCCTCAAGGAAGGGCTGATCCAGGAGCGTTTCCACTTTCACGACATCAGAGCCGCGGCGATTACTGCGGCCGATGAGGCTAACATGGATGCCCAAGGTCTGGCGGGGCACAAGAGCAGATCCATGACAGAGGCTTATATACGGAGTCATAAGACTACGCAAACCGATCCGGCGCCGGTGTCGATTGTGCGTACCAAAAGGTAGATGGGAAGAAATGGATTGGTTACAGAAGTTCAAGGATTCTGTTCTGATCTTAGGAAGAGACTCTTCCAAGTTAGGAAGAATCTCCATGGTGTACGCTAACGTATTGAAAATATGGGGTGGCTGACGGGGCTCGAACCCGCGACAACCGGAATCACAATCCGGGACTCTACCGACTGAGCTACAGCCACCACTGATAGAGCGCAGATCATACAATGGCCGACGCCCAGCTGCAAGGTGGTGTTAGTCCATGAACAGCGAACTGACTGAGTCCTCTTCCGCAATCCGGCGAATGGTTTCGGCCAGCAGTTCGGCAATGGACAGCACGCGAATCTTGCTGCTGGCCTGAGCATCCGGCCTGAGCGGTATGGTGTCAGTGATGACCAATTCGTCCAGATCGGACCTTTCGATGCGCTCCATGGCGGGACCAGATAATACCGGGTGAGTACAGTAAGCGCAGACCTTGACGGCACCTCGTGCTTTGAGGGCATGGGCCGCTTCGCAGAGCGTGTTGGCCGTATCGACCATGTCGTCCACGAGAACGCAGGTGCGGCCGTCCACGTCTCCAATAATATTCATGACGACCGATTCATTGGGTCGCGGGCGCCGTTTGTCGATAATGGCGAGATCCACTTCAAGGCGTTTGGCAATGGCGCGAGCGCGAACGACGCCGCCCACGTCGGGAGAGACCACAATCAGCTCCGGATAGCTCTGGCGCCAAATATCGCCTAAGAGAATAGGTGAGGCATAAATGTTATCCACCGGTACGTCAAAGAAGCCCTGAATCTGGTCAGCGTGCAGATCCATGGTGAGGACCCGGTTGGCGCCGGCAGTGGTGATGAGATCGGCTACCAGTTTGGCGGTGATGGCTGTGCGCGAGCGTGATTTGCGATCCTGCCGGGCATAGCCGAAATACGGCATGGCAGCGGTAATGCGGTTGGCCGAGGCGCGTTTCAGCGCGTCGATCATGGTCAGCAGCTCCATGAGGTGGTCGTTGGTGGGCGCACAGGTGGGCTGGAGTACGAAAACATCCCGCCCACGCACATTTTCCAGAATTTCGACGAAGACTTCGCCATCGCTGAAGGAACTGACTTCCGCACGACCGATGGGAATTTGCAGGAAGCGCGCCACCTGAGCGGCCAGAATGGGATTGGCGTTCCCGCTGAAGACCATGAGATTGCCGTGGGCCATGTGACGTCCTTCTCTCTTCGCAGGTGGCAAAATAGTCCTAGGACAGTTTGGCTGGGGCGCCAGGGATCGAACCTGGGAATGCCGGAATCAAAATCCGGTGCCTTACCGCTTGGCTACGCCCCAATAATCATTGCTCGGCGGGATCGTAAAGTGGGTGTTTATTACATCCACGCACGGGCCATGCGCGCCAGGGAGCAGGCACCCGCGTGGCAATTTGTTGCGCGGAAACGGCATCTGCCGCCAACCCGAAAACACAAGCACCACTACCCGTCAAACGAACGTCGTGCACGCCTTGGCTTCTTAACCAGCGCATGCCACGATGGACTTCTGGATAGCGGGCACACACCGTAGGTTCCAGGGTGTTTTCCGTTGCCCCGCCGAGAAACGCGCCTATTGTGATGGGCACATGGTGTCGTGTCAATTCAGGGGCGGTGAATATCTCCCGGGTACTTACCGATACCTGCGGATGCAGCAGCACGTAATGGCTCTCCGGGAGAGCGTCGAACACTCGCAGGCGCTCGCCCACACCCTCCGCCCAGGCGCTGCGCCCGAATATGAACACCGGAACATCAGCACCGAGGTCGGCACCAATCGCCATGAGTTCTTCGCGGTGCAGACCGGTACGCCACAGCCGGTTAAGCACGATGAGGGTGGTGGCGGCATCCGAGGAGCCACCACCGATACCCCCGCCCATGGGCAGGGTTTTGTCGATATGAACATGAACGCCCTCACGGACGCCACCGACATCGGCTAGGCGTTGCGCGGCGCGGATGCTGAGATCGTCGGCTTCGGCCACGCCTTCTGGTCCACCGCTGCGGGAAAATTGCCCGGCGGGCCGCGAGCTAAACTGGAGCTGGTCAGCCAGATCGATAAACTGAAATACCGTTTGCAGCTCGTGATAACCGTCGCTGCGTTGGTCGACAACGCGCAGCATCAGATTCAGCTTCGCGGGGGCGGGGTAATTTTCGCTCATGGGGCGCTATGGTCTCCCATCCGCCACTGGGTGATGGCCAGACGCAGGGTGATGCCCCCTGGCCCCGAGGCCTGGAGCAGTTTGGGCATGGTCAGGCCGCCTATCGGCGCATATTGGAGATAATGAATCTGCCAGGGGCCGCTGTGGAGTATTGCGGGCAGGCCGACTGGATTCAGTTGTTCGGTCGCCGTCGCGCTGCGCAGACCAAGCATCCAGTCCGGTAATTCACTCGCGGGTAGATCGACGTGGAGGACCAGCGCGAGGAGGGCACTGAGATTGTCCGCTTGTCGTGTCTCGCCATTGGCCAGTTGCAGATGCGCGCCTTGCGGGTCGGCTTCGATGCGGGCGACCGTACGGCCAAGCGTGTCGTAAATGGAAAGTTCCTGGTGTTGGGGGGACTGCTTCCAGCGGAATCCGAAATCTTCGCTCGTTTTGGGCGTGCTGAGAGCGGCCTGCCCGCTGGCTTGCCAATATTTCAGGCTGGCGACGACCTGATTTCTCTCGGTTGTTGGCAGGATGACGTGGGTGGGCGGCTGGATGGGCGGCGTGGTGGCACAGGCGGATAGCACGCCGGTGAGCAGGAGTGCGGCCAGTGTGCGGATAGGCCTTCGTGCCGGCTGCAGGGCGAATGCTCTGGGATAACGGATCATCATGGCTGGCGGGCAAGATCACTTTTGAGGGCGGCATCGTCCGGATGCTTTTGCAGTGCGCTTTGCCAGACCTGCCGGGCATCTGTGAAGCGCCCCAGTGACCAGAGGACTCGCCCGAGGTGTGCGCTCACCTCGGCATCGTCTGGCAAAGCCGTATGGGCCTTCTGCAGATACTCCAGAGCCTGCTTGTTGTCGCCTTGCACGTGATGCAGCCAGCCGACACTATCCAGAATTTCGGCATTGTCCGGGTCCAGACTGAGCGCCTTGGTCAGTAATTTTTGCGCTTCGGCCAGATCGCTGTGCCGTTCGACCAAACTGTAGCCAATGAAGTTGTAGGCTTGTGCATGGTCCGGCGCGAGGCGGATAACCGTACGCATGGCTTTTTCCATGGCCGGATAATCTTTCAGTTGCTCATAGATGGCGCCTTGGGCGTACCAGAGCCCAGGTTGGTCCGGCATGCGCTGCAAGGCCAGGCTGGTCACCTGCAGGGCTTGGTGAAGGTGGCCGCTGCCTTGCAGCAGGTTTGCTTCCAGCAGCGGAATCTGTGCCTCCTGCGGGTACGTGGCCGCCAGTGTCCGCAATTTTTCGGTGGCTTTGTCGTGATCACCGAGCAGGTATTCCACGCGTGCGCTGCGCAACTCGACCTCAGGATACAGAGGGCCGGAATGGATGCGCTGGTACCATTGCAGTGCTTCTGCCCAGCGATCCTGTGCTTCGTAGAGGCGCCCCAGATAGTAGATCGGCACCGGGGACTGGGGCGCCAGATCGCGAGCGCGCTGCAAAGCGGTTTCTGCGCTCTTCCAATCCTTCCGGCCGATGTCCATGAGGCCGAGAGAAAGGATGATATCGGGGTCATCGGGATTCTGTCGCGCCATTTCCTGGTAGAGGCGATAGGCCTGTGTCAGGCCACCCATTTTGAGGTAGAGCGCAGCCAGATATTGACGAGCGAGCGTGGCCTCCGGATGACTGGCAGTGAAACTTTGAATGCTATACAAAGCGGCGGCAGGACCCTGGGTAGCTTGCTGAGCTTCGGCGAGACTGATGGCGGCTTCCTGCCAGTCCGGACGGAGGCTGAGGGCTTTCTCCAGCCAGGGGATAGCGCGTTCTGGTTGCTTTTCAGTGAGATCAATACGTCCGAGCGCATAGTAGGCGGCTGCAGATTTCGGGTCTTTGCCGGCTAATGCAATCAACAATCGCCGCGCCTCGCCGCTGCGCCCGTGGGCCACCAGTAATTCAGCGAGTTGCAGGGTGACTTTCGGATCGTTGGGGAAACGGGCGAGCGTGGCCTGCAGCAATTGAATGGCTTGCTCATCCTGACCCATGGTGAGGAGCAGCGCGGCTTCAAACTGATCCGCTTCGGCGCTCCCAGGGGCGGCCTCCCGCCAGCGTTTGGCAAGCTGTAGGGCATCCGGAAAATCGCCGAATTGCGCGGTGACCTGAGTGGCACGCCCGAGGACGTTGGCTTCTGGCGCCAGTTTGGCGGCTTCCCGCCAGGCCAGAACGGCCAGTTGTGGTTCCTGTTGCATGGTGGCGAATTCGGCTACTAACAGATAATAAAGCTGCTCCCCGGTCATGCCACCCGAAGCGGAGTCGGCGGCTGCACCTCCGGCGGCGAGGCCAAGCACAATGCCCGCCACAATGCCCCCAAGCCTGCTCCTCATCTGCTCGTTCTCCACGTTTTTGCCAGCGGGCACAATAACCGCTAGGGACCTGGCTTGCAATCCTGTCCTGCGTCAGCGACAATTCAGCCCCTTAATCGTCGCTCTGCAGGGACGGTCGCTGCTATTTTCTGCTTTGGTCTGAGTCACCACACTGCCCCTATCGCGGTCCGGGAAAAAGTCGCTTTTTCTCCGGAAAGCCTTGCTGCGGCCCACCGCGACTTGCTGGAGCAAGGGCTGGCCAAGGAAACACTGATCGTATCCACCTGTAATCGCACGGAAATATACGTCCACGGCGGACAAGGTTACCATCGCCAGGCCTTGCAGGACTGGCTCTGCCACTTCCACGGCGTGGACCCGCGATTGCTGGATGGACATATTTATTATGCCAGCGATGCGGAGGCCGTGCGCCATCTGTTTCACGTGGCCTGCGGGTTGGATTCCATGATTATCGGAGAGCCGCAGATCCTCGGTCAAGTCAAAGATGCCTATCAGGCTGCTGCGGATAACGGTGCCGCCGGGCCGGTGCTGAATCGCCTGCTGCATTGGGCCTTCCGCGTGGCGAAACGGGTGCGGTCGGAGACAGCCATCGGTTCGGCCCCGGTCAGTGTGGCCTATGCGGCGGTGAGTCTGGCCAAACAGTTGCTGGGCAGTCTGGAAGGCAAGTCGGTGTTGCTGATCGGCGCCGGAGATACCATCGAACTGGTGGCGATTCATCTACGCGAGCATGGGGTGGGAAGATTCGCCGTAGCCAATCGCAGTGCGGAACGCGGCCAGCAGTTGGCCGAGAAATTCACTGGCGATGCCCATGCTCTGGAGGCTATCCCGCAGTTGCTGCATGACGCCGATATGGTGGTTAGCTGCACGGCGAGTCCGCTGCCCATAGTCACGCTGGAAACGATCTCCGCGGTCATGGCACAGCGGGCGCGGGGTGACCTGATGCTGGTGGATCTCGCCGTACCCCGGGACATCGCCCAGGAAGTGGAAGGTGTTGAGCAATGTTTTCTCTACACGCTGGACGATCTGAACGATATCGCCCAGGCGGGCGTGCGCGCACGCCGCGAGGCGGCAGCGGCAGCGGAGCTGATTATTGCCGAGGAGGTCGGCGAGTTCCAGCAGTGGCGGGAGAGTCTGGATGTGGTGCCTGCCATCCGCCGCCTGCGTGATCATGTGGAGGATCGGCGCCAGGAAGAGGTACGGCGTTTTATGCGTTACCTGGATCAGGGGCAGGACCCCCGTGCGGTACTGAATGCCTTCTCTAAAGCCTTAATGAATAAAGTCCTTCACGACCCCATTGCGACCCTTCGCCAGCCTTGTCAGGACGCGACCAACGAAAGTCTTGTCGCGGCGCTGGACATTCTTTTCCATCTCAGTGACGCCGAAGGATGAGTCTCAGCCCGCGTCTGCAGGGCCAGCTCGAGCAGTTGGCTTTTCGTTTTGATGAATTGAGTCAGTTGCTGGCGAGCCCGGATGTAGCGAGCGATGCGCAGCGTTTTCAAAATCTTTCCAAAGAACTGGGAGAAATTAGCCCGGTGCTGGATCTGCTCCGCCGTCATGAGCAGCGGCAGCGGGATCGGGACGAGGCCGAGCGCATGCTGATGGAGGAACGGGATGCAGAACTGCGTGCCATGGCCAGTGAAGAAGTCGCGACGGCACAGGCAGAACTCGATCAGCTCGAAGAATCCCTGCGGGTGCGCCTGCTGCCCAAGGACCCCAATGATGATCGTAATGTCTTTGTGGAGATACGGGCGGGGACCGGTGGTGAGGAGGCGGCACTCTTTGCGGGAGTGCTCGCCCGGATGTATACCCGCTACGCCGAGAGTAAGGGCTTTGCGGTAGTCATCCTTTCCGCCTCCGATTCGGAACGTGGTGGTTACAAAGAAATCGTGCTGGAAATCAGCGGCCGCGGCGCTTATTCCCGTCTGAAATTCGAGTCGGGCGGGCATCGGGTGCAACGGGTGCCGGAGACCGAGGCACAGGGCCGTATCCATACTTCCGCCTGTACGGTGGCGGTGCTGCCCGAGGTGGACACGGTGAGCGAGATCACCATCAATCCCGCCGACTTGCGCATTGATACCTACCGGGCCAGTGGTGCGGGCGGGCAGCACATCAACAAGACCGACTCCGCCATCCGCATCACCCATATTCCCTCCGGTTTGGTGGTGGCCTGTCAGGAAGATCGCTCCCAGCACAAAAACCGGGCGCGGGCCATGGCGCTGTTGCAGGCGCGTCTGCTGGAGCAGGAGCAGGAGAAGCAGCAGAGCGCGGCGGCTCAGACCAGGCGCCTGCTAGTGGGCTCCGGGGATCGCTCCGAACGTATCCGCACCTACAACTTTCCGCAGGGGCGGATCACCGATCATCGTATCAATCTTACGTTGTACCGGTTGGAGGCGGTACTGGCGGGGGAGCTCGATGCCGTTATCGAACCGCTGATCAAGGAATATCAGGCCGACCTCCTGCAGCATCTGGGTGATGACCTCTGATTCCGGCGTAACGCACAATCCATCGCGTAGCCTGCGCGACTGGCAGCATGATCTGCGCGAACAACTGCGGGTGCTGACTGATCAGCCTGAGCAGGAAGCACGCTGGCTGCTGGCTGCGGCCCTTGGGCTGGAAGGGGCGGCGCTGCTACGCAATGCATTGCGGCCAATTTCTTCAGAGGAGGAGGCACGGATTAGCGCACTGCTCACGCAGCGCCGGGCGGGTGTACCCTTGGCCTACTGTTTAGGCGAGTGGTCTTTCTACGGGCTGGATCTGTGCGTGGCCCCTGCGGTGCTCATCCCTCGCCCGGATACGGAGACGCTGGTGACCCTGGCCCTGGAGGAATTAGCGGAGGAGGGCGCGTCGCGGGTGCTTGACCTCGGTACCGGCTCCGGGGCCGTTGCACTGGCCATTGCCCTGGCGCGGCCGCAGGCGGAGGTCTGGGCCGTGGAGCGCAGCCCGGCGGCGTTACAGGTCGCGCGCGCCAATGGTGCGCTTCTGGCGCCGCAGGTACACTGGCTGGAGGGCGACTGGTACGCACCACTGGATAGCACTTTACGTTTTGACCGGATTGTGGCCAACCCCCCTTACCTGGCCGATAACGATCCCCATCTCCCTGATTTGCGTCATGAGCCTTGGGATGCCCTGGTGGCTGGTCCCCGCGGTCTGGAGTGCCTGGAACGCATCATTGCGGGCGCGCATGAGCGCCTCTCGCTGCACGGCATGCTATTGCTGGAGCATGGTCCTGATCAGGGGAAGGCGGTGCGCAGCCTGCTCACCAACGCCGGCTTCAGCGCGGTGCGAACCTGCTGTGATCTGGCCGGGCGCGAACGCGTGAGCAGCGGAACAAGGACTTAACCATGCCCGAGTTGCCCGAAGTCGAAGTCACCCGACTGGGTATCGCCCCCTATCTGCTGGGACAGCGTCTGGAGGGGGCAGTGGTGCGGGATGGTCGCCTGCGTTTGCCGGTGAACGCCGATCTTGCCGGGCGGGTGGCCGGGCAGCGCCTGCTGAACCTGCGGCGACGGGGCAAATATCTTCTACTCGACCTGGAACGGGGAGCGATCCTGATCCATCTGGGAATGAGCGGACACCTGCGCGTCCTCCCGCAAAGCACCCCGGTGCAGAAGCATGACCATGTCGATCTGCTCTTTGCCGACGATCTGTGCTTGCGCTTCCATGACCCGCGCCGTTTTGGAGCCGTGTGCTGGCTCGCCGATCCCGACCGGCATCCGTTCCTTCGGCATCTGGGGCCAGAACCGCTGGGCGATGGTTTTACCGCGGAATACCTGTATCAGCGGAGCCGAAACCGGCAGGTACCGGTTAAATCCTTCCTCATGGATGCCCATATCGTCGTCGGCGTCGGCAATATTTACGCCAATGAGTCTTTGTTTGCGGCGGGTGTCGATCCGCGCCGCCACGCGGGGCGTATTGCCCTGCCGCGCTATGGGAAGCTGGTGCAGACCGTGCGCGATGTCCTGGAGGCGGCTATTGCCCAGGGCGGAACGACCCTGCGTGATTTCACCCGGCCCGATGGCAGAAATGGCTATTTTCGACTATCTCTTGCGGTGTATGGACGAGAAGGGGAACCCTGTACGCAGTGCGGCGCGCCGTTACACGGCATCCGTATCAGTGGTCGGGCGACGACCTATTGTTCCCAATGTCAGCACTGACCAGTCGGGAGTAAGCATGAGTGAAGAGCATCTGTTAGAGGCATCCCCCATTCTGCAGGGGCTGCGCGCGTTAAATAGTTGGCGGCAAAAAGTAATTACCGGTCTTCATGAAATGGCCGCGTTGACGGCCGATCTGGGCTTGCTGCCCAGTGGGACCATGCTGCAACTGGAAACCTTGGCTTATGAAACGGAGCAGGACAGTTTGCGTATCGCCCTCGTCGGCGAGTTTTCGCGCGGTAAGACCGAGCTGATTAATGCCCTCTTTTTCTCGGATATGGGGGCGCGTCTGCTGCCCTCCAGTTCCGGCCAGACCACCATGTGTCCCGTGGAGATTCGCGGCGCGCCGCAGGGGCGGCCGGGTTTGCAGCTCCTGCCCATTGCTAGCCGCAGTCTCGATGTCAGCATCGAAAAACTCAAAAGGGCGGGGAGCGCGTGGACGCGATTGCCGCTGGTGCTGGAAGAAAAAAACGAACGGTGCCAGGCGTTGGCTCATCTTACGGAAACGGTTTGTGTGACGATTGAGGATGCTCGTCGCATCGGACTTTGCCCGCCGCTCAACCGTACGCCCAAAGACCGCGAGCGCACCGTTTGTCCCTCCTGTGGCCTCGGTAAGGTGCTGATTCCGCGCTGGCGTCACGCCCTGCTTTATCTGGCACATCCTATGCTGGATGCCGGTCTCACGGTGCTGGACACCCCCGGCCTCAACGCCATCGGTGCGGAACCCGAATTGACTTTCGGTATGCTCGCCGATGCGGACGCCATTATTTTTGTGCTGGGTGCGGACACCGGCGTTACCCAAAGCGACCTGACCATCTGGGAACAGTATCTGATACGCAATGCGCACCAGAAGCAAATTGTGCTCCTCAACAAGATTGATACCCTCTGGGACGAATTGCGTGACTGGTCTGGGGTGGTGGCAGAAATTGAGCAGCAGGTGGACAAAACGGCGGAACGGCTGCGTATTCCTCGTGAGCAGGTTATTCCAGTCTCCGGTCAGAAGGGGCTCATCGCCCGAATCCGCAAGGATCAGAAGTTGCTTGAACGTAGCGGAATGGCAGCCCTGGAGCGTTCCATCGCTGAGGTACTATTGCCCGCACGGCGAGTGGCCATCCAGGCAAAGTGCCGGGCCTTGGTAGAGCGCGTCGTTATGGACCAGAAAAATTTGCTGCATGAGCAAATGAATAGAATCACGGCGCAGATAGAGAGCGTGCGCAGTCTCAGGGATCGGACTGCTGAGAAAGTGCCCGAACTGGTGGCACAACATCAGCGGTTACTCCAAAGCTTTGAGAAAGACCGGCATGCCTTCGAGGAAAAAAAAGCGGCCTTCCGTCAGGCGGTTGAAGAGTGTCTGCTCGTCCCTCTGGCGCCTGCTTCTTTTGATTTTGTGATCAGCAACGCCAAAGCGGAGATGCTTTCCGTATGGACAACGGCAGGTATCGTCGAACGTTTCAGACTTTTCTTCGCGGAGGCCATAGCCCATTTTGACAAGGCGCTGCAGGGTGCGCAGCAGGTATCGGCACTGGTGGCCGGGGAGTATCAGGCGTTGCAGAGCCGTTATCGTTTACCCGCCTTGCGGACTGTGCCCTATGCCATTATGCCACGACGGGCGGAGCTCATGGATATGGCGGAAAATTATGAGCGCTTCGGGATGATGCTGGAGATCGCTGTGAACACCCAGAGTGCCGTGGTGCGCAAGGCCTTCCTGACTGTAGCCAGTCGAACCCGCGATTTTGTCGTCGAAACCAGACGGGAGGCAGAGACCTGGGTAGACGAGATCATGGCGGTCATGAACCAGCAACTACAGGTTTTTCAGGACAATGCCGAAGAGGAGCTCAATGCGCTGCAAAGTATTGCTCAGACCATGGGTAATATTGATACCCGCATTCAGCAACTACAGCAGAGCCTGCAGATTGCGCAGGAGCAAATGGCCCGCCTCGACCGTCACTCGGCGCCATTGCTCCATCTGCTGCGGGAACCGGTCAGCACTACTGCCCCGTAAGCTGCAGAAATTTTTGTTCCAGGGCTTCCGGCGACTCTGCATGGTCGGGGTCGCTGAGGATGCAGTCGACGGGGCAGACCTCCATGCATTGCGGGGTGTCATAGTGACCGACGCATTCCGTACAAAGATCGGGATTGATGACGTAGATCTGTGCGCCCATGCTGATGGCGTTGTTGGGGCATTCCGGCTCGCAGACATCACAATTGATGCACTGATCGTTAATGCGTAGGGACATTAATATATTCTCCTCAAGGCAACTTTAAGATTTTACTTTTCTGCAGCGTTGGGGTCCATGCCGACACGAAAATGCTGCTTTAAGGCGGTGGCCACGGCGGGCTGGACGAAGGCATCCACATCCCCCCCCAACCGGCTGATTTCACGCACGAGGCTGGAAGAGAGAAAGGTGTGCTGATCGGAGGTCATCAGGAAGAGCGTCTCAATCTGGGCATCCATGCGCCGGTTTATGGAGGCCAGTTGAAACTCATGCTCAAAGTCCGATATGGCGCGCAGTCCGCGCAGGATCAGATGGGTCTTTTCCTCCTGCAGCAGGTGAATCAGCAGACCAGGGAAGGGCCGTACCCGCACCCCCGGGATCCCGCCTAAAGTTGCCTCAGCGAGCGCGACCCGTTCTGCGAGAGGGAAAATGGTCGTTTTCGCCGTTTGGGCGGCTACCGCCACTACGACCTCATCAAATAGCGTTGCTGCCCGCCGCACCAGATCTTCATGGCCGTTGGTGATGGGATCGAAGGTGCCCGGATAAATGATCCGGCGCTCTATGTTGGGTCTAGTCATGGGAATGCTCCGGCAAAATCATATAAAGAGCGTAGTGCGAATCACCGCAGCGGCCCCGCCGATAGGCTTGCCAATGGCTGGGGATTAGGGCGTCATCCCACCGCTCTGCGGCGGAGGTCTCCAGATACAGCCAGCCTTCCGCAGCGAACTTCTTTCCATTCCACAATATCGGGGCCATCCGTGCCGGCCAGCCGTGGCCGAAGGGCGGATCGGCGAAGATGATATCAAAGGGCCGGGTGCAATGTTGCAGGTATCCCAGGGCATCCGGACCCGCCAACTGCGGGGCCGCTACTCCGCAGGCTGCCAGATTCCGGGACAAGAGCTGGCGGTGCTGTGGGTCTTTCTCGATGAAAACGACTTCTTGTGCGCCGCGTGACCAGGCTTCCAGTCCCAGTGCGCCGCTACCTGCGAAAAGATCCAGCACCCGTGCCCCGGTCACCCGTCCTCCCAGCCAGTTGAACAGTGTCTCGCGCACAGCGCCCGGTGTGGGGCGCAGGGAAGGACCGGCCGGGGTGAGCAACCGTCGGCCGCGATGACGACCCGCAATAATAGAGACGCTCATACGGGCCGATTCCGCGACAAGAAACGCCGCTCATGGCACGGTGCGGCGTCGCGCGCATTGTTCGATTCCGCCCTTCGGTGGATAATGAAAAGATTCATAGTGTCTGAGGTCTGCTTAACCCAATGGCGTTCGACTGGTTCAAGCGTAACAAAAGCCTTCCTGCGGGGGAAACGTCGTCCGCAGAGACCATCTCCCCGGTTGCTGTGGGGCCGGCTACAGCGGAAGCTGTAGCGCAGGCAGAAGCCCTTTCCGATACACCCGGAAAAGGGCTTTTCTCCCGTCTTCGACAAGGCCTGACCCGAAGCCGGGAACAACTGGTCGAGGGTGTGGGGCGTCTGGTACTCGGTAAAAAGGTCATTGATGCAGAATTGCTGGAGGACCTGGAAGCCTTACTGCTGCAAGCTGATCTGGGCACCGCTGCAACCCGTGAAATCATGGACAGGGTGACGGAACGGGTGCGTCGCAAGGAACTCACGGACCCCAATGCGCTCCAGGCGGCATTGCGCGAGTCACTCCTCGACATCCTGCGTCCCCGCGCGCAACAGTGGTCGCCCGAGAAGGGGCGTTCTCAAGTGTTGCTCATGGTGGGTATCAACGGGGCGGGCAAAACGACCACCATCGGCAAGCTGGCTGCGCACTGGAAGGCGGAGGGTTTCGGTATTGTCCTCGCCGCCGGAGACACCTTCCGCGCCGCCGCCGTGGAGCAGTTGCAGGGATGGGGTAAACGGGTGCAGGTGCCCGTGGTGGCGCAGGGGACGGGCGCCGACAGTGCTTCCGTGATCTTTGATGCGCTGACTACGACCCGCGCGCGCGGCAGCGAATTGCTCATCGCCGATACCGCCGGCCGCCTTCATACCCAGGGTCATCTCATGGAAGAGTTGAAGAAGATCAAGCGGGTCCTTGGCAAACAGGACCCGGAGGCGCCACAGCAGATCTGGCTGGTGCTGGACGCGGGCACCGGCCAGAATGCCCTTAATCAGGTGCGTCAGTTTCACGATGCGGTAGGGTTGACGGGTATTTGCATCACGAAGCTGGATGGCACCGCCAAAGGTGGCGTGGTGGCGGCCATTGCCAGGGCCGTGCCCATCCCCATTCGCTATATCGGTGTTGGTGAGCAGGTCGAAGATCTACGTCCTTTTGACCCCGAATCTTTTGTCGATGCCCTTTTTGCGGAGTCGAAGCCATGATCGAGTTTATCAACGTCACCAAGCATTACCCGGGACGGCATCACGTTCTCCGCGAGGTGAATCTGCATTTGCACAAAGGCGAGATGGCCCTGCTGACCGGGCCTTCCGGCGCCGGTAAAAGTACGCTGCTCAAGCTGCTTCTGCGTTTGGAGGATGTCAGTCGCGGTACGCTGATGGTCAATGGCATCGATGTCTCCACCCTCGGGCGCCGTCATATTCCCGCCTACCGGCGGCGGATCGGTGTCGTCTTTCAGGACCATAAGCTGCTGATGGATCGCGATGTGTTCAGTAATGTAGCGCTGACCTTGCAGGTGGGAGGCCTTACTGGCCGACAGATACAAAGCCGGGTACGGGCGGCGCTGGAGAAGGTGGGGCTGGGGGATCGTGCGCAGGATTTGCCCGCGGTCTTGTCTGGCGGTGAGCAGCAGCGTGTGGGCATTGCCCGTGCCATCGTCCACACTCCGGAAATTCTGCTTGCGGATGAACCGACGGGCAATCTGGATAACTCCCTGAGTACGGAGATTCTTGATCTCTTCCGCGACTTTCATCACCACGGAGCGACCGTGCTGGTGGCTACCCACGACCAATCGCAAGTCAATCGCCTCGGCCTACCGGTTTTTCACCTGGAACAGGGCCGTCTGCACACTCCTGAGGAGGACAAGGCGTGAATCTCCATATTCGTCTGGAAGCGGCAAAAAATGCGCTGAATACGCTGATCAAGCAGCCCGTAGCCACGCTCATGACCGTGCTGGCGCTGGCTATCGTTCTGGCGCTTCCGGTGGGTCTTTTTGCTGCCCTCAACAATCTCCAGCAACTCTTGGGGCACTGGCGGGATCAAGCGCAGATCTCTCTCTTTTTGCACCAGGGCGCCTCTGCCGCAGAGGTTCAGAACCTCCAGGCCCTGCTCGAACGCAGCACCGGGGTGGTGAGTGTGCGTTATGTGGGCAAAGAGGCGGCGCTGACGGAGTTTGAGCACCACGCCGGAATGACGGCGGCCATACAGACCTTAGGTGAAAATCCCTTGCCGGCCTCTTTTGTGGTCGAACTGAACCCGCTGGCGCAGAGTCCATCTGCGCTGCAAACACTGGTAGCCTCTTGGGGCCAGCAACCGGGAGTAGCCAGTGCGCAATCAGACCTGCGTTGGGTGGCGCGTTTGCAGGCGATCCTTGCTTTAGGAAAGCGCGCGGTGTGGATTCTCGCAGGATTACTCGCCGTGGGAGCCATCCTGGTCATGGGTAACACGATCCGCCTGCACATCTCCCAGCGGCGTGACGAAATCGATGTGGCGAGCCTGGTAGGTGCTACCCGCGCCTTTATTCGCCGTCCCTTTCTGTATCAGGGCCTGTTTCAGGGGGCGGTGGCCGGGATGATTGCCTGGATCATAGTCGCTATTACGGTAACTGTTTTGCAGGGGCCGGTGGAACGATTGGCGGAACTCTATGGGACCCGGTTCCATTTGCTGGGTCTGAATTCCGGGCAGGGTCTTATTCTCGTCGCCGCCAGTGCGCTTCTCGGTTGGTTGGGGTCGCGCCTTGCAGTGGGGCGGCACCTCGACCATACTTTTTCCTGAGGCCAGACTCCGCAAAACGGAACATGCGGTCGTATTCGGAGTCCAACTACGCATGACTGTGCATGAGGATTGCTATGAAAGAACTTGCGATAGCTAGTAGAGATTTGGTCAGCCCCGACGGGCTGGCGGCCTACCTGCGTTTTGTGAACGCCCAACCGCTGCTGCAGCCGGAAGAAGAGCGTGACCTGGCCCTGCGCCTGCGTGATCACGACGATGTGGATGCGGCCAAGGATCTGGTGCTCAGCCACCTGCGCTTTGTGGTGCGGGTAGCGCGGGGCTATCGGGGATATGGATTGCAGGAAGCCGACTTGATTCAGGAAGGTAATATCGGTCTGATGAAGGCGGTGAAGCGCTACGACCCGGATCATGGTGTACGTCTAGTCTCCTTTGCGGTGCATTGGGTCAAGGCGGAGATTCACGAATTCATCCTGCGCAACTGGCGTATCGTCAAAGTGGCCACCACCAAGGCGCAACGCAAATTGTTCTTCAACCTCCGTTCCAGCCGCACCCATGCCGGCTGGATGAGTGGCGAGGAGAGTGCCGCCATTGCGGACGATCTGGGTGTCACCCAGGCGCAGGTACTGGAGATGGAAGGGCGGATGTCCGGTTACGACTACTCGCTCAACCTCGAACCGGATGAAGAACGAGAGGGCGGACGTGTCCTTGATCTGGCGGATCCCACCGGGTCGCCCGTAGAGCAACTGGCGGAGCGGGACTGGGATCGGCATCAGCACAAGGCCTTGCACACGGCGTTGTCAGCTTTGCCCCAGAGAGATCGCTACATCATTGAAAACCGCTGGCTGAGCGAAGACCCCAAGACCTTGCAGGTGTTGGGCGATGAGCTGGGTGTTTCGGCAGAGCGGGTACGGCAACTGGAAAAAAGCAGTATGGGCAAGTTGCGTCAACAGATGCTAACGACGACGACGGTAGCTTGAGCGCCGTACTGCTTTTTCACGTCGACGATGCCGGTCGCTGGCCTAATCTGCTGGCCAATGTTCGTAATGCGCAGGCAGCGGCTCCGGAGCGGAGCCTGCGGGTCATCGCGAATGGTCAGGCGCCCGTGTCCCTCTGGGCGAAGGGCCACTGGCGGCGCGAGATTGAAGAGCGCATCAGTGCCGGAGTGCGGGTCGATTTTTGTGAAAACAGCCTGCATAATCTTGGCTTGGATCCGGATGACCGCCCGGCGGGCAGCCAACTGGTTACCGCCGGAATCATTGCCATTGCCGACGCCCAGGGGGTAGGTGCCCTTTACATAAAGCCCTGACCCCGCTTGTGCAGTTACCCCATCACAAAATATAGCGGGACAAATCCTCGTCCTGCGCCAGATCTTTCAGGCGACTGTCCACGTAGGCAGCGTCGACCTCCAGAGCCGTGGTGCCGCCGTCCGGTGCGACAAAAGCCACCTCTTCCAGCAGCCGCTCCATGACGGTGTGTAATCGCCGAGCTCCGATGTTCTCTACCCGTTCATTCACCTGCTGGGCAATTTCGGCAATACGTTGCACGCCATCCTGGGTAAAGTGTAAAGTCAGCCCGTCGCTGGCCAGCAAGGCACTATACTGCCGGACCAGCGCATTCTCCGGCTCTTGCAGTATCCGCACCAGATCCGCTGCACTGAGGGCCTCCAGTTCCACGCGAATAGGCAGGCGGCCCTGCAGTTCGGGAATCAGGTCTGAGGGCTTGCTGAGGTGGAAGGCGCCGGAGGCGATGAAGAGGATGTGATCGGTCTTCACCACGCCGTAACGGGTGCTCACATTGGAGCCTTCCACCAGTGGCAGCAGATCGCGCTGTACCCCCTCCCGGGAGACGTCCGAACCTTGCTGGGTGCCAGAGCGCACCGCTACCTTGTCGATTTCATCAATGAACACTATGCCGCCGGACTGCACCCGTTCCAGTGCCAGAGCGCGGACCTCCTCTTCATTGACCAGCTTGGCGGCTTCATCGTCCGTCAACAGGCGCTGCGCCTCGGGTACCGTGACCCGGCGCGTGCTGGTTTTGCCCGACGCCATGTTGGAGAACATATCGCGGAGCTGGTTGGTCATTTCCTCCATGCCCGCCGGAGCCATGATCTCTACACCGCCCTTGGGGGCGCTCACCTCAACCTCGATCTCCTGCGTATCCAGCTTGCCTTCGCGCAGCATCTTGCGGAACTTCTGGCGAGTGCCCTCATCGCTGCGCGGTACGCTGCTGTCGCGCGGACCGGGGATGAGGATGTCGAGAATTCGCTCCTCGGCCAACTCCTCAGCGCGCTGGCGCAGCGCGGCCTGACGTTCGCTGCGGACCATATCTACGGCGGTTTCGGTCAGATCGCGGATGATGGATTCCACATCCTTGCCCACATAGCCCACCTCGGTGAACTTGGTGGCTTCTACCTTGATGAAGGGGGCATTGGCGAGTTGCGCCAGACGCCGGGCGATTTCCGTCTTACCCACTCCCGTAGGCCCGATCATGAGGATATTTTTAGGGGTGATTTCCTGGTGCAACGGCGGCGGCACCTGCCCGCGCCGCCAGCGGTTGCGCAAGGCAATGGCCACGGCACGCTTGGCCTCAGACTGACCAATGATGTACTTGTCCAGCTCCTGGACGATCTCGCGGGGGGTCATTTCAGACATGCTCATAGTTCTTCAATCGTGTGGTTGTGGTTGGTGTAAATGCAGATGTCGCCAGCAATGCCCAAGGCACGTTTGGCGACTTCACGGGCGGGCATGTCGCTGTTTTCCAGTAGGGCACGCGCCGCTGACAGGGCGTAAGGCCCGCCGGAACCAATAGCGATGATACCATGTTCGGGCTCTAGTACGTCGCCCTGCCCAGTGATGATCAGGCTTTGTTTTTCATCCGCGACGGCGAGCATGGCCTCCAGACGGCGCAGTACCCGGTCAGTGCGCCACTCCTTGGCCAGTTCCACGGCGGCCTTGGCCAATTGGCCAGGATGGGCCTTGAGTTTGGCCTCAAAACGCTCCAGCAGGGTAAAAGCGTCCGCCGTAGCCCCGGCGAAACCGGTCAGTACGCCTGGATCTATGCGGCGCACCTTGCGGGCGTTGCCCTTCATCACCGTATTGCCGAGGGTCACCTGGCCATCTCCGGCCATGACCACATTGGCACCCCGTCGGACACAAAGAATCGTTGTCCCGTGCATTTGCTGCAAATCTGTCATGCTTTTCCCTCAAAGTGCTTCGTATCCTGGTCGCCACGTCGTGCCCGCGGGTGTGCCTGGTCGTAGACCCGCGCCAACTGCTGATAATCCATATGGGTATAGATGGCGGTCGTGCCAATACCCGCATGGCCTAAATATTCCTGCACCGCGCGCAAGTCGCCGGACGACTGCAGCAGATGGCTGGCGGCGCTGTGGCGCAGGGTATGGGGATGCAGCGGTTGTCTCAGTCGGGTCTCCCCCAGCTTTTTGACCCGCATCTGGATGCTGCGCACGCTGAGCCGCCGGCCGCGTGGATTGACGAAGAGCGCCGTTTCCTCACTTGTCGGGCGCAACGCGAGGTAGGCGCGAAATGCCACCCAGGCGGGTTGACCCACCGGCACGATACGCTCCTTGCGCCCCTTGCCCAGCACCCGCACGGTGCCGCCGTGACGATCCAGATCGCCAAGATTGAGTCCTGCCAGTTCACTGACGCGCAGGGCGCTGGAGTACAGCAGTTCCAGGATCAGTTGATCACGTACGCTGGTGAAATTTTGGGGCGCCGCCGTTTCGGGAGTAGCGGCAGGCTGCATCAGCATGTGCGCCTGATCCACCGTCAGCCAGTCGGGCAGACGCTGCTCCGCCCTGGGCATGGCGAGGCCCTGCACCGGGTTGCGCAGCTCGGGCGCGTCATGTTGCAGATGGCGATAGAGGGCGCGTAATGCCGCGAAATGCCTGCGCAGGCTGCGAATGGCCACGCCCCGGCTGCGCTCCGCCACGAGGTAGGCGCGCAGACTGCTGCGATCTATTTGCGCGATCTCCGTCTGTCCGCGTTGCTGTGAAAACCGCGACCAGGCGAGCAGGTCGCGGCCATAGGCGCTGATCGTGGCCGGACTGGCCTTGCCGCTCTGCAGGAGCGTTTCGATAAATTGGGCAATGGCAGTTTCGATCAGCATGGGGTCAGGCAGCGATCCAGTGCCGCCGTGACCAGGCGGGCAATCTGGTCGAGCAGGTCGGCTCCGGCGTCCTCGGCATAGCGGCCGGGGTGCTGACTGCCGAGCAAAATACCCCCTTGCAGATGCTGACCGGCAAGCGGGATCAGGGCGAAGGACTCCAGTCCCGCTCCCGCCGCGCCGAAGAGGGTGCTGCGCAGGGTCGGGCTGAGGGTCAGTCCGGTCGCGGCGCGCAACAGCGGGAACCCATTCAGAATCTCCTGAAAATCCGCCTGGTCCAGTGGCAGGAATTGCGGCAGATCGGCCATGGGCGCGCGGGCGATCAAGGCCATTTCCTCGACCTGAAAGCCCTCCCGCAAACGGGTGATAACGGTATTCAGGGTCGCAGCACAATCGGGCGTCTGCAGTAGTTCAGTGGCCAGATCAGAGAGGTGCAGGCCGAGTGCGGCATTCTGTTGGGCGGCACCCAGCAGCGCGGTGATGCGTTGGTGCAGGCGGGCGTTTTCCTCGCGCAGTACCTGTGCCTGCCGCTCCAGCAGAGAGGAGGCCGAACCGCGTCCGACATGGGGCAGGGTCAGGGTATGGAGCAGGTCTTCCTGATCCCACAAAAATTGGGGATGCTGGCGGAGATAGGCCCGGACCTGATCCGCCCGGTCATCCGTTTCGGGGGCTGTGGTCACTCAGTCATCCTCCCAATGGGTTTCGTTGTAGCGTTCAGCGGCGCTATGCACCTCCAGTGCGGCGATCAGGCGTGCCAGCATTTCGCCCTCCTGATCGTTGAGCTTGTGCAGAAACGCTAATGGGGTTGCATCGCTGTTCAAACTCCTGGCAATGGCCTGTAGTATTGCATCCTGCATGATGTTTCTCCCTTCGCTGTCATTGTTGCAGTGATTCAGTCTGACAAGGGCCAGACCCCGTCAAAAACCACTTGCGCCGGGCCGGTCATCAGGACCGGTTGCCCAAGGCCAGCCCATTCGATCTGTAAGGTGCCGCCCGGCAGAGTCACCGCCACCACATGATCCAGCTCGTCCCAACGGATACCGGCGACGATCGCGGCGCAGGCGTTGCTGCCACAGGCCAGAGTCTCCCCGGCACCGCGCTCCCAGACCCGTAGTTGAATATGGCCTCGGTCACGGACTTCCATGAAACCCACGTTGCAGCGCTGGGGAAAGTCCGGGTGTGTTTCAATGCGGGGACCCAAGGTGGTTACCGGTGCATCGGCCACCCTGGACACGCGCAACACCGCGTGGGGATTGCCCATGCCGACGGCGGCGATGCGCAGTGTGTCGTCCCCTAAGGACAGCAGGTATTCGGGCGCTTCTTCATTGCTGCGGAAGGGAACCACAGCCGGGGCGAGTTGCGGGACACCCATGTTGACGGTGACTTCACCATTATCCTGGTGATGCAGGATCAGCCGTCCGGCCAGCGTCTCGACAGTGATCGCATCCTTGTCCGTGAGTCCGGCGCGGCGCACGAAGACGGCAAAGCAGCGGGCGCCGTTGCCGCATTGCGCCACCTCGGTGCCATCCGCATTGAAGATGCGATACCGGAAATCCGCATCGGGGGACGTCGCGGTCTCTACGAGCAGAATTTGGTCGCAACCGACGCCGAAGTGGCGGTCGGCTATGGCACGGATCGCCTCGGGGCGCAGTTCGACCCGTTGACGAACGCCATCGAAAACGACGAAATCGTTACCTAGGCCCTGCATCTTGGTGAAGCGCAGAGAGGGGGACGCAGAATCAGTATGGGGGTGGTTCATGCCCTGAGTTTAGCAATGTCTGTCCGGGGAGGACAGGGCGCGCAAGTCGGAGGCTTCAGGCTACGCTTTCCGCAATGCGACGGCTGACTTCCTGCACGTCCTTTTCGATGCTATCCAGTCGCCGACGCAATTCATCCACACTGGGAACGATGACGCTTTCCAGGTTTATGACGCTTCCCGAACTGGCCGCCCGCCCGCTCATAGGTGGCGTCGGTCAGGCAGCGACATTGATATGCCGCAAGGCGTCCGCGCCACCTTTCTTCGAGGCGTCCAGGATTTCTATGCCGACTAGATGGCCGTCTTTGTCGTAATCCAGGACAACGCCGTCGGCAACTTCTTCGCTTTCTTCGATGGGCGCCGACGTCAGTTCCAGATACACCGCATCCGCCTCTCTATCCACTCGCACTAACATGACGCCCTCCTGTCAAAATAGACGGTTATCACATGGTGATGGTTGTCCTCCCGCGTCACCACGCGGAGCATCTTCCCTCGCGCCCCGTGGCACTTGAGAAACGATTGTTTGCCATCCCGGTTCTCTGTCCTGTCTGGCACGAGGATTGCCGCCTCGATCCACTCTATCTTGATGCCGCGCCGCTGTACCACGAAGGCCGCATGTTCCGTCAGTGTCAGATCCATATATTCAGCCCAACCGTTTGGCTAAATCTTCCGCCCTTAAATGAGTATACCGCTTGAGCATCTGCAAAGTCTTGTGCCCGGTGATGGTGGATACTTCCATCGGGTTGAAGCCCTTCTCGATCATAAAATCAATAAGGGCTTAGGCGGTTAAGCCTAAGCCCTTGTATTATCTTGGCTGGGGGACGTGGATTCGAACCACGGTTAGCGGAGTCAGAGTCCGCTGTCCTACCGCTAGACGATCCCCCAAGAGAGGCGCGAATGATAGCTGTGGCGGCCCGTTCGTGTCAAATAGCAGGCGCTTTATCTGTAAGATTTGTTGCGCGTTGTAAAAAAGGTGTTGTGAAAATGTTGCAAAGCGTCCACTCCGGTGCTATAACTTCACTCGTGGTATTTGAAACATTGCTCTCGAGGAGGAGCTTAGTCATGAAAAAGAATCTCGTAGCTTTGGCCGTTGCGGCGGCTTTTGTGGTCCCTGGCGTCGCTTTTGCGTCGACCAGTTCCAACAGAGACACCGGCCCGGTTGTATTCGGTTATGCCCAGATCACCGGCGCCACGCAATTCGGCGTTCCTGCTACACAGTCCAGCGGCCTGATTTTCGGCGCCAATCGTATCCGGTTGGGCTTCAAGGGTGAGGCGGTGCCCGGTGTGACTTACTTCATCCAGGGTGCTTATGATGAGGCGGGTTTAGGTAATGGTTTGCCAAATGGCCTGAATAACGGTCTCGGCGGTAACGTGCTGGGTGGCAGTAGTGCCCAGTTGATGGATGCTTGGGTCAACTTCGCACCGGTGCCCTTCGCCCAGTTGCAGGTCGGCAAGTTCAAGACCCCGGAAGGCCTGGAATACACCAGTGTGGCCGGCAATGAACTGACCTTCATCTACCGCAACATGGGGCAGTCCCTGTTGCCCGGGCGTTCCGCCGGTGCCATGCTCCATGCCGGCAATGTGATGGGCACGGGTGTTGGCTATGCCGTGGGTATTTTCGATAACACCTCATTGGACAGTTATACCGCCTTCAGTAACCGCAACACCTTTGGCGGCGGTCAGAGCGGCTTGCTCAACGGTAACGGCAAGTACATCACCTCCGGCATGTTGAGCTACAGCATGGGTCCCCTGTTGACCGCAGAAGTAAGCGGCAGCCTGGCAACGGCAAGGGTCTTGAATGGTACCAACAAGCTCACCAGTTGGAATGTGGGTCTTTGTGGTGGCATGATGGGCATCAAGTACGGCGCCGGTTATACCCGGACCGATGGCACTAGTACGATCGGTTACATGAACGCTGTCCGTAACAGTGTTGGCACCGTCAATGCCAGTGATTGGCATGCGGAGTTGGCCGCCAATCTGCACGAAATGACCCTGACCCCGGACTGGTTGGACGTCGAGCCCGCCGTGCGTTATGACCAGTACCATGTGACGGGCGCCGGCACCCTGGGTAACGCCACCGTTGGCGTGAACTACTTCGTGAACCCCAATAATCCCCATGCGGCTGAAGTCCAGTTGAACTACATCCTGGCTACCCGTGGCGGCTCCATTGACCAGAGGTATCCTGGCGGTAATGGCGTCGTCCCCATCAACGGCTTGGCTTACAACACTCTGATGCTGCAGTTCCAGGCTGGCTTCTAAGTTCAATAAGCCTTCGGGCCGCTTCGGCGGCTCCATTGCCGCCCCTTCGGGGGCGGTTTTTATTTGCTTTTTGGGGTGGATACCTTTATAAGAAAACCCGCTGCGGGGCTTGTGGCCCCTGTGTTTTTTCTTATGACCGTTTTTGGGGAATATTAGTGTCTCGTCAAATCCGTAACATTGCCATCATCGCCCACGTTGACCACGGTAAGACCACGCTGGTGGACCAACTCTTGCGTCAGTCGGGTACCTTTGCCGCCCACCAGCAACTGGAAGAGCGGGTGATGGACAGCAACGATCTGGAAAAAGAGCGCGGCATCACCATTATGGCCAAGAACACGGCGGTGCAGTGGGGCGACACCCACATCAACATCGTCGACACCCCCGGCCATGCCGACTTTGGCGCCGAGGTGGAGCGGGTGCTGGGCATGGTGGACGGCGTATTGCTGTTGGTGGATGCCGTTGAAGGTCCGATGCCGCAGACCCGTTTCGTCACCCGCAAGGCGCTGGAGCTGGGTCTCAAGCCCATCGTCGTCATCAACAAGGTGGATCGCCCCGGCGCCCGCGCCGACTATGTCATCAGCGCCACCTTTGATCTCTTCGACAAGCTGGGTGCGACGGAAGAACAACTGGATTTTCCGGTCATCTACGCCTCCGGTTTGCAGGGCTATGCGGGGGCAGACCCTGAAGTCCGCTCCGGTGACATGAAGCCCCTCTTTGAGATGATCCTCAGTCATGTGGCGGCGCCCGAAGGCGATCCCGATGGCCCTCTGCAGATGCAGATTGCCGACCTCGATTACTCCAGCTATGTGGGACGTATTGCTGTCGGTCGCATTCGCCGTGGCAGCATGCGCCCGGGGCAGGATATTGTCCTTATTCACGGCGTCGACAAGACCCAGACCAAGGCGCGTATCCTTCAGCTCCTCGGCTTTGACGGCCTCAAGCGGGTGCCGTGGGAAAGTGCTACGGTGGGTGACATTGTTGCCGTAACCGGCATTGAAGAACCCTCCATCGGCGCCACCATTGCTGCGCCCGAAGCGCCGGAGGCGCTGCCGTGGAAACCCATTGATGAACCCACCCTGAACATGACGTTTCAGGTCAATACCAGCCCCTTTGCGGGCCGGGAAGGCAAATTTGTCACCAGTCGCCAGTTGCGTGAGCGTCTTTATCGTGAATTGCTGATTAACGTCGCGTTGCGGGTGGAAGATACGGACAACGCCGATGTGTTCATGGTTTCCGGGCGCGGCGAGTTGCACCTGACCATCCTCATCGAGAACATGCGCCGCGAGGGCTACGAACTGGCGGTGTCGCGGCCGCGGGTGATTCAGCGCCAGGTGGACGGCGTCTGGGAGGAGCCCTATGAGGCGCTGACGGTGGACGTGGAAGAACAGCATCAGGGCACCATCATGGAGCGCTTGGGCATCCGCCGCGGCGAGTTGCAGGACATGATGCCCGATGGCCGGGGCCGGGTGCGCCTGGAATACCGGATTCCCGCGCGCGGGCTGATCGGCTTCCATACCGAGTTTCTGACGGCGACTTCCGGCACCGGGGTGATTAGCCATATTTTCGACAACTATGGTCCGGTCAAAGGGACTATTCCGGCGCGCAACAACGGCGTGCTGATCTCGGCGGAAGAAGGCGAGGCGGTGGGTTTCGCGCTCTTTAATCTGCAGGAGCGCGGCCGGATGTTTGTTAGCCCCGGCGACAAGGTCTACGAGGGCATGGTGATCGGCATTCATACCCGCGACAACGACCTGGTGGTCAACCCGCTCAAGGAAAAGAAGCTGACCAATATGCGCGCCTCCGGCTCTGATGAAAACATCATGCTGACGCCGCCGATTAAACTGACGCTGGAGGCGGCAGTCGAGTTTATTGCCGATGACGAGTTGGTGGAGGCGACGCCGCAGTCCATTCGTATCCGTAAGCGTTATCTGACGGAGAATGAACGTAAAAGGGCATCGCGCGGCGGCAGTTAAGCCTCCGGTATGGATGGATGACGGGAGATGGCCCGGAGCGCAGGTAAGGCTCCGGGCCGTTTTTTCGTCTCGTGTCGCAAGTGATGCCTACGGCGTGGGCGCTACGCGCGTTTTTTTAGGCGCGCTGCAGGCTCTGGCGGCTCAATGAAAGACGGTGGCCACCGCCAGACGAAAGGCGGGGATAGGGACGACAAAACTCTCCCCTGTATCGCTGACCCACTCGAAGCTGCCGTGCATGCTGCCTACGGGCGTGGACAGGACAGACCCGCTGGTATAGCGGAAGCGTTGACCGGGCTGCAGCGTCGGCTGTTCACCGACGACGCCTGGCCCTTTGACTTCCTGGATATGGCCCTCGGCGTCCGTAATGATCCAGTGGCGATTGAGAAGCTGTGCCGTCTGCGGGCCGTTATTCTGCAGTGTGATTTGATAAGCGAAGGCGAAATGTTCCTGCTCCGGGCTGGATTGTTCCGGCAGATAGCGCGTCTCGACGCTGATCTGGATTTCTGTGGGGGCATGCTCTTCCATGGTGTGCTCCGGGCCGTTGGTCGGCGTTACGATTCAGAAACAGTCTAACGGTCCGGGGGCAGGCTGCCAAGTTATACCGGCCCACCGATCAGCGTTTGCGCGCGGCGGCCGGGCGGGGGCGGTAGAGGATGAGTACGCGCCCGATGCGGCCGACAACCTCGGCATGACTGGCGCTGGACAAAGTCTCTACCATGTCATCCCGTTCGTCGTGGGGTACCTGGGGCAAACGTATCTTGATGAGTTCGTGGGCGTTGATGGCGACTTCCAGTTCGGCGAGGACGCCGTCGGTGACGCCGTGGGCGCCGATTATGACGACGGGCTTGAGGGCGTGCGCCTGTCCACGCAGGGTTTGTCTTTGTTTGGCGTCCAGCATGGTATCCTCGTCAGTCTGATTGGGCCGCTATGGTGTAGCGGCAGAGTGTACGTTTGCGGAGGGCGGGGGTCAAAGCCCGGAGGTGTGTTTTGGCAAGAAGTAAATCCAGTGAAAAGTGGCTGAAGGAACATTTTAAAGACCCATTCGTGCAGCGCGCGATGAAGGAGGGGTATCGCTCGCGCGCGAGTTACAAATTGCTGGAGATTCAGCAGAAGGATCACCTGATCCGTCCGGGTATGCGGGTGCTGGATGTGGGCGCGGCGCCGGGTGGCTGGACGCAGGTGGCCGCACCGCTCATCGGCAGGAAGGGGCGACTGGTGGCGGTGGATCGTTTGCCTATGGACCCGGTGGCGGACGCCGTAGTGATCTGCGGTGACGTCTATGAAGACGCCGTGCTGGTCGCCTGCCGGGATGCCCTGCCGGGTGGCGCTGATCTGATTATGAGCGACATGGCCCCCAATATGTCCGGCATTGCCAGCGTCGATCAGGCGCGCGCCATTGATCTTGCGGAGCTGGCCCTGGATATGGCCCATCGCTGGCTGGTGCCGGGTGGTTCGCTGCTGATCAAGGTGTTTATGGGGTCCGGCGCGGAGGCGTTGCGCCGGGCGCTGCGCCAGGACTTCAAGAAGATCGTGGTACGCAAGCCGGAAGCCTCGCGTGCGCGCTCCACCGAGCAGTACTGGCTGGCGCTGGACTTTCAGGGAGTTGCGCAGGAAA
>NZ_JAGDVS010000009.1:0-1700 GCF_023255755.1 Acidithiobacillus sp. | reverse complement strand
CAACGGCGGGGCGAGTTCCCTATAATCTGGCCCACGCGCAGTTAGCTCAGATGGATAGAGCGTCGGCCTCCGAAGCCGAAGGTCACTGGTTCGACTCCAGTACTGCGCACCATACAAATCAATAAGTTGCAAGTCGCATCACTCAGAAATTTATGGCAAATTGATTTTACGCTGCAATTATGCTGCACTAGCTCGCGAGATAACCGCCGAGGACTGGTGCATAAATGGCTACTATCACTGCAAGAAAAGGTCTGGACGAAAACGACAAGCCGGTGGTGATCGGCTATCAAGCCATCATCCGCAAGCGAGGCCAGCCGAGCCAAACAAAGACGTTTCGCACGAAGCGTGATGCGGAGCGATGGGCACGTCAGATAGAGAATGAAATGGACCGTGGTGTATTCCAGCCGCGCGCGGAATCTGAACGCACTACGGTTAATGCCTTGATGGACAGGTATGCCCGCGAAGTATTGCCTACCCAGAAGGGAGGGCATCGGGAAGTCTCCAGGGTGAAGCATGTAAAGGAAGGGCTTGGTCAATATTCTCTGGCCGCGCTGACTTCATCCCTGATTGCCGACTATCGTGATGCCCGCCTCAAGATCGTCGGTCCTCAGTCTGTGAAGCATGAATTGGGGTTGCTCCAGAGGGCCTTGAAGAAGGGCGCACAGGAATGGGGGATCGCTCTGCCAGGTGGCATCCCTACCTTCATGGTGAAAAAACCCTCACTGCCTGCCTCGCGGAATCGGCGACTAGTTGATGATGAGGAAGACAGGTTGTTGACTGCATGCGCCGATGCCCGCAACCCATGGCTTCGGTCGGTCGTCGTCTTTGCCATTGAAACCGCCATGCGGGCAGGTGAGATAGTGGAGACATGGAAGCAGGAACCATCCGGGGCGATGGATGCCAACGGAAAACATCTGCAAGTAAAGGTCAGTATCGGCTTGTTATGGGAAAATGTGGATCTGAAAAAGCGCACCGCACACCTGCCCAAGACCAAGAACGGTGAAGCGCGCACGGTGCCCCTGTCAAGTCGCGCCGTGACCGTACTGGATGCACTGCCCCGTTCCATGGGCGGGCGGGTTTTCGGCATGACTTATGAAGCAATGAAGCAAGCTTTTGACCGCGCATGTAAACGCGCTGGCATCGATGACTTACGCTTCCACGACCTGCGTCACGAAGCCGTATCCCGCCTTTTTGAAAAAGGCTTCAATCCCATGGAAGTCTCCACGATTTCCGGCCACAAGACATTGCAAATGTTGAAACGATATACTCACCTGAGGGCTGAGGACTTGGCGAAGAGGATGGGTTGATGGGATTTCCATGCCAAGCAAATACACCAATTCTCATAGAGCTCGCTGCGGCATAAAGCAGAACATGCTCAACGGCTGGTTCGCAGCGGAGGACTAAACCGCTCGCGCGGTAGGGTGGCTTCGTTCTGATTTTGTGGGCTATTGTGACAAAGTGCCCTCCATTTCCTATTTTGAAAGTTCAGGCAATTCGCCTGCTTTCAGGATAGGAGCAGCGTCATGATCCCTTCGACCCGAGGCATTACTCCCCTACGTCAACGCATGATCGATGATATGCGGATGCGTAAACTTGGCCCCAAGACGCAAACCGCCTACATCCGAGCCGTACGGAAATTCGCGGATTATCTGGGGCGATCACCGGACACGGCGGCAGCAGAAGATCTCCGTGCCTTCCAG
>NZ_JAGDVS010000065.1 GCF_023255755.1 Acidithiobacillus sp. | reverse complement strand
CAGCAGTGGTGACGGTCCTGTTTACCATCAGGAGTGGTATGGCATGAAACCCACCACGCCCATCATCTCCGGCGGCATGAATGCCCTGCGTCTGCCCGGCTTCTTCGAGAACCTTGGCCACGGCAACGTGATCAACACGGCAGGCGGTGGCTCCTACGGCCATATTGACAGCCCGGCAGCCGGCGCGGTCTCCCTGCGTCAGGCTTACGAGTGTTGGAAGGCGGGTGCTGATCCCATTGAGTACGCCAGGGAGCACAAGGAATTCGCACGGGCCTTCGAATCCTTCCCGGGCGATGCCGACAAGCTCTACCCGGGCTGGCGCGAAAAGCTGGGCATACACCGGTAAGCCTCTGACTCAAACCGGTTCCGGTCAACCGGGTGAAATCGCCCCCACATGGGGGCGATTTTGTTGAAGGCGGCAGCCCGCAGCCCGCTTTCAGACCGACCCATTCCCTGTTTCGCCGCCTCTGGCGGCAAACCGCAAACGGAGCACCGCATGACTGCATCAGATTCCTCCATCCTGAACCAGTACCTGGTAGGCAAGGAACCGTTCTACCAGCCTCAGCATGACGAAGTGGCCCTGTTTGAAGCCGCTTATCGCAGACGTCTGCCGGTGATGGTCAAGGGACCGACGGGTTGCGGCAAGTCCCGCTTTGTCGAATTCATGGCCTGGCGCCTCGGCAAACCGCTGGTCACCGTAGCCTGTAACGAGGACATGACCGCCGCCGATCTGGTCGGCCGCTGGCTGCTCGACAAGGACGGTACCCGCTGGCAGGACGGTCCGCTGACAGTGGCCGCACGCTACGGCGCTATCTGCTATCTGGACGAAATTGTCGAGGCCCGTCAGGACACCACCGTGGTGATCCACCCGCTCACCGACCATCGCCGCACCCTGCCGCTGGACAAGAAGGGCGAACTGATACGCGCTCACCCGGATTTTCAGTTGGTGATTTCCTACAATCCCGGCTATCAGTCGCTGATGAAGGATCTCAAGCAATCCACCAAGCAGCGCTTTACCGGCTTCGAGTTCGATTATCCCAACGCCGAACTGGAAACCGGGATTCTGGCGCGGGAAACCGGTGTGGCACCGGCCATAGCCGCCCAGTTGGTCACCGTGGCCGCCACCGCCCGGCGTCTCAAGGGTCATGGTCTGGACGAGGGCATCTCCACCCGGCTGCTGGTCTATGCGGCCATGCTGATGGACGATGGGGTGGCGCCACGCGCAGCCTGCCGCATGGCTTTGGTGCAGCCGATCACCGATGATGCCGACATCCGCGCGACGCTGGAACACGCCATCGACATGACTTTCGCCTGAAGCGCGGCATTGACCTCCATGACGGATCATCCGCGCGACGCCTCCCTGCCGTCCCGCCTGGCGGCCTACCGGGATCAACTCGACTGTCGTTTCCCCCGGGTCGGCGAGGTGTTTCCCGACTGTGTCGCCCAGGCTCACGCCCGCCTCAGCCCGGCGGGCGTGAGCACCTATGTTGATGCAGCGCGTACTCTCTGCAAACTCGGACGGGGTGAAGAACCGGTCCTGATTTTCCTTGAAGAGTGGCCGGATATTGGCACTGCGCTGGGCGACGGTGCGCTGGAAATGGTCATGCAGATGGTGCAGCACATGCAGCGCTCACCCAACGGCAACGCCATTGGCGGATTTCTGCAAACCCTGGCGCCGGTCAGCCGCGCCCTGCAGAGCCGCGAGCAATTGGGGCATTACCTGAACACGCTACGCGACATGATGGAACATACCACCAGTTCCATCCACGGCCATCACCAGACCCACCCCAGTCCCGGTTTGCCCGACCTGCTGCGTCAGGCCCCCGCCTTGCTACAGTGGTTAACGGTGGATGGCCTGCGCAACTGGGTCAACTATGGTGTGCGCAATTATCTCCACCACCCCGAACGTCAGAAAGACTTCTTCTCGCTACAGTCGGCCGACAGCCGGGCGGTGCTGCAGCGCGAGCGTCACGGCACCCTGCTGGTGGCTGTCGAACGCAAGCTCGACCTGTACCTGCGCGGACTCTGGCAGGACAGCGAAGTATTGGTACCCTATTCCACGGCCTTCGATACGCTGCGCAAACCGCAGCCCTACTACGACTCGCTCGGCATGCGGCTGCCGGATGTGCTCAATGACCTGCCGACTGCCAGCGCGCTGGACCACTACCGCGCGATCCTGGCGCATATGGTCGGCCACCGACGCTGGTCAACACCGCAAATAGCCGATAACTGGAGCCCTTTCCAGCGCCTGGCGGTGGAGTTTTTTGAGGACGCCCGCATCGACACCCTGCTCATCCGGACCTATCCCGGCCTGCGCACGCTATTCCTCGCGCTGCACCCCAAACCCGGTGAAGATGCCTGCGACCCGGAGACGACCTCCTGCCTACGCCATCGCCTGGCGATGCTGTCGCGGGCGCTGCTCGACCCGAAACACGGCTACCGTAATCCCGTGCTCCATGACTTTGTCAGCCGCTTTCACGGGAAACTCGCGGACGGCAACGCCGATACGCCGGCCATGGCCCGGCTGGCGCTGGATTATGTCACCGCCACGCGCCGCCAGAGCGATCAGTTCGCCAAAGTGCATTTCGCCGATACCGAGATCAGCTACCGCGATGACAACCGCGGGTTATGGCGCTTCATTGAGGCCGGGGATGAGGAAGAGGCCTTCGACGCGGAGCGTCACAAGGCGCCCGATCTGGAAACCCAAGGCCTGCCGCCGCGCCACTATCCCGAATGGGACTATCAGAGCCAGAGCTACCGGCCCGACTGGGTCAGCCTCTATGAAGGGCTGCACGCCTCGGCGGCGGCAGCGACCATTGATCAACTGCTCCTCAAGCATGCGGCGCTGGCCAAGCACCTCAAACGCCTGCTCGATCTGCTCAAGCCCCAGGACAAGGTGCGCATCCGCTATCAGGAAGAAGGCAGCGAACTGGATCTGGACGTCGCTTTGCGCTCCTGGATGGATTTCAAGAGCGGCAGTACCCCTGACCCGCGCATCAACATGAGCCATCGCACGGCCGGTCGCGATATCGCCGTGACCCTGCTGCTGGACTTGTCCGAATCGCTGAATGAGCCCGTCAAAACCGGCGGCAGTGACGGCCAGACGGTGTTGCAACTGTCGCAGGAAGCGGTATCGCTGCTCGCCTGGTCCATCGAGCAACTCGGCGATCCGCTGGCCATTGCCGGTTTCAACTCCAACACCCGCCATGAAGTGCGCTATCAGCACATAAAGGGTTTCTCCGAACCTTGGGGAGATACCGTCAAGGGCCGCCTGGCGGCACTCCAAGCCGGTTATTCGACCCGGATGGGTGCCGCCATGCGCCACGCGGGACACTATTTAGCGGCACGCAAGGCCGACAAGAAACTGATGCTGGTACTCACCGACGGTCGGCCCTCTGACGTCGATGTGCAGGATGATCGTCTCCTGATCGAAGATGCCCGCCAAGCGGTCAACGAGCTCGATCGCGACGGCATCTTCACCTACTGTATCAGCCTCGATCCCCATGCCGACGCCTATGTCGCCGACATCTTCGGCCGTCAGTACACCGTCATCGACCACATTGCCAGACTGCCGGAAAAGCTGCCGGAACTGTTTATCGCCCTGACCAGATAACTGCCCCCTACTCCGGCAACAGGCGTACCGCTTCCTGATCCAGCAAAAAATCCCGGAAGGCCTGAGTAGCCGCCGAGAGGCGCTTACCCTGACGATGCACCAGATACCAATGGCGTTCGATAGGCATGCCTTGCACGTCCAACACCGCCAGATGTCCCGCCAGCAACTCTTCCCGCACCGTATGCAGAGAAGCGATGCCCAGCCCCATACCGGCGCGCACCGCATGCTTGATCGCTTCGTGGCTGCTGACTTCGATGCTCGCATGCAGCGCAACACCAGCCTTTTCGAAAAATTGTTCCACCGCGATCCGCGTCCCCGAACCCGACTCCCGCATAATGAAAGGATAAGCCGCCACCGCCTCCAGAGTAATCGCCCTGACCTGAGACAAGGGATGATCAGGGGCGGCGATGATCACCAGCGGGTTTTCCAGAAAGGCCGTAGCCTCCAGCGACAAACCCGCTGGTGGCCGCCCCATGATGGCCACATCCACTTCGTTCTCCGCCAACTGATGCAGCAAGGTCTCCCGATTGGTGACATCCATGCTGACCGTCACCTGCGGGTGCAATTTACTGAAAGCCGCCAGCAGATAAGGTGCGATATATGCCCCAGTGGTCGCCACGCTGATATGAATATGTCCCCCGGCCAGCCCCTTGAGGTCATTAATTACTTGCACCGCCTCATCCAACTGCTGGGTGATGGCGGCACTGTAGCGCGCCATTTCCCGCCCCGCTTCAGTGAGATAAATCTGGCGCCCCAGTTGTTCAAAGAGCGGCAGTCCGACTTGATCTTCCAACTGTCGGACCTGCATAGATACGGCGGGTTGGCTGAGATGAAGCGACTGCGCCGCGCGGGTAAAGCTCTGATGCTTCGCCACGGCGGTAAACACCTGTAACTGGCGAAAGGTAAGATGCATGCTCATGGTGCTTTTCGCAGAAACTCAGACTTTAACTGTATCGCACCAACGCCATCCACCTTACAATCAATGTTATGATCACCATCAACAATACGGACGTTTTTTATTTTTGTTCCCACTTTTATTATTGATGACGAACCTTTTATCTTGAGATCTTTCACCACTACTACGGTATCTCCATCATTAATGGCATTACCATTTGCATCAGAAACACGAAGGAAGTCAATTTTTTCTAGATTATTTTCTTTTGGCCATTCATGTGCGCACTCTGGACATATATAAATATCGCCGTCTTCATAGACGTAATTTGAACCGCATTTTTGACAACTCGGAATACTGCCCATAGATAATCCTTCCTTAGTGGTTATTGATAAAAACCGCATCTTGTGGACAAAATATGAGTGTCCCGCTATATGTTCAGGTGGGTAGCCTGATACTTCATCTTAGGAAAGATGAAGTAAACCATATCAATAAAATCATGTATGTGCGATAGCAGCAGCGCCTACAAAAACAGTGTTGTGTCACGCAGGAATCGACAATGGGTGTTGCTCCATCTGCTCAATCACTGCCTGTGCAATGACGTGCAAAGAAATGGTATGCATTGGCCCCAGGTCACCAACACCTTCTCTCATCCTCGTCGCCAAAAGCGGAAAATCTGTTCCCTTATACGCAAAGACTATCCTGTTCCCAAAAAATTCCGCCTCGATCGCAATGACCTGGTCGTCAAATCTCTCGCGAATTCTGGTGATATAGGTAGCGCATTTTCTATCGCTGTTCAGCATATTGACCACCAGTACCCCACCCTTCCGGAGTTTGGCGTAGCAATGCGCGTAGAACTCCGCGCTGCATAACTGCCTGGCCTGACCATCCTGGTTGAATCCGTCAATGAGCAGCACATCGACAAGTTTGGAGCGGTTTCGGACATATACCGCGCCATCAGCACAAATCACTTTGAATTTTGGACCATCCGGAGGGATTCTGAACTTGTCGCGCAGGGCAATAACCCTGGGGTTGATCTCTATTGCCGTGAAGTGTACATCCGGGATATGGCGCAGGCAATATTTCGCCAGCGAGCCGCCGCCCAAACCGATCATCGCGATCCGCTCGGGTTTTGGCTGGAACATCAGGAATCCCATCATTGTCCGGGTATATCCTAGAACGAGATTATCGGGATCGGCTTTGTGCATGACACTTTGTGTGGCCGAAAAGTCGAAGCGCAGCGTTATCTCGCGATCCCCTTCATGGGCAAAAGGGTTCCCTGTCCAGGTCTGTACCGCTGCGTCCATATCCCCGAGTAACTTATCGACAAATTCATCCATGTTTTCGTTTCATCCTCAGAGGCTTTCGCCGCTACTAAAAAGTCGTGCCAAAGTCAGGTTGACCTGGGGTGTAACCCGACCGTGGATTTGCCATTCGCACTTATTATAAATAAAAACAATAAGTTGTGATAAATCATCGACAACTCCATGGTGAAAACAAAATAAAATAGGATGGTTAAAAATGGTCTTACCGTCGTCCAGACAGAGAAAATCAACAAGCGCAATCAGGACAAATTTACCGTGCTCCATGAGCGGACGCAATGCGGGACTAATGGCGATCCATGGTCGGTTATGCAGCGGAAGCGAGCGTTCCTGTTCGGCTGGGGAACTGATAGTATCTATCCAGCGGCGGCCCCGGACAATTTTTGAAGGCGAGCGCATGGAACTTGGGAAGTCGGGGTTGTTTCTCCAGGCCGGCAGGGCGCAGCGGACGGAAAAGCCAAACATGCGTGTTGTTTGGCAAATGGTGTCTTTACTCGCCATATTTTTCGCCATACCGGCTTGGGGATCAGGGACAGGGCGCGTCGTGCCCATCCTGCTCTATCATCGTTTTGGTCCCGCGGTGCGAGATGCCATGACCGTTCGCACGATGGTCTTCGCGGCACAGATTGAATACCTGAGGAGCCATGGCTACCGGATTGTCCCGCTCAGAGAAGTCGTGGCATATATTCGTGGCGTTGGACCCCCTCCCCCTCCCCATTCCGTGGTGATCACCGCGGATGACGGGCACCAGTCGGTGTACGCGGACATGTTTCCCCTGGTGCAGCGTTACCATATTCCGGTGACGCTCTTCATCTATCCCTCCGCCATATCCCGGGCGTCTTACGCCCTGACCTGGGATGAGTTGCGGATCATGCACGACTCCGGGCTCGTGGACATCCAGTCCCACACCTACTGGCATCCGAACTTCAAGATAGAAAAGAAACGTCTTGCCCCTCAGGCATACGAGAAGTTCGTGGCCATGCAATTGGAACAATCCAGGGCGAAGCTCGATCAGGAACTGGGGATCAAGGTGGACATGCTCGCATGGCCCTTCGGGATCTACGATGAGGACCTGATCAGAAGCGCCGTGGCGGCGGGATATATCGCCGCCTTCACCATGGTAAGGGCGCCTGCCGGGCCATCGGATAATGTGATGGCCCTCCCGCGCTATCTGGTCACGGACCAGGATACGGGCAAGACATTGGGAAGACTGTTGACCACGGACTCCAGATAAACGAGGTGAGTTGTGAAGGGTTATAAAAACATAAAAAACATATGCGCTTCGTTACTTGCAGTCTTGTTGCTCGTCTCGGGGAGCGCTGCCGCCTACAGCGGGATGGTCGTGGACGCCTGGACGTGCAAACCGATCCCAGGGGCATTTGTAACCTTGGGTGATTCGGTCGTACGCACGGTCCAGGATGGCCGTTTTCAGATCAGCGGGCAAGGGACAGTGCTTGGCCTCAGGGCCTACGGCTACAGGCGCCGCGAGGTCCCCGTCGGAGATCTCAAGGAGGATGAAACCCTATCCCTCGCGCCTTTCAAACCCAAGGCCCTTTATTTGTCTTCCTACGGAGCGGCCAACACGCGTCTGCGGGAATCCGCCCTTGATATCATCGGCAAGACAGACCTCAACGCCGTAGTGATCGATGTGAAAAGCGACCGGGGAATGATTGCGTACAACACCGACATTCCCCTGGCGACGGAGATCGGCGCCCAAAAAATTATCACTATTAAACATATCAAGCGACTAATGGAGGATTTGCACAAAGAAGGCATCTATACCATTGCCAGGATCGTGGTTTTCAAGGACAACGTCCTCGCATTGGCGCGACCGGATCTGGCCGTCAGGACCGCGGGCGGCGCCATCTGGAGGGATCGGGAGGGCCTCGCCTGGACCGATCCTTTCAGCAAGCAGGTATGGGACTACAACATCGACGTCGCCGTCGCGGCCGCCAGGGACGGCTTCGACGAGATCCAGTTCGACTACGTCCGCTTTCCCGACGCCAAGGGCCTGGTGTTTTCCCGGTCGAGTACCGAGGAAAGCCGGGTCTCGGCAATTTCCGGCTTTCTCGCGGAGGCCCGCAAGCGCTTGATCCCATACAATGTCTTTCTTTCTGCGGATATTTTTGGTTATGTGATCTGGAACCGCAACGACACCGGGATCGGCCAAAACCTGGAGGAGATGGCGCAGCAGGTCGATTATATCTCTCCCATGCTCTATCCATCGGGTTTTCAGTACGGTATCCCCGGCTACCCCAACCCCGTTCTCCATCCGCATCAGATAGTTTACCTCTCGCTGCGCAAGGCCGAGGAAAGAACGGGATTGCCGGCAGTGCGCTTCCGCCCCTGGCTGCAGGCATTTCGTGACTACGCCTTTGGCGGGAAACCCTTCGGAGGCGAAGAGATTGCAGCGCAGATCGATGCGGCACAGACTTTCGGATCGGACGGATGGATGCTGTGGAACCCCCGTAATGTCTACACTACGGTAGGGCTTCCGCCAAAGTCGGCGCTGGTGGCAACGCTTCGCGAAGGCCACTGAGTGGATGGATCATCCGTCACGCAGTAACATGGTCAGCGGCCCCCACCGACCGGGTATCGGTCCGCAGAACCGCATGGATCCGTCATGGGCGGCGGATCCATGTTAATCAACGGCGCCAATTCCTGCAAAGCCTGCCAGTACACGCGGCGCTTGAAGGCAATGATTTCATTCACCGGCATCCAGTAATCCACCCAGCGCCAGTCCTCAAACTCCGGCTGCTGGGTGCGCAGATTGATTTCCGCCTCTTCGCCTTCAAAACGGAGTAAAAACCATATCTGCTTCTGCCCACGATAACGGCGCCGCGCGGCGCGATGACGGGCGCAG
>NZ_JAGDVS010000089.1 GCF_023255755.1 Acidithiobacillus sp. | reverse complement strand
GCCGCCAGCGCGGATGCCAGAGTACATCCCGAGCCGTGGTAGCGGTGGGGCAGGCGCGGCTGCCGGAATGTGCGCTGCAACGCCCCGCCACGAAACAGCATGTTTTCCAGTTCCGGCCCCTCGCCGTGACCCCCGCTGATCAGTACCCACTTCGCCCCCTGGCGATTGAGCCGGGCACCTGCCGTGGGCAAATCGTCAGCGCCGGACAAGGCCAGTGCTTCCGGGCCGTTGGGCGTCATCACCGTTACTTGCGGCAGCAAGTGCGCGACCAAGGCCGCGCATAATCCCGCCCCGGCCAGGGCCGTGCCACCTCCGGCCGCCAGTACCGGATCAAGCACCACGGGAATCTGCGGATAATCCGCCAGCAGTGCGCTCACCGCCGCTATCATGGCCACACTTCCCAGCATCCCGATTTTGATGACCTGTACGGCCATGTCCTCCAGCACGGCACGGGCCTGAGCCACGGTATCCTCCGGATTCACCAACCTATAGGCACGTACATTCACCGAATCCTGAACAGTCAGCGCCGTCACCGCCGTGCAGCCATGCGCGCCCAGGCTGGCCAGGGTCAGCAGGTCGGCCTGCAAGCCCGCACCCGCACTGGGATCAGAGCCGGCAACAGTGAGGACGACGGGCGGAGGCCCCGCCGCTTCCTGGCGACTGGATTCCATCCGGGATGAATCATCAATTCTTGCTTTCGCAGGCATGGATGGAGGGACCCTTTATGCGGCTATTGCCGGCGCTGATTTTAGCAGAAAAACTGGCCTCACCGTAAATGCCATTGCGTGGGGCCGTGAGCAAGATGTTCATTGCCTGACGTCCGGAAGACCTCGCTGTCCATCGTGCGTCTGACAGCGTTTTTTTCCAGGATCAAGTTCCTGAACAGCCTGTGGATAACTTTGTGGATATTTTGCTGACAACAGTAATTTCGTCATGACCATAGTGTATTTACGCCGAGCGGAAACATTCTGTAACAATAAATTATTATTTATTACAATAAATTACATGAACTACCGAAACACAATTTCGAATAATTCCACGTAACTGCACGTTAATCTCTTTGTGGAAAACTTTATCCGGCCGGGCGCCGTCCTGGCTGCCACGGCTGCTCAGATTCGTCCATGGTTGTGCCCATCTCGCGCGTTTTTCCTGCCCCTTGGGCAAAGACCCGGTCATAGGCCCGTCAATGGCGCGCACCGCCACATTTGGGTATACTTCATCGACGGAGAATTATGGTGAAATGCCCTTCCCGTTGCGGGGAGTGAGCCCACTTTGCTACCGCGTGACACTGACATGGTAGCGACAGAAGGCACAGCACTTTCACCTCCAGACCCTCTGACCAGGTTACGCATGAGCAGTCATCCAGCGCCATCCGCGCTGCACAACGGAGACGCCTTATGGGCGGCGCTGTGTGTGCAGTTGCAAGAACAGACCACAGCCCAGCAGTTCAACACTTGGCTGCGCCCCCTTCGTGGCGAGTTGCATGGTAACGAACTGCGCCTGTTCGCACCCAATACCTTCGTCAAGGAATGGGTGCGGGAAAGGCTGATGGATCTGCTGGAAGGGGTGCTCGCCCAGCTTGCACCGGGAATGATGCTTCGCCTGGAACTCGGCGCCGACGAAGCGACGACCCCAGCCCCGGTAGCAGCTACTCCAGCCACTGCTCCGATCACCGATCCTCGCAATGGCAACCGGCTCAACCCGGGCTTTTCCTTCAAGTCCTACGTCGAAGGCAAATCCAATCAACTCGCGGTGGCGGCTGCCCGGCAGGTCGCCGAAAATCCGGGGAAATCTTACAACCCGCTGTATATCTATGGCGGCGTCGGTCTGGGCAAGACCCATCTCATGCAAGCGGTGGGCAACGCCATCCTCCAACGCAACGCCGATGCCAAGGTGCTCTACGTCAGTTCCGAAGGCTTCATCATGGACATGGTGCGCTCCCTGCAACACAACACCATCAATGACTTCAAGCAGCGCTACCGCAAGCTGGATGCCCTGCTCATTGACGACATCCAGTTTTTTGCGGGCAAGGACCGCACCCAGGAAGAGTTTTTTCACACCTTCAACGCCCTCTTTGACGGCGGCCGGCAGATTATTATCACCTGTGACCGCTACCCCAAGGAGGTGGACCGCCTGGAAGAGCGCCTGCAATCGCGCTTCGGCTGGGGACTGACGGTCGCCATCCAGCCCCACGACCTCGAAACGCGCATGGCCATTGTCCTCTGCAAGGCGGAAGAAAGCGGCGTTGAGCTGCCCGAAGAAGTGGCCTTCTTCATCGCCGAGAAAATCCGCTCCCATGTCCGCGAACTGGAAGGGGCACTGCGTCGGGTGGTCGCCCATGTCAACTTCACCCACAAACCTTACAACCTGGATACTGCCCGCGAGGCCCTGCGTGATCTGATCGACGTGCAGAAGCGCATGGTCAGCCTCGACAACATCCAGAAAGTCGTAGCTGAGTATTTTCATATTCGCGGCTCCGACATGCAGTCCAAAAGGCGCAGTCGCAACATTGCCCGGCCACGCCAGGTAGCCATGTGCCTGACCAAGGAACTTACCAACCACAGTCTGCCGGAAATCGGCGAGGCCTTCGGCGGACGCGACCACACCACCGTCCTCCATGCCTGCCGCCAGATCGACAAACTGCGTCAGGAAGACACGCAGATGGATGAAGATTACTGCAACCTGCTACGGATTCTTGGCGCATGATCCAGCACTCGCAAAAGCTGTGGATAAGCCCCTGTACAACCCCTGTGCAGACTCTGTACGAAAAATGGGGCTCTTTTTTATCCCCGAGCATACCGGCTTATCCACAGCTTGCGGACAGCTTATCTGGGTCCAGAATTCCATATCAGACAATGAATTACACCACATTCCCACAGGCTACCGGGCCATTAATAATAATAGTAGTTAAAAGAAAGAATATAAATTATATATATAAAGCGGCCCGACCGGCCCCTTTTCAGACCTGGCATTCAAGGAGCAAAACCTGATGAAAATCACCATAGATCGCGAAGATCTCCTGCCTATCCTGGCCAATATGGCAAACATTGCTGACCGGCGACCGGTACAACCGATTCTAGCCCATGTCCTCATCGAGGCCGCAGGGCAACACTGCCGCTTCGTCGCCACCGATCTGGAAGTCCAGCTTTCCGCCGACCTGGACCATCCGGTAGACGCTCCGGGCACCTGCGCCGTTCCCGCCCGCAAGCTCTATGACATCTGCCGGGCGTTACCGGAACACACACCCATAGAATTTCATAAAGACGGCGAAAAACTGCTCTTGAAAGCCGCTAAAAGCCGTTTCACCCTACACATATTGCCGGCTGATCAATTCCCATACCTCAGTATCCACAGCAGTCGTTGTCAGGGTAACTGCAATGCCAAAGCCTTTCGCGAAGCGCTTGCCGTCGCTGCCAACACCATGGCACAGAACGACGCCCGGCTCTTCCTGAACGGCGTCCTCGTCGAGGTGGAAGGTCAGGAACTGCGTCTCGTAGCCACAGACGGTCATCGCCTGGCCATGATGACCCTGCCCTTTGCCAGCAGTCTGGAAAGTGGGAGCTACCAGGCTATTCTGCCGCGCAAAGCCGTTCTCGAACTGTTGCGGATTCTCGATGATGGCGATATCGCGCTGGAGATGTCGGACACCAGCTTTCTGCTCAACGATGGTACACAACAGTTCGCCTGCAAACTCATCGATGCCAAATATCCTGATTACCGGCGGGTGATTCCCCAAGGACATCCCCGCTTCGCCATACTGGACCGCCAGACCTTCAAAAGCGCCTTGCAACAAAGTGATGTCCTGGTCAGCGACCGTAATCCGACCACCCATCTGCACCTCAGTAATAACCAGATGACCCTGCGCAGCCGCAATGAAGAACAGGAAGAAGGCGAAATCCAAATTCCTGTCGAATATCAGGACGATGCTCTGGATATCGCTTTCAACAGCCGTTATCTCACCGATACCACCCAGATATTCGCCCAGGAAAGTTTGCGGATGCGGGTCAAGGACAGCGACAGCAGCGCTGTTTTTACTCCGGTAGACGGAGATAACCCCCTGTATATCATCATGCCTGTCCGTCTTTGAAATGCCCCTGGAGGCCCTCCATATCCAATCGGTGCGTTCCATAGAAACCCTGGATCTAAAAGCGGACCGGCAGTGGAACTGGCTGATAGGCGCCAATGGTACGGGCAAGAGTTCCGTGCTGGAGGCCATTCACATCCTCGGCACGGGGCAAACCTGGCGGCATGGCCCCCGCCATGTTCAGCGGGATGGCGACGGCGAATATCTGGTCAGTGCGCGCCTGCCCGATCATTTCCTCGCCCTGCGCCGGCGTGGCGAGGAGCGGGAAATACGCTATGATGGTGAGTCGCTCAGTTCGGCCTGGATGCTACTGGATATTCTGCCTCTGCAAAGCCTGCACGATGACAACAGCCACTTCGTCGCCGGAACGGCGGAAGACCGCCGGCGCGTACTGGACTGGGGCATCTATTACGCGGATCGCTACTATGGCACGGTGTTTCGCCAGTACCGGCGGGCTTTGCAACAGCGCAATGCCTGGCTGAAAAGCGGTCACGGCCAGCAACCCTGGGACGACGGCGTCATTGCCTCCGGTGAAGAAATCCAGCAGCGGCGACAAGCGCACCTGGCCGCTGTGCAGCCCGAAGTCGCCGCCCTTTGGGAACGCTGGTCCGGGTCACTTTCCGGGCTTAGCCTGCATCTGCACAGCGGCTGGAAAGAAGGCTTGGCACTGGGTGATTGCCTGCTGCGGGACCAGGAACAGGACCGCGAAATGGGTTATACCCACAGTGGTCCGCATCGTGCCAATCTGGCCTTTCGGGTGCGCGGTAAAGCGGCACTGGACATCCTTTCGCGCGGCCAGTTGCGGGTACTGGGTCTGGCCTATCGCCTGGCGCAGGTAAAGATTCTGAAGCAGGCCGGTTTGCCCCTGCCGACCATATTGATTGACGATTTCGCGGCAGAGCTGGACGCCTCAGCACGGGATTGGTGGGTGAAAGAACTCGATCTGTTAGGTGTGCAGGTCTTCGCTGCCGTCACCGCCGCCGGACAGATTCCGGCGGCGGTGAGCGGCAGCCATTTTTGTCTGGCAGCAGGCCAGCTTGAGAAGGAAACAGCATCATGACGGGAAAATACGATTCTACCAGTATCCAGGTGTTGAAAGGGCTGGAAGCGGTACGCAAGCGCCCCGGTATGTATATTGGCGATACCGATGACGGCAGCGGTCTGCACCACATGGTTTTTGAGGTGGTGGACAATGCTATCGACGAAGCCCTCGGCGGTTATTGTGACGCCATCGTCGTTACCATTCACGACGATGAATCCGTCAGCGTCAGCGATAACGGTCGTGGCATACCCGTCGATATCCACGCCGAAGAAGGCCGCTCCGCTGTAGAAGTGATTATGACCGTGCTGCATGCGGGCGGTAAATTCGACGACAACGCCTATAAGGTCTCGGGCGGTCTGCACGGGGTCGGTGTCTCGGTAGTGAACGCCCTTTCAGAAACGCTCCAGTTGCGTATCTTCCGCGATGGCTATGTCTGGACCCAGGAATATCATGATGGCGAACCCCAGGCACCGGTTGCACGTGGAGAGGCGTCACGCAAACATGGCAGTACCATCCGCTTCAAACCCTCGCCTCAGGTTTTTGCCGATACCCATTTTCACTTCGAGATTATCGCGAAGCGCTTGCGCGAGCTGGCCTTTCTCAATTCCGGCGTGCATATCACCCTGCTGGACGAGCGCGGCGGGCGGGAAGAAGTTTTCCATTATGAAGGCGGTATCCGCGCCTTTGTGGAACATCTCAACCGCAGCAAAACCGCCATTCATCCCACTGTGATCACCCTTACCGGCGAGCGCGACGGTATTGTCGTTGAAGCCGCCCTGCAATGGAATGAAGGCTATAACGAGGTGGTGCTCTGCTTCACCAACAATATTCCCCAGGCCGATGGTGGCACCCATTTGGCGGGCTTTCGCGGTGCGCTGACCCGTACGCTGAATCAATATATGGAAAGGGAAGGCATCATCGCCAAGGCCAAGGTCGCGGTGAGTGGCGAAGATACGCGCGAAGGGCTGACAGCGGTGCTTTCCGTCAAGGTACCGGACCCGAAATTTTCTTCGCAAACCAAGGAAAAGCTGGTCTCCAGCGAGGTTAAACCGATAGTCGAGTCCTCCATGTCTGAGGCGCTGACGATATTTTTGGATGAGCATCCCAAAGAGGCGCAGGCCATTGCCGCCAAAATTGTCGAAGCGGCGCGGGCGCGGGAAGCCGCCCGCCGGGCACGGGAGCTGACCCGCCGCAAAGGCGCGCTGGACATCGCCAACCTCCCCGGCAAGCTGGCCGACTGTCAGGAGAAAGACCCGGCCAAGTGCGAAATCTATCTGGTGGAGGGAGATTCCGCCGGTGGCTCGGCCAAACAGGGCCGTGATCGCCGGCATCAGGCCATCCTGCCCCTGAAAGGCAAAATCCTCAATGTGGAACGGGCGCGTTTCGACAAGATGCTCTCGTCGGATGAGATCGGCACCCTCATTACGGCATTGGGTACCGGTATTGGCGCCGGGGATTTTGATGTCGCCAAGCTGCGTTATCACCGGGTTATCATCATGACCGATGCGGATGTCGACGGCAGCCATATCCGCACCCTGCTGCTGACCTTCTTCTATCGGCAGATGCCCGAACTGGTGGCGCGCGGCCATATTTATATCGCCCAGCCACCTCTCTACAAGGTCAAGAAAGGCAAGGATGAGCGCTACATCAAGGACGACACCGAACTGGCCGCCTACCTGCGCGAAATTGCCATGCAGGGCGCGCAATTTCGTCCTGCGGCGGATGCTGAGCCGGTAACGGACGAGCAACTGGCCGGCATGATGCGTCAGTACCAGAATATCGAGGCTTTGGTGCAGCGCCTGGAACGGCGCTATCCCGGTACCCTGCTCTGGGCCCTGGCCACGTTGCCGCCCATCGTTGCGGAGTCGGCGGATAGCGCCACCTGGGACGACTTCGCGCGACAGCTCCGCGCGGCATTGGAGCTCAACGCCCTGCCCGCCGAACATTACACGGTGGAGCGGGTGGGTGAGGCGGAGGCTTTGCGCCTGGTGGTTCGCCGCGAACATCACGGTAGTCAGGAACTGCGTTTCTTTGATCAGGATTTCTTTGCCGGTGGCGAATACCGGCATCTGGCCGACTATGCGCGGGTGATTGAAGGTAATATCCGCGCCGGCGCGCGTATGGAACGCGGCGAGCGAGGGCTTACCGTCAGCCGGTTCCGCGCCGCCATGGACTGGCTTCTGGCTGACGCCCGTCGCGGTGTCGAGATTCAGCGCTACAAGGGTCTGGGTGAAATGAATCCGGAACAGCTCTGGGAGACCACCATGAACGCTGAAAACCGGCGTTTGGTGCGGGTGGATGTGGAGGACGCCATCGCTGCCGACGAGGTCTTCTCCATGCTCATGGGCGATGCGGTGGAGCCGCGCCGCCGCTTTATCGAAGAAAATGCGCGTTTCGTATCGCGACTCGATATCTGATTACGCGGCGATATCCTGATCAAAACGCAAGGGTACGGGCCAGTGGACGATTTCCATGCGCCCGTCGGCATGTTCGACCAGTGCGGTACAGCTCTCGACCCAGTCGCCGTCGTTGTAATAGAGGATGCCGTCGATGATTTTTTGCTCGGCATGGTGGATATGGCCGCAGACCACTCCGGCATAACCGCGGCGTGAGGTTTCTTCGGCCAGCAGGTGTTCGTAATCGTTGATAAACTGCACGGCTTTCTTCACCCGGTATTTGATGTAAGCACTCAGGGACCAGTGACGGCGCAGGCCCAGATGCCGGAACGCGCTTTGCAGCAGCCGATTGAACCAGAGCAGCAGGGTATAGCCATGATCGCCCATATGAATGAGCCAGGTGGCATAGCGCATGGCGGCATCGAACTGGTCACCATGGATGACCCAGAGCTTTTTGCCATCGGCGGTCTCGTGCACCGCTTCCTGGAGAATGGCGATGTCGCCGAGGGCGATGGTGTTGCCCTGGGTTTGCACATAGTCGGAGAGCAACTCGTAGACGGGGTCATGATTGCCGCGGATATAACGTACCGTGACCCCGGAGCGGGCCAGCCGGAGGACTTTCTGGACCACCGTATTATGGCTGCGCGGCCAGTACCAGCGGACCTTGAGGCGCCACAGGTCGATGATATCGCCGACCAGATAGAGCTGCTGGCAGGAATTGTGGCGCAGAAAGTCCAAAAGGCTCTCCGCCTGACAGCCGCGGGTGCCGAGATGGACGTCCGATAAAAATATGCTGCGATAATGGGCCATAGGGTCATCCTGAAAAGGTGACAGAACCTTATATTGCCAGCAAAATATGACAGTTTGATGAAAGCTGGCTGCGGTGTAGTCGTCGGCATGACCTGGGAGATTATGGTGTCTAATCTATTTGGATTTGAATATAAAGAACTTTTTACTGCTGAAGGCCTCGCGCGGCTGGATGGGGAATTTCTTCGATCCCTGGCGGAGAAAGACCAAACCCTTGCCGAAAACTTGCAAGTCTATCATGCCGCAGGCGCCCGGCCCGCCGATAAAGCCCAGAGTGAATTTCTGCTGCAGCTCGCGCCCCATCTTGAACAATTCGTTGCCCGGCTTTTTTGCCTGGAGCCGGAAGTAGCGGATTTGCAGGCGCGGACGCGCAGCCATGATGAGG
>NZ_JAGDVS010000159.1 GCF_023255755.1 Acidithiobacillus sp. | reverse complement strand
GTCTTGCAAGTGCCCCACACTTTGCCCGAAAAGTGCGCCATTTTTCTCATAAATAGTGCCTGACAGAAAAATGGGCTTTTTTGAAAAATCGGTCTTGAAAATTCCGATTTGAATGTTTGTGAGAAAGCATTTTAACACGGCTACTGCAGAGAAGATGAATTTATTAGCGGTTTTTGCAAAAAATATTGGATTTTAGACAGCCGTTCCCTTTAGAAGTTCTGGAATTCAATAAAAATATTATTTTTAAGCGGCTTTTCGATATATGCATCGCTGCTCAGCCTCCTGAGTCATCAATACGGCTCCCAGGCGATGAATATTCCGTGCCAGCACCGCCATTGCAACATACCGCTTGAATCCGGCAATGCCATGATCTGGACAAATATCGAGACCATGCTGCTCTAATGCGTTAATGGCAGACTCGACTGCTGAATGCTGGTGGCGTAGATGTACGAACTCCGAAGCAGACTCCCGGACTTTTTCGTCGGCAGATTTGCGGCCTTTTTTCGGCAATACGAGCATCGGCAGTATCTCCCTGAGTTCAGTCTGATTGGCCGGGCTGTGAAACCCTTTATCAAAGCTCATGGAGGATACCCCTCTAAAACGCGCCTGTGCTTCTTTAACCATCGGGACCGCTATCTGAGCATCGGTAGTCTGCTCCATCACCGCATGGTGCAGAATAAAACGGTACTGATCTTCGACGATACACACCCTCAAACCCAATTCCACGGGAACGCCCGCTTTCCCTTTGCTGATCCATTCGGTATGGGGCTCGAAGATCGAAAAGACCTTTTCGCTGTGGGGAATCTTTTCACCCTGTAATACCCTGCGACTGATTTGATTGATCTGGCGGCGAGCGTGTTCCAGATAACCTTCGATCTGTTGTGCGGGTTCAAACATGCCCTCTGTTTTCAATGCGTTTATCGTCTCTGTGGCCTTGGATACATGCTGCTCAGCAAGCACCAGATAGGCACTATAGGCTTCCACCATCCGCGCTTCATGCGCAGCACGCTTCTGCGGGTCTTGCGCCGTGGAGTGCTTTATTTTCTGCAGAATACGGTAGGACTTTTTGAAGCTATGCTGCAGATACCGCCATTGCCGCCACTCGGTCCAACCTTGTGCATGGGCCGCGCGGCTACAGGTTTCTATGGTTTTCCGCACGGCATCCAGCAGCAAGTTGATATCCGTCGGATAATGCACCTGGGTTTCGACCACGAAAGAATCACAACGTCCAGCGAGTCCTTCGTCGGGTCTTTTTTTTAGCAGAACATGGCCAGCCTGCACTACATCCTGATTGATCCGGTCCAGTATTTCTGGCGTAAACAAACTCAGGTTATCTTTGATGGTTTGCAGATGATACGGTTCATCGGTATTTTCTGCCCATCCACCATGTCCAAGCATCTCCCGGATGGCGAGATGGTAATTGGCTAAATCGTGGATACGGTCGTAATCCGCATTAAGACCCAGCCGCATCACTCCCAGCACCAATATCTTCCATAGATCCATTCCGGGGCGTCCTTTTTCGGCGCTGACCTTGGTTTTGCCGTCGGCTTGTACTGGTCGCATGTCCGCCAGGATGGCAAATACTCGATCCCGGAGTTCTGGTTGTGTATAAATGTGTTGAAGGCCACGCAAGAGGCGCGGAATATCATCTCGTGACTTGGGATCAATCCGAATGGCAGAAATGTCAGTTTGCCCGAAGACCATCTGTTCATTAATCACTTTTCTCATCGCGAAGATTTTCCATAAGAATGCGAAACGCGTTAAAAATCACCCATATTTTCAATGGATACCCGTCATAGAAGCCGGAAAATGGCATAAAAGAGAGGAAACAGACGCCTGGGAACCGTAACTTCAAATATTAGTATTATTATAACATGCTGTATCTATTAGGCAATAGCATTTCCGGTCAGGCACTAGTTAAATGCGTGATCTTATTTTGTGGAACTATCAAAACTCACTAACCGATGCTGTGTTTCTGCCTGATATCGTGTACACGAGGTCACATTCAACGCCTGACTGGATCTGGAGGCTTCCTGGAGAGCGTAGCTCCGATAGTGTGCACACGGTCATAGTCTCCCTGACTTGCTACAGAAGCCCTTTTGCGGGCTTTTTCGGTTGCCCAATGACTGGTTTTCAGTCGGGTCTGCCACGCCCTACCCTATCCCAAGGTTAAAGCGTTTCCTGTCTGACCGCCCATTGCTCCAGTTCCGCAGCCAGCGCCAGATAGTGCTGGGCGTCACGCAGCCCGGTGATGAAACGACGGGGAATCCCCTCCAGACCTACCTGAGCGCCCACGAGCGCACCCGTCAACATCGCGCGGGACATATTTTGTCCGCCCCCGTTGATGGCGTGCAGTACGGCCGCTTCATAATCTTCCCGGAAACGACTGGCCAGGTAGTAAGCCGCAGGCAGTTGGTGGTAAATGGCGCAGGGCATGCCGTAAACCAGGCTCACCTTCCAGGCGGGTTCAATGACGATGTCGGGATCCGCCGCGGCCAGCGCGGCATATCCCGCCGTGAGCAAGGCGTCAGGCGACGTAAACTGGCCTGCCTGCATCCTTTCGGCACCCTGCGGCGGTGGCTGCAGGTGGCCTTGGGTAACCATATGGAATGGCAGTGCTCCGCTGCGCACCTGCGCCATGAGCGTGGCGCCAATCTGCGGCGTCAATGAAGCGCCAGAGACCAACTGGGCCAGAACGGCGTTGAAGGCGACACTCATGGCGACGATGGCCGGATCGCGCTGGGTCAGGACAATGTTGCTACACACCGCCTCCGCCATTTTTCTCGGCTGCAGGGCATAAAAGGCAGCGATGGCAATGGCGCGTTCGGCACCCTCCGTCGTGTCCGCGTCCCCGGCGCATTCTCCCCATGGGCGATGCTCTGGCACGCGCTTACGCCAGGCCTCCCGAATGGATTGGTTGGTGTAGCCCCCCGGTCCCTGCATGGGCGTGCCGTCCAACTGCGGGAACAGTTCTGTATCCAGCCGACGGGTGAAATCGTCCTCCTCATAACCCGCGCAGTGCACCAACGACTCCATCAGCATGACCAGCAGCAGTCCGGTTTGCGAGATATCCCCCGCAAGCAGGCCACTGTGATAACGGTCGGGGCGCGGCGTGAGATAGTCGGAAATCCAGGGGCCACATTCCCGCCGCAGTTCGGCAAGGTCGTAATACCAATGACACCCCAAAGCCAGCGCATCACCAATCAGGGCGCCCATCACGGCACCCGCTACGCGTTGCATGCTTCACCTCCTCCCGCCAAGCGGGCTCATGGGATATCCGGCAACACGGCGGCGTCGCCTGGTAAAGTCCGTTCCCAGGCCACCCTCTTCATGCCCATACCACAATGGGCATCCCGTGTTTCGGGAAAACGGCAGCCAGTATCATTATACTGCGGATTTTATGTCTTCCGTCCCATTATAGCGGCTCACGGCAAGGATGGTGGGCCGTCTCCAGGTCGCCAGCAGGCCCTTTATAGGCTATAAAGAGGACAAAGCTTGGCCGCCGCAGACCATAAATAACCATGCAAAACCCTTTCTTTGAAAAACCCATCCTCAATTCCCCCTATGCGTATCCGCAGCGTCATTGGGAACTGGATGAACAGGGACAGCCAACTCAACGCATCATCGACAATCGCCGCAAGGCGGAATTCATCAGCCCCATTCCCCGACCACGCAAGCAAAAAGGGCCCGGCCGACAAGCATCGCTGGTGCTCGACCAAGGACTGGGGCTCTCGACCGAGGAACAGCAGTACAACATCACCGCGCTCATCAACGGCGTGCGTGCCGAAGTAGACCAGTGGCGCGGCATCCCCAACCCCGCAGACTGGCGGGTGACCCCCGAGACGGCACGGCTGTTGCAACACTGGCGGCACCACGCTTTCAGCAGCATTCGTCCCTTCTTCTGCCAGATCGAAGCGATCGCCTGCGCGTACTGCAACCCAACGATCCGGACAGTTACTACGCCAGCCGCGAACTGGTGCCCGGCGATATGCTGGCTGATCTGGAACGCGCCCGCATCGTTATCACCAACTACCATGCCTTCAAACTGCGCGAGTGGCTGGAACTCTCCAAAGGCGGACGCCGCCTGCTCCAGGGACAGGGCGGCGAGGCGCTGAACACACTGGAGGCGGAAGGCCAGATGCTCCAGCGCGTCATGCCCGAACTCATGGGCCTGAAAAACATTATCGCCATCAATGACGAAGCCCACCACTGCTACCGCGAGAAACCCGATGGGACGGACGACGATCTCAAAGGCGACGAGAAAAAGGAGGCCGAAGAGAACAGCGCCGCCGCCCGCCTGTGGATATCGGGGCTGGAAGCGGTGCAGCGCAAGCTCGGGCTGGCGCGGGTGTTTGATCTCTCCGCCACGCCCTTTTTCCTGAGCGGCTCGGGCTACGCCGAGGGGACGCTTTTCCCCTGGACCATGAGTGACTTCTCGCTGATGGACGCCATCGAGTGCGGTATCGTCAAACTGCCGCGGGTGCCGGTGGCGGACAATATCCCCGGCGGCGAGATGCCTATGTTCCGCAACCTCTGGGAGCATATCCGCAGCCAGATGCCCAAGCCTGGGCGCGGCAAAGGAAACCCCATAGACCCGCGGGCCATGCCGATTCCTTTGCAGACGGCGCTGGATGCACTTTATGGTCATTACGACAAGACCTTCAAGCTCTGGGAGCAGGCGAACATTGCCGTGTCGCCCTGCTTCATCATCGTCTGCAACAATACCGCCACTTCCAAGCTGGTCTATGACTACATCGCTGGTTTCCAGCAGGCGCAGCAAGACGGTTCCAGCCAGTTGGTGGAAGGCCGTCTGCCGCTGTTTCGCAACCATGACGAGCACGGCAACGCGCTGGGCCGTCCGCGTACCCTGCTTATCGACAGCGAACAACTGGAATCCGGCGATGCGCTGGACGACAAGTTCCGCGTTATGGCGGCTGATGAGATCGAGCGTTTTCGCCGCGAGATGGTGGAGCGCAGCGGCGATCTGCAATCGGGCCAGAACATCAGCGATCAGGAACTGTTGCGCGAGGCGATGAACACCGTCGGCAAGCCGGGTCGACTGGGCGATTCCGTCCGCTGTGTGGTCTCCGTATCCATGCTGACCGAGGGCTGGGACGCTAATACCGTCACCCATGTGCTGGGGGTGCGCGCCTTCGGCACCCAGTTGCTCTGCGAGCAGGTCATCGGTCGCGCTTTGCGGCGCCAGTCCTACGATCTGAACGAAGAGGGGTTGTTCAACGTCGAGTATGCTGATGTGCTGGGCATTCCTTTCGACTTCACCGCCAAACCGGTGGTGGCCCCGCCGCAACCACCCCGCGAAACCATTCATGTCAAAGCCGTGCGACCTGAGCGCGATGCCCTGGAAATCCGCTTTCCGCGAGTGCAGGGTTACCGCGTCGAGCTACCGGAAACACCGCTCGCGGCGCGCTTCGATGCCGACTCGGTCCTGGAGCTCACGCCCGATTTGGTCGGCGCCACCGAGACCCGCAACTCCGGCATCATCGGCGAGACGGTGGACCTCAACCTCGTCCATACCGGCGACGTGCGCCCCTTACAGGCAGTCTACGAGCTGACCTCCTACCTGCTGCTCAACGAGTTCCGCGACAAAGACGGTGCGCCGAAACTCTACCTCTTCGGCCAGCTCAAGCGTATTGCCCGGCAATGGCTCGATGGTTATTTGACCTGCAAGGGCGGCACTTACCCGGCGCAACTCAAATACAAGATGCTGGCCGACATGGCCGCCAGCCGCATCATCACCGCTATCAATCGCGCCATGCTCACGGACCATTCGGAAGAGGCGCAGCGCCATATCCACGTCGTGCTTGACCCTTACAACCCCAGCGGCAGCACCGCCCACGTCAACTTCAATACCTCCAAGACCGAACGCTGGGACACCAGCGGCCCGCCGCCCAAATGTCCGCTCAACTGGGTCATACTCGATAGCGACTGGGAAGGGGAGTTCTGCCGTGTGGTGGAGGCCCACCCTTGCGTGCGCGCCTATGTGAAAAATCATAACCTCGGCTTTGAAGTGCCTTACCGCTACGGCTCTGAATCTCGCATCTACCGTCCCGACTTCATCGTGCGGGTGGACGACGGCCATGGCGATAATGATCTGTTGAATCTCATCGTCGAGATCAAGGGTTATCGTGGCGAAGACGCCAAGGACAAAAAAGCCACCATGGACACCTACTGGGTGCCCGGCGTGAATAACCTCGGCAGCCACGGCCGCTGGGCCTTCGCCGAGTTTACGGATGTCTGGCTGATGCAGGAAGATTTTGTCCGTCAGATTGCGTTATTCTTTGATCGAACAATTGCCAGCGTGGTGGATTCCCACCTATCAGGAGCGATGCCATGACCGCCTTACCCAAGTTGAGTGAACTCACTGTCAGTGAAAAACTTCAGATGATGGAGTCTTTATGGGACAGTCTCTGTCAGCAACCCACAAACATTCCCTCTCCCGTCTGGCACGGAGAAATACTGGTCCAACGGGAAAATGCCCTACGCCAGGGATCTGACCACTTTTCGGCTTGGGATACGGCCAAGGCGAACCTGCGCAAAAGCACCCGATGATCATCGAGATATCCAACGCTGCGCAGCAGGACCTTCTGGACGGTTACCATTTTTATGAAGCCCAAACAGAGGGGCTCGGCACCTATTTTCTCGATAGTCTGACGTCCGATATCGACTCTCTGGTCATCTATGCGGGTATTCATGCGCTTCATTTCGGTAATTTCCATCGCTTACTGGGTAAGCGCTTTCCCTTCGCTGTTTATTACCGCGTAGAAGATAGCATCATCCGCATCTACGCGGTCCTTGATTGCCGCCTGAACCCGGTGTGGTTGCGCAATCAACTCGTTAATGCCGAAGCAGATATTGTTTCTCGCCCCAGCGCCCCTGAAGAGTAAAAAATGGCCAAAAGCCCTAAACCATCCCTGACTATCGAAACCCTCACCCACGACGAGGCGACGCGCAAGAACATCCCCACCGCCGAATATCAGGCGGTGATGCGGCAGGACGAGCAAAAGCCGGTGCGAGTGGAGTACCCCCGGCAGGCCGCCGGGCTGGAGGACGAAAAGCGCAGCCGCAACCCCGATCTCGATCCCCAGCTCATCTGGCGCGGCAAGGATCGGCAGGACTGGTCCAGCCTCGTGGTGCAGGCGCCGCCCCTCTATATCCAGGAAAAGGTCCACCCCAAAGTCCTCATCGACGACCTCCGGCGCTTTCAGGCACGGAACCCGGCACCGGGCGCGGCGGGCCAGGAGGACGGCCAGCAGATCGACCTCTTCGCCGACTTCAACGGCCTGCCCGACGCCAACGCCAAGACCGAGTTCTACCAGCACGACGCCCACTGGGCCAATCGCATGATCCTCGGCGACAGCCTGCAGGTCATGGCCAGCCTGGCCGAGCGCGAAGGCCTGCGCGGCCAAGTGCAGTGCATCTACTTCGATCCGCCCTACGGCATCAAATTCAACAGTAACTTCCAGTGGTCCACCACCAGCCGCGACGTCAAGGACGGCAACACCGAGCACATCACCCGCGAGCCGGAACAGGTCAAGGCCTTCCGCGACACCTGGAGGGACGGGATTCACTCCTACCTGACTTACCTGCGCGACCGGCTCACCGTGGCGCGGGATTTGTTGACGGATTCTGGGTCGATCTTTGTGCAGATCGGGGATGAGAATGTGCACCGGGTAAGGGCGGTGATGGATGAAGTTTTTGGGGATGAGAATTTCGCCTGTTTGATCGCTGTGGCTAAAACGACCGGCGCAACAAGCGAACTACTACCGCCAATATGCGACTATATTGTCTGGTACGCGAAGAGGTTAGACACCGTTAAGTACCATCAACTGTTCGCAAAAAAGATTGCTGGCGAAGAAGGCGCCACTGGATACACGAAAATTCGCTTATCAAACGGAGAGATTCGCCAGATGTCAGCGCAAGAGCGATCTGGTGCAGCATCTTTGCCAATTGACAGCCGCGTCATGGCAACTGGTGACATGACTAGCCAACGCCCACCTGGAGATTTTCCTGTCGCATACCGTGGTAAGACATTTCGGCCCGTCAAGGGCTATTGGAAAACTGGAGAGATCGGTTTTCAGAAAATCATCAAAGCGGATCGCCTGAGCAGTACGTCCGGTGGAAGGCTATCTTACGTCCGATATATCGATGACTTCCCGGCGTTTCCGCTAACGAATGTGTGGTCAGATACTGTCGGGCAAAACCAGTTTGGTGGCGACAAGGTTTACGTTGTTCAAACGGCGAACCGTATAGTTGAACGTTGCATCTTGATGTCCACCGACCCCGGCGACCTCGTCCTCGACCCCACCTGCGGCTCCGGCACCACCGCCTATGTCGCCGAACAATGGGGCCGCCGCTGGATCACCCTCGACACCTCCCGCGTCGCCCTGGCACTGGCCCGTGCCCGCATCATGGGCGCCCGCTATCCCTATTATCTCCTCGCCGACAGCCCGGAAGGACAGCAGAAAGAGGCGGAAGTCACCCGTAGCTTCCCCTCCGGCAAGCCCACTTACGGCAGCATCCGCCATGGTTTTGTCTGTGAGCGCGTGCCCCACATCACCCTCAAGTCCATCGCCAACAATGCCGAGATCGACGTCATCTGGGAGCAGTGGCAGCCCGCCGTCAGCGGCGCCTTGGCAGATCTGAATGCGGCACTAAAAGGCCATAAAACGCCCTACAAAGTCTCCAGCGGCGGACGGCAGGGCCAACTCCTGCATTTCGACGCGCCGGAAGGCCGCAGCACCACCTTGCCCGGCGGCGACACCGTCAGCGC
>NZ_JAGDVS010000179.1 GCF_023255755.1 Acidithiobacillus sp. | reverse complement strand
CAGATCGGCATGGGCCGCGTGACCCTGATCCTGGCGCTCCGCGATCATATGCTGCGCCTGCTGTACCACCGCCTGATTGACCAGCGCGCGCTGAATGGCACTCTGTAAAGTCAGATCGTCCGCCGAGGCGGTACCCGAGAGCAGACAGGCGCCGATTCCGAGCGCAGTCGCTATCCGCCGTGTCGCGGCTTTGTGCGTCATGCACGGACCTTTATGGTTAAAAACGCGGGATTATTTCGGTGCTTTTCTGGGGGGTTCCGATAATCGACCACTACAATTTTATCTCCGCACAGGATAAATACCGCCATAACTGCTGCGGCCATTGGCGCATCATCGCAAAAGCAGGAAACCAGAAGGTGACCGCAACCTGACGAATTCGTCATCTTTAGTGCGATGCCAGAGTTTCTGTCGCGATAATTGGGAAAGATAAAGTGACGGTGGTGCCCATCCCCAATTCACTCTGCAGTGCGACCTCGCCGCCGTGCAACTGCATAATGGACCGCACGATGGCGAGCCCCAGCCCGGTGCCCTGACCCTGACGCAGGCGCGCCGCATCCGCGCAATAAAAGCGGTCAAATACATGCGGCAGGTCCTCTGGCGCTATCCCGGAACCGCTATCGCTGACGATGATCTGCAGTAGCGATGGCTGAATGGCGGTTCGGATACTGACCTGCCCGCCCGCAGGGGTATGGCGCAGCGCGTTGCCGAGCAGATTGCCCAGTGCGCGCCGCAACAGTCCGGGATTCGCCGCCACTGACCCACTGGCCCTGTTGACCAGCGCAACCCCCAACTCGTCGGCCATCGCCTGATAAAAGGCGCAGACTGCCGCTACTTCTTCCCGGCTGTCCAGCAACGGTGTGTCGAGCTGGGCATCTGGCTGCTCCGCGCGGGCGAGAAAGAGGAGGGAGTCCACCATGCGCGAAAGCCGTCCGTATTCATCCATAGCCGACTCGATACACGTCTGATAGTCCGCCGGACTGCGGTTTCTGGAAAGTGCGATTTCCGCCTCGCCGCGCAGGATATGCAGGGGAGTGCGCAGTTCATGGGCGATATCTGCGGAGAATCGCGAGATACGGTTGAAGGAGGTCTCCAGCCGACCCAGCAGGCGGTCAAAGTTAGCCGCCAGAGTACGCAGTTCGCCAGGCCAATGTTCGTCCGCAACGCGCCGATGCAACTGCCCGGCACCCAGCTCATCGATAATCTGCGCCAACCGTGCGACCGGCCGCATAGCCCGCCGGGCAATCAGATAGCCCGCCGCCACCGCCGCCAGCAGGACGAGGGTGGTCGCCAGCAGCAGCACCTGCCGATAAATAGCCAAAAATTGCGCATTCTGCGTGGTGCTGATGGCGACATAAATCGTTGTTGGCGGATTACCTGCAAGAGGTTGTGCCATGACCAGATAATGATCGTGGTCGTGTATTTTCCATTTCCACTCCTTTTCTTTCAGAGTATTGGGTGATTTCGTGAATGGTCGTGGACTATCCAGAAGCGGATTGAAGCCACGACCGCGGGCAATAATGCCGGCAGGGGGGCGGCTGACCCAGATAAATACGCCGCGAATCGTACTCGCCTCCAATTGCGTTTCGTGTCGTAACGCCTCGGCATTCCCGGCATGCCGACTCAGTGCGCTATGCACTGCATTGATCTTGCTGGCCAAAATCTGGCTGTCGACCTGCCTTAATTGCTCCGCAAGTACCCAATACAAGGCACTGCCAGCGGCGGCAATCAATAAAACGCTGAGCAACGCATACCACAACGTCAGGCGTACAGCTATCGAACTGGTAACGCGGCGGAGGGTCTCAATCGCGTGTTTCAAGGACATAACCTACCCCTCGCAAGGTATGAATCAGCTTGCCGGAATAGGGGTCGTCGACCTTTCTGCGCAGCCGACGGATCGCGACATCCACCACATTGCTGTCGCCGTCAAAATTCATATCCCAGACCTGCTCGGCGATTCGCGTACGGGTCAGCACTTCGCCGGGAAAGCGCATCAAATAGGCCAACAGCCGATATTCCTGAGGGGCAAGACCGATGGTATCTCCCGCGCGCCAGACCTTATGCCGCAGCAGATCGATCTCCAGATCCGCGCAATGGAGCATGTCCTCGGAGCGCACGTTACAGCGGCGCAGGATGTTGTGCACCCGCGCCAGCAGTTCAGAAAAGGCAAAGGGCTTGACCAGATAATCATCGGCGCCGAGCTGCAGACCCTTTACCCGTTGGGAGATTGCGTCCAGCGCCGTCAGCAGGATGACGGGCTGCTCGGCCCGCCGCTTGCGGATTTCCTGCAACACCCACCAGCCATCCCGCTGCGGCAGCATGACATCCAGCACGATGACGTCATAATCCCCTGTCGCCGCCAAGTGTTGTCCGTCTATACCATTACTGGCGATATCTACGACATCCCCTTCCTCCGTAAAACCTTTTTTCAAAAAGGCGGCGGTTTTTGGCTCATCTTCAATGATCAGTATTTTCATGGTGTTTGTTCTTTAAATAAAAATATTTCCTGACCTTTGACCTTCCTGTCGATTTCCTGAAGAATGTCCGCGTTATTAATGACACAATCAGAGGCATGATGAAAACACCCCAGCCCTTGGAACTGCGTCGTAAACAGGCGTTCGGTGCCGTCCGTATCCTTTTCGGTCTGATCTGGCTGATCAATACCTGGTTGCAACTCGACCCCGCCTACAGCACGCACTTTCTCAGCAGCTTCAGTGCCGACTGGGTGTCCGGACAACCCGCCTGGATCGCCAGCTACGGTCACTGGACGGCGGAACTGGTCCAGCAACTGGGTGCGCAGCATGTGGCATATGCGACTATAGCGCTCGACGCCATTCTTGCCATCTCCCTCATTACCGGTATCGGCCTGCCACTGCTGGCCTGGGTGGGCGTGATTTATAACCTCTGGCTATGGAGTACCGTTGGCGGTTTTGGCGGCCCCTACACCCAGGGCGCGACTGATCCTGGCACCGCCATCATTTATGCGCTCTGCTTCCTTTTCGTGGTCTGTACGCGAAGCTGGGAAGGCCTGAGCCTCAGCAAAACACCGCATCGTCCTATTTACGCGCCGGCCATACACACCGCGCGGGTTTTGTTCGGCATACTCTGGGCCGTCGATGCCTTCTGGAAATGGCAGCCCTATTTTCTCACCCATGCCGTCACCTACCTGCAGCAGGCCCTGCCGGGCGAGCCGGCTTGGATCGCGGCCTATATCAGCTTTTTTATCACGATCATCACCTGGGCCGGGCCGGTGTTCTTTGGCTATTTTGCCGCGATCATAGAAAGTGTAATCGCTTTCTACCTTATCATCGGCCGTGGTCTGCGCTGGGTGATCCCCGTTGGTATTGCCTACAGCATTGGCGTCTGGACCACGGCAGAAGGCTGGGGTGCACCGTTTCTGCCGGGCGCCACGGCGAACAAGGGCGATGTCCTGGGTACCACCAATATCTACGCCATCGCGTTCCTTTTTCTGGCGGTCTGGGTTTATCTCACCCCGAGGCGCAAGGGGGACGGATAAACCCGAGGGACATCGCCTCATCTCCCGTATGATCCATCTTCCAAAAAGATATTGGTTGTCACTGCCGGTAATGCCCCTCAAAATGTCATAAAAAAGTCATTAATCTGTCGCATTGTCGTCACATTTGGTGGTTATGATACTCCCTCTTTGAAAAGCCCAAAGATTCTTTTGGGATACCGATCATAACAGGGAGTGTTTTAACCATGCGTAACACCGCGAATTTACGTCCAATCATCGTTGCGCTCATGGCATCCGGGATGATGCTGTCGAGCGCACTTGCCCTGGCTGATGGCGTTACTGCCAGCACGGTAAGTGCTCACCATGCTGCCGTCGACGTCGGTCAGGTCAATGCCGCTGCACAGGGAAGTTCTTACCTTGGGAGCAGTGAGGCGCAGTCCCTTACCCAACAGCACCGTTTTAATTCCGGTCAATCGGTGAAGGTGCTGGACAAGCATGAATTAGCAGCTGCTGGTCCGGTAGGCGGCAGCGCGCAGGCGTTGTCTTATGCGCCGGGCGTCAGCGTCTCCAGCTATGGATACACCGGCTCTACCAAGACCTCTATCAGCGTGAACGGGATCAAGCAGGGTTGGGGCGGTTTCTCCGGTGGCCAGATTGACAACGGCAGCCTCTCTGTCACCTTTGACGGTGTTCCCATGGTAAACCCCTCCAGTGGCCTCTGGGAGAGTCCTCAGGTACCGCAGAACGGCATTCTGCAGGGTATAGGCGTCACCTATGGTCCCGGTAACCCGGTGGATCGCTGGTATAACAACATCGGCGGCCAGATCGATTTTGTCCCCTTGCAACCCACCAAAACGGCTGGCGCCTCGATCAAGATGAGTTACGGCAGCTATAATACCAAAAATATCGTCTTCAACGTGCGCACCGGGAGCATAGACGGCTGGTCCACCATTCTGGCGGGTGGCTCCGGTTCCGGCAACAGCTACCGGCAAACCCCGGATGGTTTCGCCAACCCCAGTTATAACTACGCCTGGTTCCTGAAAACCCGCAAGACCTTCAGCAACGGTGACTTTTCAATGGGTGCCTACCTCGCGAAAGGTTCCGGTTACCGGCCGGTATCCATCCCCCTCAACCCCATTGCCGGTGTGACCATGGATGGTACGCCGAACTCGCCGCTGTATAGCCAGGCGACGTCAGGGTATTATTCCTCGCTGCCGGAAAATGTCTGGTTCAAACGGGACGGCAATACCACCTGGCTGGTCTATAGCAAATTGAACCTTGCACTGGACAGCATGGTGGGTCTGCATAACACGCTCTGGTATCGCAACGGCCACCGTCTGCATTTCCACTATAACAACTACGGATTGTCCAATCCGAAGAATCTCTACGAGTACAATAATCCCCATACCGATGTGTACGGCGACAAGCTCTGGTTTTCGGTGGCCTTGCCCTATAACGATGTGAACGTGGGTGGATTCTTTCTGAACAGCCGGTACAACTCGCGGAATGCCTTTTACAATACCAACCCGCCGTACTACGGCTCGGCGTCTGTGCCCAATGCGCATTACCGCAGCGACTATTTTGACCAGACGGATCTTGCCGCGTTCATCCAGGATCGGATCAGTCCGATGAAAAACCTGCATATCACGCCAGGTGTGCGTTTCATCAATTATCAGACGCGTTACACGCCTGCCGCGCAATCGGATTTCGCCGCGGCTTATGCCCTGTATCCGCAGAATAATCAGGGTGTGCTCCCGGCCGCCAGCAACAGCTTCACCAAGGTGGAGCCCTCGGTGGATTTCAATTGGCAGCCGATCAAATGGCTGGCAGTGTTTGCCAGCTACGCGCAGGCATACAAGGAGCCGCAGGTGGGCGGGGGCGGTGGTTTGTATCAAAGCACCCCACCGATTTATAGTCTGGAAAAAAGCGCCGATTATAATGCGGGCATAAAGATTCATTTCAAGGATGCCACTTACCTGCATAATTTCTTTCTGCTGGCGAGCTTTTACCATCTGCACTATACCAACCAGTATATTCCGTTCTACGATGCCAATGGCAATTATCTGGGTGACGCGAATGGTGATTCCATCTATCAGGGTGTCAATATGGCACTGGAAGATGACCCGATTTACAATCTGCACGTCTTTGCCAATCTCAATTTCGAGAAGGCAACCTTCGCTCATTACGTGACTAACGGCGTCAGTTATGACGGGCTGCCGGTATCCAACGTGCCAAGCAGTACTTTTAATATCGGCACGGCGTACAGCTACTATCTCTCGGGCGTGTTACTGGAGCCGCGGATCTGGTATCAGTACACCGGCGCACAAAATGTCTTCAATAACAATACGACTGCGCCGAGCCAGCAGAAAATGCCGGGCTATGGTACGGTGAATCTGGGTTTTGACAGCACCATCCCCACGCGTGGGAGTATTCCGGGTTTGAAGGATATCAAGCTGAGTGTCGATGTCCTCAATCTTGCGAATAATCGCTATAACGAGTTCCAGTACATCACGGCCGGCGGGCTTCTGGGTGGAAACTCGGCTGGGCAGATGCTGGCATTGCCTGGCGCCCCGTTGACGGTATATGGAAGTATTGCGGTAAACTTCTAGGTCTGTAGTTACTTATAATTTGCGGCAGAAAGGTTCCAGCGTGTTATGTCTGGAGCTTTTCTGCCGGTATTTTTTTTAGGATGACGAGTATGCATTCGGAAATCGCGGATATTTATTCCTTGCGTGGTAGAGGGCTGTCGTGTTGCCGTGCGTTACAGCTCGGATCATTCGGCGCTAAGCCTGCGCTAATTCCGAGGTGGTAGAGTGAGCAACATGGTGGAAGCACAAGTATCCACCAGAACTCAATCTATTGGAGAGGAGTGATGTCATGGGAATATCAAGTAAAAAAGTGGTCATTAGCGTGCTGGGTGTCATTTTGACCGCAGCATCCCTTAGTGCCTTCGCCTTCACTGGCCAGAATCTGGCGGGCAATGCCAAGGTGACTATCGAAGAGGCCCGGACTATTGCCTTCAAGGCATACCCCGGCAAAATCACGGACGAAGAACTGGAGCAGGAGAAGGGTGGGAGCGGTTTGCGCTATTCTTTCGATATCAAAAATGGCAAAGTCACCCATGAAGTAGGCGTCGATGCTAAAACCGGGGCCGTTCTGGAGAACTCCACCGAAGGCGCGCATCCGGATTGATCACTGGCATTGCGAGAGCCCCGCTCCCTTTTTGGGGGGACGGGGCTTTTGGGGCGAGCAAAGTCACCGGGAATATACTGGGACCATCTTATGCGCATTCTCCTTGTCGAAGATGACCGAATGATCGGCGAAGCCATTACAGTGGCTCTGCAGGATGCGGCTTATGCCGTGGACTGGGTGCGGGACGGCGAAACCGCATTGCGGGCCATCGGCAACCAGGAGCACCAGGCGATATTGCTGGATCTGGGTCTGCCCAAACTGGACGGACGCGATCTGCTGAGAAAGCTCCGGGCCACGGGCAACACCTTGCCCGTTATCATCATTACTGCCCGCGATGCGCTGGCGGACCGGGTCGATGGCCTGGACCTCGGCGCCGACGACTATCTGGTCAAACCCTTTGAAATGGATGAACTGCTGGCCCGTTTGCGCGCCATCATCCGCCGGCAGGGCGGGCAAGCTACTTCGGTACTCAGCAACGGATTGCTGCAACTCGACCTGAGCACCCGTGAAGTGCAGTATGGCGATGCACAAGTCCTGTTGACTGCCCGGGAATTCGCATTGCTGCAGGCCTTGTTGCTGCGCCCCGGCACCATTCTCAGCCGTGCCCAGCTCGAAGAGCGCTTATATGGCTGGAATGAAGCCGTGGAGAGCAACACCATTGATTTTCTGATCCACGGTATTCGCAAAAAACTCGGTGCGAAGGTCATCAAAAATGTCCGTGGGGCGGGTTGGATGGTCGTCCGCCAGCCATGATACGTTCTCTGCAAGGCCGTTTGTCCGTCGGATTGAGCATGGCTATTGTGTGTATGGGTTTACTGGCCGGCCTGGCATCATTCGGGCTCGCCTTTGATGAGGCACAGGAATACCAGGATGCGTCCTTGCGGCAGATCGCGGTCCTGATCCCCCCGGAACATGGGCCGACCGTGGAAAAGCCCGTGGCGACTCCTCTGGATGAAGACCCTGACGCGCGCATTGTGGTGCAAGCTTTAGCGACATCCCAGCCGTCGACCGCAGCTTTGCTCAAGCTCCCGATTCACCTGAGCAGTGGCTTCCACACGGTGAACGTGGGCGGCCAGAACTGGCGCGTCTTTGTCCGTCGGGTAGCGCCGGGTAAAAAACTCGCCGTTGCCCAGTCTACCGATGTCCGCAGTGACGCCGCTTTCGATAGCGCTCTGCGAACCCTGATGCCACTTCTGCTGCTGGTGCCTTTGCTGATCGTATTCGCCCGCTATCTGGTCCTGCGCAGTCTGGCACCCGTGCATGCCCTGGCCCTGGCGGCAGATGCGCAGAACGCAGAATATCCCGAGCCTTTGTCGGCAAGCGAGGTGCCGGAGGAAATCGCCCCCTTCCTGCGTGCCATCAACCGCCTGCTGGAACGGGTCAGGCTGCTGATGACCCAACAACGCCGTTTTGTCGCCGACGCCGCCCATGAACTGCGGACACCTCTGACAGCACTCTCGCTACAAGCGCAGAATCTGGAACGGGCGGAATCCCTCGCCGAATGCAAACAACGCCTGCTGCCTCTCAAAAGCGGCCTGGAGCGATCCCGTCATCTGCTCGATCAGTTGTTGAGTCTGGCCCGTCAGCAGGCGGCAATGGCAACGCATCAGCCGGTGGACCTTGCCGCTATCGCCCGTTTGGTAGTGGAAGATCTCTATCCGCTGGCGGAGCAGAAAAACCTGGATTTTGGCTTGGAGCTGGAGGGCGCGGTGTGGGTAGAGGGGACGGAAGCGGCGCTGCATAGCCTGATACGTAACGCCGTCGACAACGCCCTGCGCTATAGCCCGGAAAACGGTGAGGTGACCATCCGAATCCGTAGCGATAGCGAAGAGGGTGTCGTGGAAGTCATCGACAGTGGTCCGGGCATTCCTCCAGAGGAATCGCATAGAGTATTTGATGCATTTTACCGCTTGCCGGACAGCGCGGAAGGCGGTAGCGGTCTGGGTCTGACCATCGCTCGTCATATTGCCGATCAACTCGGCGGACGAATAACACTCAGCTCGCGGAGCGACCGGCAAGGACTGGTTTTTATGTATCGACAGCGCCTTGTCACGTCTCCTTGAATCATAAAACATGGTGGTACCATACCCCTCACGGAGCGAAGGGATCATGTATTCGATTTTTGAGAGATCAGGCTGGTGGCGCCTTGTCGCGGTTCACGGACGCATCGTCCTTCCGCTGTGGCTCCTGACGGGCTGCGCCAGC
>NZ_JAGDVS010000162.1 GCF_023255755.1 Acidithiobacillus sp. | reverse complement strand
TTGGCGGCTTTTCATAAGCGTATACTTCCATCACCACCCGCACCCACGAGCCACAAAGGGCAGCATTGGTACGCCGTGCGCGAAGCTTTCTCCACCTACATGCAGCAACCGGGAATCCTCTGGGCTCTGGCCTTTATCCTGCTTTTCCGCGCTGGCGACGCCATGATGTCTGCGATGGTAACGCCATTTCTCAACCATCTGGGCTATGGCCTGGTGGCGCGCGGCATCCTCACCGGAACAGTAGGAACGGTGACGACTATCGGAGGCGCTTTGCTGGGCGGTATCATCATATCCCGATGGAGTTTGCGCCACGCGTTGCTACCGTTGACATTAATTCAATCTCTGGCAATTCCGGCCTATGCATGGCTGGCCTGGGCGACGCCGTCTGTCTGGTGGGTAGGCGTCACAGTGGCTTTTGAGCAGGCGGCGGCAGGTCTCGGCACCGCCGTTTTGATGGTCTTCCTCATGCAGCGTTGTCAGGGTAGCTATCAGGCAACGCACTTTGCTATCGGCTCCGCCCTGATGTCCGTGGCAACCACGGTTGTCGGCGGGTTTAGTGGTTTTCTCGCGGCACGGGTGGGATTTGTGGAATTTTTTCTACTGGCATTTGCAGCGGCACTACCCAGTTTGTGGTTGGCGCTGCGTATGCCTGTGGTCCTGTTTACAGATCGTCAGGAGTTCATACCGGCACCGGACTCACCGGAGGGGAAGACCGAATAATTTCATACAAAATAAAGAGGGGGCGAAAGAATGAATTCAGACAAGAGGCTGTGGAGATGGGATAAAGGCTGGGTACGGCTGTATGGCCGGTACCGGCCATAACGAGGCAAAAGCACAGTTTGGCGACGATGGTCAATGGAGTATTTTGATTCAGGATATGCAAAAGGGCAGGCCGGCACTAAGCGTGCAGGCAAATCATAGACAACTGCCTGCATCCACGGCAACGCTCCTAACCACTGCGTATATCCTGCATGAATTTGGGCCGGAATCTCACCAGCAAACCCGGATATTGGCCCGGACCGTCGATGATGGTGTGGTGCAAGGGCCGTTAATTTTACTGGGTGGCGGTGACCCTAATCTCTCCAGCCGACGTTTTCCGTTTATTACGCAAACGGTGCGGGATGACCCCATGTTATCCTACGCGGATGCTTGCCGCTCAAGTATGGGCAGGTAGAACATGTTTTATTGATTCGCATAATACTTATTATGTAAAGTTATATTCGTGACCGCAACGGGGGAACAATCTAAGTTCAGCCCTAAATGAACTTCAGACCTTGGATCAAGGTCTGAACGTATACTTAACACTGTAAAAATTTCAAGGGAGCGTAATGACTTACTATCAATCATTCAGTAGTCGAAGTTCGTGGTGGGTGCGCCTGCTCGCGGTGATGGTGAGCATGGTCCTGCTGGTCGGTCTGTTCTTTTTCGCTATTTTTGCGGTCATCGCCGTTGCCATACTCGGGGCTAGCGGGATGCTTTTCCTCTGGTGGCAACGGCGGAAAATGCGCAAAGGGATGCATACGGACATCGTGGTCACCGACTATCGGGAGATTCATCATCCACGTCCGCCTTTTGATAACATCCGTCGATGACTGCCTTCCTACAGGCCTTCCCCAACACTGCCTGACCCCGTCAAGAGGTTAAGGTGCTGCTCTGCGCACCCCTCACCTGCGCCTGCCACCTCCTGAATCATGCTAAACTCAGTAAATCATCACGCTGTGAGCGGCACTGTTTACCTTGCTCCGACGCGTTCTTTGTGGCGTGATATCCAAAAGTGGATGGCAGCTAAGGGCAGGAGGTCTTCTGGGCACAGTCAGGCGGGATAATAAGGCGAGGCGACATCGCCTGAGCAACCTGCGCCGTGGCTTATTGCTTGCAGGGTTGGGCGCTTCGCTGCTGTCCTGCGGAGCGGCTGACGCCGACGACGTACATTTTTTGGTGGATGGGGTTTCTGGGCCTTTAGTGGAGAAGCTTGCCCATGCCCTCCCCTCCGTGGTTCTCGAGTCGCTGGCGGACCGTTTGGAAGAAACGGAGATGTCAGCGAGTTTGCGCCTCAAGGATGCGCTCGAAGCCTACGGCTACTATAGCGCGAGTTGGACGGAGCGCAGTGAAAAGGGCGCGCATGGGAAATATCTCATCATCTTCTCCGTGACTCTCGGGCGGCCCATCCTGGTTCGCCAAATCGACCTGAAATCGGCGGGCGTAGGCCACGATCTAACCGCTTTACAAAAGCTATTTACCCAATTTCCACTACACGAAAAAGATATTCTTGATCAGATTGCCTATGAGGAATGGAAAGGCAAAGTCCTCTCGTTCCTCAACGCGCGCGGCTACACACGTGCTGATTATTCGCGTCATGAAATCCGTATGGATCGTGACCAATTCTGGGCTGATATTTACTTGTGGCTCAATACCGGACCCCGCTTCCGCTTTGGGGATATTACAATCACCGGTGCGGAACACTACCCGCGTTGGTTCATTCAGCGGTACCTCTCTTTCAAGGCTGGAGACTGGTATTCGCCCAATTCGCTGGCCGTCACCCAGAGTAATTTGCGCAACGCCGACCGATTCTCCGATATCTCAGTAACTAGCGATCTGGATAAAGCAAAAAACGACGCCATACCCGTTACCGTCGATTTGAAAAGCATGTCGGCACAGCATCTAAAAATAGGCGCAGGTTACAGCACTAATATTGGGCCAAACGCGGCAATTATCTACGATAATTATAATGCTTTTGATCAAGCACAGCATGTCCGCGTTTCCATTTTGGCGGCGCAACTGAATCGCAATGCCAGCGTCACCTACAGCTGGCCGGTTGGTGCGCGACTAGGATCTGAATATATTGCTCAAGCCAGTTATCAGAATCAAAATCTGACCGCCTATAACAGTAACGAAATCCTCGCCAGTGCTGGTCGACAGTGGTCATTGCGCAGCGAAAATAGTCTTAGCAAAAGTGCAACCATAGAGGCATTAATCAATTCTGAGAAAGCCAACTACAATGTGGCTGGGCAATTTAATAACAGCTTTTATATTTATCCTTCCGTACAGTACAGCATGCAGGATTTCCGCGATATTTTGCGCCCCATAGCCGGCTACACACTGACGGCTAGGATTGAGGGTGCCAGCAAGGTATGGGGTAGCGATGCGAATTTCATCCGCTTCAGTGCCCAGGGAGAATGGCGCAAGCGCTTGAGTCAGAACTGGGTCCTTGGCACCCGCGCCAAGCTGGGGGCAATGTGGTTAACCGGGTCCATCAGCGAATTACCACCCAATCTGCGATTTTTCGCGGGTGGTCAAAATAGCCTGCCCGGTTATGCCTATCAATCGCAGGGACCATTGGCTGTGGATGGTGCGGTGGAAGGCGGGCGTCTCCTTGCCGTTGGTGGCTTCGATATTCAGCGCTTTGTCACTAAAGACTGGGCTGTCGTCGCATTTTATGATGTGGGTAATGCTTTCAACAGTTGGTCCAGTTTCCATGCGCTTCAAGATGTTGGGCTAGGCGTGCGCTGGTATTCCCCAGTCGGACCCATACGCTTTGACTTGGCGCATCCCTTGGTTGCCCCGCAAACGCCCGCAGTCCGCATCGCCTTTTCGGTAGGTTTCAGCCTGTGATACGCGTCCGCCACGGCATTATTGCAAGTGTGCTGCTGATCCTGATCACGCTGGCCACCGTCCTGGTCTGGCTGCTCACTACCAGCCACGGAGCACAGTGGGCGTTAGCGCAGGTCCCCAACTTACAGGTCAAACAGGTAAAGGGCTCGCTTACTGGCAAGATGCAGCTTTCCGGCATTTCCTGGCATAGTGCGGACATGCGCTTTCGCGCGCGATCTTTGCAGTGGCACTTGCATCCTGCCCATTTGCTCTGGGGAGAAGTCGACTTTGCCGATCTTCAGCTTCACCAGGCCGATTTGCACCTGCCGATGCCCTCTGACAAACCCAGCCCTATTCATTTGCGCTGGCCCGCATTGCCCCTGTGGACCCGTCTCATCGACCTGAAACTGAGCCCGGTTACTTGTACGAACCTGCATATATGGCAAGGAACGCAGGAGTCCTTCGTCCTCTCCCAGGCGACATTTTCCGAGCTGGCCTGGCAGCGTGGCAATCTGCACGTCAAAAACCTGTCGGCGGAGATGCCCCAGGGCAGACTCCAGCTTACGACAGACCTGCAAATGGGCGAGCGCGGGCTGCAAAGCCTGGGTGTATGGAGACAAGGCAATGCCGCCAACCCGTTGACCGTAAAATGGGAAGCACACTGGCACGGCATTTCGGCCCAGACATTTGGCGGCCCCCTGAATATTCAGGTACAGGACAACAAGCAACTGACGACTTTGAGCGGTATAACGCAAATCTCTCCACAGCAGATTTTGCTCCAGTCACTACAGCTCAGTAATCCTGCGCTCCAGAAACCCGCACAGGGGCATTGGCGCCTTGATTTGCCCCGCAATACCGCAGGGAGTTACCAGATCAGTGGCGGCTTCGAGCAGATCCTGGCAAAAGCGCCGCCCGCATGGTTGAGCACGTTACCGGTGGGTGCGTTGGCCGTCAGTTTGAATTTGCGGGGGAACATCCAGCGTTATCAAGGACAACTGGCGCTGCGCGGTGATCCCAAATTCGGCGGTATTCAAGGCAATGTGAACGGCAATCGCCAAAGCCTGCAATACAATTATGCAGGCAAGCTGCTGGGCGCGGATCTGCTGCCTTCGGTGCTGACCGTCCGGTGGCGGCCGCAACTCACCGTTACCGGACAGGTCCGGCTCAGGGGCCTGCAAACACAGCGCATTATGGCCCAGGTACCGGGCACTTTTTCCGGGGACCTGACCGTCAACGCCACCCAAATTTCCAAAGTGATCACGGGTGATGTGCGGCTGCAATTGCTGCCTAGCCAGCTTTACCGCCAAACCTTACAGGGCGAGGCCTTGGTGCACTTCGCAGGGAGTGCGTGGGATCTGCAAAAGGCCCAGTTTTTTGGTCCGGGTGTAAGCCTGAGCGCCCAAGGTAATTTACAACAACGTCTGCATTTCGTCCTCAACGTGGCGCAGTGGCAGGGCTTGCTTCCCGGTGCCCAGGGTAAGAGTCTGATTCAGGGTTGGGTAGCGCGGCCTCAGGCGCAGTGGACTGGAGAAATCCAGGGCACCGGACAAGGGCTTGCCTATCGTGGTGTAAAGATCAATACACTGAAAACACAGGCCGAACTTCGCGCCACGAACGCCTTGCAGGCTATGATCAATGTAAAGGGACTGGCATACGCTGGCCACCGCATTGATCTGCAGGCCCATGCGCAAGGACCATTAACACGTTTTACGATGGGACTGGACGCGCAATGGCCACAAAGCCGTCTGTCCGTCACCGGGCTGGTGTCTCATCAGGCCGGTGCGTGGGGACTGCAATTGGAGAAGACCACACTGACCAGCATCCCTCTGGGAAACTGGCAGTTACTCCACCCAGCCACTCTGCAATGGGCCAACGGTGCTGCATCGCTCAGCAAAATGGCTTTCGCCGATGCGCATGCTGCCCGGATTACCGCGCAAGGTCACTACAATCCCGCCACCAACCAGGCCGATTTGGGACTCGATTTGCAATCTCTACCTCTGGATTTTTTCGCGCAGGCGGAGGATGCATCGCTCCATGGTTTTTTGAATGCGCATCTGCAAGCGCAGTGTCACGGAGTTTGCCAAGCGGAAGGCCATTGGGATTTTCAGAAAACCCAATTGCAGTGGCGGCAGGCGGGCACGTCGCATACGCTCTCTCTGCAGCGGTTTACCGGTCAACTCCGTTGGTTGCCCAAAGACCTCTCGCTTGCAGCTGACCTTGGTCTTGTCAATGACTGGGGTAATGCCCAGGTGACCGTCCACAGCCCCGCGACACTCGCTCTGCCCTGGCACTGGGACGCCAATGCCCCACTACAAGGGGTTATAAAGGCGCATGTAGGTGCACCACTTTTTGCCGCCCTCCCCGTCGGGAGTTTGCGGATTCGGCCGCAAGGTCAAGGGACGATAGACGCCCAGGTTCTGGGTACCTGGGCGCATCCGCAGTGGACTGGTACAGCACAACTCCAGGGTCTGGGCTTTTTCGTCCCGCAGGCGGGTTTGGATGTTCGTGACGTGGGTGCACAACTCGTGGGAGATGGAAAAGAGTTGCGAATCACTCAACTACAAGCCGGCTCCGGCTCGGGCCAGATATCCGGGACAGGCATCGTCCAACTTCAGCAGGCGAATGACTTTACGCTCCACGTCACTGGGAAGAACTTCACGGCGCTCAATCTGCCGCAGGTACAAGCTGCGGTCAGCCCCGACCTGAGCATTTCCGGAAACCTGAAAAAAATTGACGTGCAGGGAAATATACACACTGATCGCCTGCGTATATTGGGTACGGATTTCAGCGGACCCAAGCCCTCGGGTGACGTCGTTTTTGTGAAAAAAGAGCACAAAAGCAGCGGTCCTGCCCTGGGTGTTAATGTGCATGTAACCCTCGGGGACGATGCGAGAGTCGTCATCGGCGGGCTGCGTGCCCGGCTGGTAGGTAGTCTCGCAGTAGAAATACACGATGGCCAAAGTCCGCAAGTCGATGGCACACTGCGCATGGTGGATGGCCATTATGCGATTTATGGGCACACTCTTACCTTCCAGCGTGGTTCCATCCTTTTCCACGGTGCGGCGAACCAAGCCAACCTGGACGTGCTGGCGGTACGCACCATCAAAAGCTCCTCTAGCTTCGCAGTGGACAACACCCCCGTGGAGGCTGGCGTACAAGTCACCGGTACACTACAAGTGCCCCAGGTGGCGCTCTACTCCAAACCCTCCCTGTCGCAGACAGATATCCTCTCTTATCTCGTGCTGGGCACACCGAGCAGTGGTCTCACCAGTCAGAATGCGCTGCTTTCCGCTGCTGCGGGTACGCTCTTTTCTGCCAGCCGCGCCGCAGTCTTCGGCGATAGTCTGAGTAGCAGCGGCATTGACGTTGGCGTAAGTTCCAATGGTGATTCGGGCTTGGCAGGTGCCATGGTCACCTTGGGCCATTATCTTACCCCCGATATTTATCTCAGTGTCGGACAATCCGTACTGGGTAGTGGTACTGTGGCACGCTTGCGCTACCGAGTTTCCCGCCACATCGAACTACAGACGGAGAGCGGTACCCAGAATGGCGCCAATATATTTTACCGAATTGATTTTTAAGACTAATGGTGACCTTAGATGCCTGCTGAAACCCCTGTGCAAACGGATATTCTGCTGATTGGCGGCGGCGCGATTGGCTTAGTCAGTGCGATTAAGCTTGCAGAGGCCGGTCTGCGGGTTATAGTGCTCGATCAAGGTCATATCGGTCAGGAGGCATCATGGGCTGGTGGGGGCATCCTGAGCCCATTGTATCCGTGGCACTACCCCCCTGCCCTATTGCGTCTCGCGCTGTATAGTATGCAACGCTATTTCTCCCTGACTTCCACGTTGCTGGAGCAAACTGGCATTGATCCTGAATGGATACCCTCCGGCTTGCTTATTGTGGAGGGTGAGCACGAGAAAATCCCAAATGATGTGCTGGCTTGGGGCGCCGCGTGGGGGCTGGATTGGCGCCCAGGGCTTGCAGGAGAGACCCAAACACTCTGGTGCCCGGAGGTCGCACAAGTGCGGAATCCCCGCTTGCTGGCGGCAATGGCCGCACGCTGTCGCCAACTGGGCGTCGTTTTGTATGAAAACACGGCAGTCACCGGCTTTCGTAAGCAAGGCGAACGGCTGCAAGGCGTAGAAACCACCACCGGCTTTATCCCCGCGGAGCGGGCCATCGTGACCGCCGGTGCCTGGAGCGGAAAAATACTCGAGGAAACAGGCATTCACCTGGACATCATTCCGGTGCGCGGCCAAATGCTCCTGCTTCAGGGCAAACCCGGAGTCCTCGATACGATGTTGATGCGCGATAATCATTACTTGGTACCGCGACGGGACGGACTGATTCTAGCCGGCAGTACGAGTGAACTTGCAGGCTTTGATAAGTCGACCACGAATGAAGCGCGAGAAGAACTTTCGGCCTTTATCGCCAGTGTATTTCCCGATCTGGCGCAGGCTCCGATCCTCAGGCAATGGTCTGGATTGCGTCCAGGAAGCCAGGATAGTATTCCATATATCGGCCGCCTTCCCGGCTGGGAGGGGCTCTTTGTCGCCGCTGGTCATTTCCGCTACGGACTTACCAACGCGCCCGCGACCGCCGACATCCTGGTGTCCTTGTTGACGGAGACGCCACCACCATTGGATATTAACCCTTATGCAGTTCTAACACCGAGGCCAACACAGTAAGGTCTTTTACTGATGGTGCATTAGCGCTACAATTATAACCAGTTTAAAATTAAAGCGAGGCCGCCCTTGGAAAATAACGACTGGAACAAGCAACGTGTACTGGAAGTGCTTCGCGACGCGGGCGTCAACCCAACAAGTCAGCGGGTAGAGATTGGCTATGTGCTCTTCTCCTCTTGCGCGCATCTTTCCGCTGAAGAGATCATGCAGCGCGTCAATGCGGATTATCCCGTAGTATCGAAGGCGACCGTCTACAACACACTTGGCCTGTTCGCCGATCACGCGCTGGTGCGCGAAGTGATTGTAGAGCCCGGCAAGGTGTTCTATGACCCCAACGTATCCCTTCATCATCATTTCTACTATGTAGATTCTGGAGAGCTCCAGGATATCCCTGGATCTGCCCTGCAAATTAGCGAGATCCCTGAGCTACCACCGGAGACTGAGGTGGAAAAAGTCGAGGTGGTGATCCGACTGCGGCAACGCGCGGCCCACTAAAGCACGGCGTCAGCACTTGCCTTCTCGTCAAAAATTCCTATAATACGGGTCCTTCGGGTTGTTAGCTCAGTTGGTAGAGCAGCTGACTCTTAATCAGCGGGTCGTGGGTT
>NZ_JAGDVS010000082.1 GCF_023255755.1 Acidithiobacillus sp. | reverse complement strand
CTCCCAGGTAAAGTCGTAGGTCTTCGCCTCGCGGATGGCGGATTTCTTGTCTTTATTCAGGACCGATGCCATGTTGCCCTCCCTATCTCACCGGATAATTAGTACGGATTCGAAAAAATGCCACGCGCAGTAGAGCCACATTTCATTTTGGGCTGGTGAGACGCGCCCTCAGGTCACTGGAGGGGCCAGAGGATGTGGAAAAGATGAAAATACCATATACTATTGACTGATTATATTGAAGATCGGAGAGATGCTATGCGCCCATCGCTCGGCGCATCCCCCCAAACGGCCCCATTGCAGTGACGCCAGGGGATGGCTTGATGATCAAAAAGCCGCGATGATGTGCAATCGACTGTGGCCATGATGGATTTTTCGCATGCCTACCATTAGCATGTTTTACGGTGTCTTGATTCAGATGTTCTGGCAAGATCATGCACCGCCACACTTTCACGCCCTGTATGGAGAATATGAGGTGCTCATAGACATCCGTACGCTGGAGGTTATCCAGGGCGAAATGCCCAGACGGGCACTGGCTTTAGTGTTGGAATGGGCACAGGAGCATCGGGCTGAACTTATGGAGAATTGGGAGCTATGCACACACAACCAGTCACTCAAAAAAATTCATCCGCTACCTTAGTCCCGCCCATCTACCCGAAAGCACCATGGCGCGTGGCTTCCGTGCGCGCGCTCGACGGATACCGACTGCATGTCCGCTTTGTGGATGGTACAGAGGGCGAGGTCTGGATGGATGCCTTGATTCATAGCCCAGGTGCGGGCGTTTTTGGATGCCTCTCAGAGCCCAAGGTGTTCAGCGCCGTAGGTCTGGAACATGGGGTGGTGACGTGGCCAGAGGAAATAGACCTGGCACCAGACGCTATGTATGACGCCATTAAAGCGCATGGAAAGTGGGTATTGGGTGGCTGACATTCTGGTCCATATCGTCCTTGTGCTTTGATAACTTGCGGTAATTTTACATTAAAACGAAACGTGAAGCACGGGGTGGTGAACAGTTACGCAGATAGTATGTTCATTTTGGCAACGGGCCATCAATTCCCTTCATGCCATGAAACACACCAAGAAACATCATGCGCAACACCTGGATACGGTTTGGATGGAACATGGCCATAAACATAAAAAGCTGACCTAGCCGAATCATCTCAACGCGCTTCCATTCAAGACAGGCATAATCGCGCCGCCTAATAAGTAAACTGTTACGGAATACATAATAATATCGAAAAGGTTTATGGATCGGGATGTCGCGCCATCGTATGAACCATATCCGCAGCCTGCTTTCACCTAACGAATGCACCATAGCAGCATCACAATGTCCCCACGCATGGTATCCTTTTGCCCGTGCTCTTAGTATCCACTCAGTATCTACATGATCTATGAACAGTCCCTCGTCCATGTAACCAACAGATGCAAATACATTGGTTTCTACCAATGATCCGGAGGCAATTAAGAAATCCACAGGTACCGCAAGATCTGCTGGCTTGCAATCCACGCGGCCTATACTAAATCTTTTGAAACGAACATGTTTCGATATGTGCCCGCTTTTGCTGTCTTTAAACATCGGACCTATCGCAGCTATTTTTTTGGTATTATCTTTTGCTATGGACCGATAGGCAAATAATAACTTGGTTACCATATCCTCATCAGGTACGCTATCTTGATCCATCAGAAGAATAAAGTCACAGCCTTGTTGTTGTGCCAAATGAATCCCGGCGTTTTGCGCTGCCGCTATACCCCGATTTGCTTGCAGACATATCGCTTGGATATTGTCTTTGCCCAAGGATGTAATCCATCCTGCCACATCAACGGTAGATCCATTGTCAATAATGATTGTGGCCTGTACCTGTGGAAATATGGCAGCCACAACATCAGCAAAAACCAGAAGGTCAGGATTATATGTGACGATTACCGCAGTAACACCAGATTTAGCCTCTGGATAGATCTCTATAGTACTCATACCAATAGACCCTCTTGAGGGAACCTCGAATAACAAAAACTTCACCGCTTGAAGTGGAGGGACTCCCTCTATGATGAATCGCGCTAATCAGGAATAGTATCTCCATTGCCGGATGGGAGTGCTTAGCTAATCCTAATGCGCTTTATAATTGTGCAACGAGTGCAGCCAGGATAATGCTGGCGTATAAGCGGGGTTTTCCCGCAATATTTGCATCAACGTTTTTTTTGCCGCGCCCTGCTTCCCCGCCCGCCATTGGGTCAGCGCAATGTCTGTCTGGAGGTTGCTGCGAGGATATGGAAAAAGTGGACGCTGCAACCCTGCGCGCAAAAAAGCGACTGCTCCGGCGACATTCCCCGACTGCACATAAGCCAACTGAGCGATTTGATTGCGCAGACTCACACTCTCGGGCGCTATCGCTAGGCCCTTGCGCCAGGCCAGCAAGGCCTCCCGTTGTGCTTGGGTCTTGTCCAGCCCGAGCAGCGATCCATGAGTCAGATACAGGCTGCCGATGGAATTCAGCACCCCCGACTGGCGAGGAATACCCACCAGACTCTGCCGATATTGTTGCAGTGCACTTTCCACCAGCAGCTTGCGATGGGACGCATCCAGCGCCTTGTCCCGCTCCGCCAGAGTCAGGTAGGTATTGGCCAGATACACATGGGGCTGGGTCGCCAACGGCCGCGCAAAAATCATCCAGTCGGCAGCTTTCAACAAAAAGACCGCCCGTTGATTACTGTTGGGGATTGCCTTGTTCAGCCAGCCATTGTTGCTGAACAGGGCAAAAGTCGCACCATCCGCCAGCAGATTCCAGGAAGCCGCCACCACCGCCAGGATCATCACGCCCTGAGCAATCACCCCGTGGTTAATGCCGATGCGGGGCAGCAAGGGCGAGGTATCCCCGCGATAGCCATAAATACGCCAGGCCCGCGCCAGAAAAAGCCCGCCCAGCAGGCTCAGGGGCAGGTTATAAAAAATGAAGTTACCCAGCGCGTGCCCAGTGATGGCAAAAACCCCCAGCACCAGCCCCAACGCCTCCAAACGCCGGTCCTCGGACAGATTCAGAGGCTTTCCGGCTTTGTAGAGCAATTTATAGAGCGCATACATCAGCACGCCGGCAAAAGCCAGCAAAAAGCCCAGATTGATCAGGCCGCCCTCGGCCAGATACTCGATGTAGTCGTTGTGGGTATACGTACCCGCCGACACTAGTTCGCCGGGCAGACGATAGGCCGGGTAGTAGAGGAAATAACTGCCTAAGCCCGTGCCCAACCAAGGGTGGCTGAGAAAGATGTGCCAGGTGGCAACCCACATCAGGCTGCGCGCCACGGTAGATTTGTTGCTATTAATATAACCGGGCGCCAAATGGCCAAAAATATTGTATCCCTTGGCGTAGTTCATCAACAACAAGGATAAAATGACCAAGCCGAAGACCATCATCCAGCGGTAAATGACTCCAGGCTGCCGCCGGAAGCCCACCAGCGCGAAAGGAATTGTGCACAACCAAGCTAGCAAAGCGCCCCTACTACCGGTTGAAAACATGGCCAATAACAGCACGGCGATAGTAGCCAGGTATAAAAGGCCAAGAACATCCACATGCCGAGAAAATAAATTCTGTTTGCGCTTCTCATCATAAACAAAGAAAACCGCCAAAAGAGGGAAAAACAGCAGATTCAGCCATGCCGCAAAACTATTGGTATCGAGCAACGGTCCATTGGGACGCAAGCCTTGCCAACTTATACCTTGCCCCATCCAACGATAATATTGCCAAAGCGCGATGATACTTAGCACCCAGGTACTGGCTACCACCCCCCACCACAGCCAGGTCCATGCCCGCTCCTGCACCGCATCCGGCATCATGAGCCAGATTAAAAAGCCCAGCGGCAAAGACCCCAGCACCCAAAAATAAAACCAACTGCTATAGGGCACACCGCTCCAGAACAGCGTAACGCCAAACCACAGAAACCAAAGCACCATGAACATCGGCAGAAAGCCGCGCGGCCATGGCAAACCCGCATGCAACCGGGGCCACCAGACCCAGACCCCCCAGGCCATCATCACCAACATGCTCATCGCCAGCAATGGGATAAGCTGTCCGTTGTAGTACCAGGACAGCAGATAGGCGACGAAGGGAAACAGGGCGTACAACCAGGGGCGGGTGGTGGGGCTCAAAGCAGACATGATTTATCCTTGTTGCTGACTAAGCAGAGCGATGGAGCAGAAAGACGCTTGATCCCTAGGTAATACGCACCTTTCCCTAGCCCATCGAAGCATAGAACAGGTTCAACTTTTTCCATGAACCCGTCGCGGATATCTTCAGCCTTTGGCGGCAACGTATCGACTCCTGTTTCACCAAGACCACCGCCGTTCTCACGGATATCTGCCACAAGGTCATCGGCATTGGACCAACCAGTACTATTCGGCACCCTGATCAGTGCATGCTTGCCGTCTGAACGCCAGCAGCGTTCAACTACTTGATACATAAGTGAACCTCGAATAACAAATGTGGCAACTGCTCCGGTTCGTCCGAACGATAGGCACTGTCCGCGAAGACCTGCACGCTCTCTTTTCCGGGTCCGGCAAGGCTTCCAGGCATTGGCTATCATGTACCGACGCGTTGGTCACGACGTACTGGTGAATCAGCTTATGGCGCTTGTCCACATTGTAGATGGGGGTCGTTACCAACAGGAGCATGGCAGGGAATGCGCGGCCGACGAGATTCATCAACGCGTTACGGAAGATGCTTTTAGTCACTGCGCGGCCAATCTTTTGGTGGTCAGCTGTCCCGCACGATAGGCCAGGTATTTGACGCCAGTTCTGAAGAGGGCTTCAGGGATGGTGAGCGGCGCATGGGTGAGGAGGTAGCGCATTTCAGAGGCCACAAATTTGCGCCCTTCTTTCGACACCTCCTTGAACGGGGATAATATGGCCGACTCTTGCGTGTGCAAACGGCCAATGGCGAAATAACGGCGCCACTCTTGGATTACAGTGAGATCATGGGAGTGCTCGACTTCGGCGTCGTGGACATAAAGCACGCTCCCCCCATGGATAAGTATGCGTGCTGCAACGATGGCGTCCTCTCCGGTTAGACACTGGCGAGGGAAGCCGCCGGCGGCCATCAGGCGATCTCTTCGGTATACCGCTAAGGAATCAGATGAGAAAGCAGTTTTAATACCGAGTCTCTCCGCGTGCTCTATCTTTTTCTCTAGCGTGATACCGGGCGGGTAATTAAACAGTCGGGCATGGCGTTCTATGGCGCGGGCGGTCGGTCTCGGGACTTGTCGGCCATAAGCCACTCCGGCATTGGGATGTTTACACAGGTAACAGACCAGACTACCCAGTGTATCTGGTGTTTTTAGGATCGCATCCTGGGTAAGGAAAGCGATGATGTCGGAATCGGCAAGCATATCCACGGCCATTTGTCTGGTGCCGCCATGATCGAAAGATCGCGAGTCGATAGTGACTACATGAAAACCGGCCTCCCGAGCATGCTTGTCCGAGAGGTCGGATGATCCAGAATCGATGATGAGGATGTGTTTGAGGTGGATGTTTTGTGACTGGATGGAACGAATCACCTGCTGCCAGCGCTCGCCGCCGTTTTTTACAGGCACGACAAGTGAGACAGATGCATGGGAATGTTCGGCTAGGCAGGTGGAGCAGGTTTTTGAATCGCAGTGCATAAATAGCCTATTGGGAACATCGAATAACAAAAATTTCGCCGTTTGAAGTGGAGGGACTCGCTCCCTCCTCGCCATTTTCCGCATTATCCATCATTTAGTTGATGATTTCTATGGGGTTTTCTATTTTACGGATTTTGGACGGATTACCCCTTACGTAGCAGCTGCTCCGATTCCTCCGAACAGTAGGCACTGTCGGCAAAGACCTGCACGCTCTCGTTTTCTGGGTCCACCCGCCTCCCATAAAAAGGTGTGAAAGCCAGATTGCCGACCACAATCCCAGTGCCTCAGGCGATTCGGGCGCGGTTGGCTCCGACTCTGGGCATTGGTGTTTGTTGCAGTACCCGTCCGGCTTCATACAATGCCTGCAACTCGCTGCGTACCACATTGAGTTCCATGTCGATGGAAGCCACTGCCGCGTCCCGTTCTTCCCGACGGCGCAGCAGGGCATGGCGATGGTTCTGAAGCTGACTAATGCGGGCTTGGCGGTCATTTTCGTTCATCGCGTGTTTCTCCTTTTGGGTTGGCGCGTCTGTCTATGCCATGGGGACAAACGCCGCTTTCGACGTTCGTCCTTCTACTAAAATACCCGCGTTTTCGCATGAAAATTCCAAATCGATTCAGCATGGCCGCCGCTATCAGCGCTTCCAGAGGCACGAGAAAAATCCCGGCATGGAATCCTGCGCCACCGGCGCCGAGGAACCAGTTGTCAGACCAGTCAGCGGCCATTCCTGCGCCGTAGAGGTCTGGAATCAGGGTGCCGATAAAGGTCAACGGATAGGCCAATGGCCAGGGGAAACGGTCCCCCAGGAGCAGAACGAGTACCGGCCAGATCACGAAGCCACCGGTCAACAGGTGCAAGCCGGTGATACCCCAGTACTGTGTGAACAAACCCATAGTCACGGCAAAGAACAGAAAACCCAGAATGATTTGCTGGTCTTTGACTTGACGCGCATATTTCAGAAGGATTCCCGCGCTGATGAGCGCGGAAAGTGCCCTACCTATTAACGTCTCTGGATTATTGACATACATGACGGGCACCGACAATGGAAAGTTCAGTCAGAGGGAAGAAGCCATTTTATCCCACCATATAAACGGTATGTAGGGGGGTAACTCCTATATCGCCCGCGTTAGTTGATTTCATATTGACGCTGAGGCCCGGATGGCTGTTCCGGCCATTATGGGCGGCATAAGCATTGGCCGCGGTGCCGACCAGCAGGCGGAAATTGGCAACTACGCCCTGGGCTTTGGCGGTTTCTATGTATTGAAAATATTGAGGAATGGCGATGGCGGCCAGTATGGCGAAAATGGCAATGACGATCATCAGTTCGATCAGGGTGAAACCGGATGCGGGGGATGACTGCTTCATCGGCTTTCTCCTTTTGCGGTGTTGTCGGCACACTGGTTAAAGGGCGTGGCCGGGCAAGGTTTATTAGTTATTCAGGGACGTTGCTTTTGAATAATCAAGGGCACCTTTACGAGATGCCCTTTGGTATGGAAAACCGATGTTGCTTAACTGAACAGTTACAAATGGATAGAATAACTAACTCTGCCTAGGAAATGCTACCGTTAGGTCCAACATTAATTGCTGCGCCATATGCAGCCGAGTAGCCAGCCGCCGTAAGCGCCTGCTTGACTGCCGTGTCTAGCGACGTACCTGCTGTACAGCTGCCTACTTGGATTGCTATAGATGCTGTATTTGATGCTGGTAATACACCGCTAGTCAAACTCGTTCCCGTGATGCCCACTTGCCCGCAAGTGCTGGGTGTAGTCCCAATTATAAAGGCTAAACCGCCACCTGCAGGATTTTGAGAAGATGAAACATTGAGAGCCGTTGTTAAATCCGTAGACTGGCCCGCTGCAGTTGCGGCAACGCCTGCTGTAACTTGTGTTAAGGCAGATTTGAAATTGGCTACAACCCCACTTGCCTTTGATGTCACGATATACTGCTCATACTGCGGAATAGCGATGGCCGCCAGAATACCGATGATGGCAATGACGATCATCAGTTCGATAAGGGTGAAACCGGCTTCGGCGCTGGCCTGCGCCTTTTTAACGAGCATACTCATTTGCAATCCTCCATGGGGGTCAATTAGTGCCCACGGTGTTTCTATGGGTCGACCCTGTGTTACACAATTCGTGCCATTGGCGCCGGTTTTGCCTTGTCGCTTCATAACATGTTGTAATCATAGTATATATTATTTCATATATAAATATGAGAATATTCTAACTAACACGTTCTAGTTTTTGTTTCAACATCTTTCCGGTGAAAGAGATAATTTCTCTTCACCGCATTCACGATGAAGTCGGTGAAGAATAATGCCTTGATTCAACGCTTTTACGATGAAGTCGACAAGATGCTAAACTTGGTCCATACCTTCACGACGAACAAAGCCAGAAAAGGGATCACGCATGGATACACCCCACCATTCACCCATTTTCGTAAGCACTCAAACCGCCGCACTGCTTACGGGCAAGTCGGTGAGAACGATCCACAACTGGCTTGAATCTGGGGTAATCAGGGGTAAGGATGCGCAAGCCGCTCATATTCCTGGCGGACTGATGCGGCGAATAGACCTATCCAGCATTGCCGCCAACGCCCCAACAGAGATGACGGACGAGTTTGTGGAGTGTGTCAGGCAGGCCGATGCTGGTAATGCCGACGGCAGGAACAATGTCGGAACCTATTTCTATAGGTTGAAGGAATACAAGATCGCCGTGGGCTGGTTTGAGGCTGCGGCCAAAAACGGGCATGCGGACGCCATGGAATTACTCTCAATGTGCTACATCAACGGGATCGGTGTCGAGAAAAACCATGCGCTAGGTATCCAGTGGCTCGGGAAGGCGGCGGCACTTGGGCACAGCATTGCTAAGGCGAAACTGCAGGCGCTGGGTTTTGAGGTTTGACTCATGGTTTCGACAGCAAGAAGTTTACGCTTTAGTTTTTGCAGTTGGACACGGTCGCGTCCGGTGACAAAGCCTTCGTCTTGCAGCTCTTTGTGCAATCTTTTAGCACCATAGGTCCTCCGGGTTTTTTCATGGGCAGCGCGAATGACCCGTCCTGAATTCATGGATTCGATAGTCCGAGTATTTTCATGAGTTCTACAGCATTGTGGGTGGCGTACGCGGCCTGGTCATTATCGAAGTAGACATAAACGGCGCGCAGATCCCAAGTCCGGATACGCGCCGCCCAAGTCCTGAGGGCCTCGGTCGTGTAGCAGCCGGCATAGGCAGCGAGGCTGGGGCCGTGCAGCCGAATATAGGCGAAGGATAGGGGTAGGGAACGGCGATTACCGTCCCCTCCCTCCGAACCCGGTGTGCGG
>NZ_JAGDVS010000200.1:8164-9105 GCF_023255755.1 Acidithiobacillus sp. | reverse complement strand
GTCGGGCGTCGCCGAATACACCGCAAGGATGCCTCCGCAATTGCGCGTCGAATGGCGCGCACTGCCGCTGGCGCGGCGCGGGCGCAGCGGGGACCCGGTACTCTGGCGGCGCGAAGAGGGCGAACGGATTCTGGCAGCAACCCCCAGTGGTGCCGAGCGGGTGGCGCTGGAAGTGGGCGGCAAGCGTCTGGACAGCGAGGCCTTAGCGCAGTGCATCGACACCTGGTTCGCCGGCGGGCGCGATGTGGCACTATGGATCGGCGGCCCCGATGGCCTCGATCCGGCCCTGCAAGCGGACTGGCGCTGGTCCCTGTCGCCCTTGACCCTGGCGCACCCGGTGGTGCGCGTCGTGCTGGCTGAACAATTATACCGGGCCTGGAGCATTCAGGCCGGCTTACCTTATCATCGTGGCGGAGAGGAGTGACGCTGACGTGAACACGCTATGGAACCGAAGTCTCTATCCCCGCCTGGGGATGGCACTGGCCCTGAGTCTGGGTCTCAGCGCCTGCGCGCAGATGGTGCAAGTCAGCCCGCAACAGAGCGTCTCCGACGCCGTTGCCGTACAGGCGGGCCGGGAGCGCATCCTCTCCCTCTCGCCCGCGGTCAATGCGCGGCAACTGGCGCCGGCACAGAAGGCACTGAGCGCCGCGCGGGAAGCGGTGGCGCGCGGCGATTATGTGTATGCCGACCGCCAGACACTGCTTGCCAAGGTGCTGCTGGATAATATCCAGACCCGCCTGAATGCAGCAGCCAGCAGCAGCCAGCGTACCGTGCTGAAAAGTCAGATCGGCAATCTGCAAAGTCAGATTGCTACGACTCGCCAGCAAATCGACGCCACCAAGGCGCAGATCGCCAAGGAGGCCCCATGATGCACACCCGTCACCTCATCGCCGCAGTCCTGCTCATTGCGCTGCCCGGTATGGCGGCAGCCGATACCGCCA
>NZ_JAGDVS010000200.1:7399-8154 GCF_023255755.1 Acidithiobacillus sp. | reverse complement strand
AGACTTTGCGGCAAGCCCTCCAGCGCCTGCAAAATGCGCAGCGCAGCGGTCCGCCGATGCCTTCCGCCACCTTGTCCGGCTTGCACAGCAGCCTGCAGATGATGACTCGCGACCAGGTCAACCCGGCCCTTTTCCAGGTCGATCAGGCCATTTTTAATGCGCGCCTCGCTGGCCTCTACGAACAACGCCAACAGGCGGCAGAACAAAACCAGCTCAGCAGCCTGCAGCGACAGGTGCAGTCGTTGACCCGCCAGCACCAGTCGCTGCAGAACGAATACGGCAGACTGCGCGAACAACTAGCAAGTAAAACCATGAGCGGCGCCCAGACCCAGCATCTGCAAGCCGAAATCCAGCAGCAGCAGCAGATGTTGCAGTCTGAAGAGCAGCGCCTTGCCGGGCTGGCGATACAGCAGGGTGCCACACCCATCCCGGGCATATCCACCAGCCCGCTCACTGCGCAGCCCGGCTATGGCAAAGCGCTGACGGTATACGCCCAGGTCCGGGCCGCCAGCGACGGGGTGCATGTCACCATGCCGGTAAACAGCCTGTTCGGCAGCGACAATCAGCTTTCTGCGGATGGCGAGCAGCGTTTGCAGGCCATTTCCAGCATCCTCAAGCAGACGGCAGCCAGTGAAATACTGGTGCGGGTAGCGCCACAGCCCTTGGGTGCCAATGTTGCCACCCAACGTGCCGAAACCATCCTCCGCACCCTGCGCCGCAACGGTATCCCCGATAAGGTGCTGGCACTGGCTAAC
>NZ_JAGDVS010000200.1:0-7389 GCF_023255755.1 Acidithiobacillus sp. | reverse complement strand
CGGCGCCGGCCTCAGCACGGGCACGGCCGAACTGCTGTTGGTGAACGCCAGCCCGACTCCGTGACCCGCCTGATTCTCGCCTCGGCCTCACCACGCCGCTTGGCCCTGCTCCAGCAGTTGGGCTATGCGCCAGAGGTTTTAGCCACTGACGTGGATGAGACCCCACGGCCCGGCGAGACCCCAGACGCCCTCGCTCAGCGCCTGGCCCATAGCAAAGCACTCGCTGCGGCTACGGTAAGCCCGGAAGCCATCATCCTGGCGGCAGACACGGTCGTGGCGCTGGGTGATCGCGCCTTCGGCAAGCCCGGCAACTTCGAGGAAGCCATGCAAATGTATACAGTGCTCGGCGGCTTCTGGCATCAAGTGCATACGGCTGTCGCTGTTCTCCATCGAGGCCAGGTAAACCTGCGCCTGTGCAGCAGCGCCGTCCGCCTGCGCCCCCTCAACAGCGCGGAGATGCGTGTCTACTGGGACACCGGCGAACCAGTTGATAAGGCAGGGGCCTATGCGGTTCAGGGCATCGGCGCGGTCTTTGTCAGCGGCTTACAGGGATCTTACAGCGGTGTCATGGGTCTGCCCCTTTTCGAAACGGCGGAGATGCTTGCCGCTTGCGGTTTCTCCCCCCCTTGCCTCTCAGGACATCCATGAGCGAAGAACTGCTGATCAACGTCACCCCCCAGGAAATCCGCGTCGCGCTGGTGGATAACGGCGTCCTCCAGGAGCTCCAGGTCGAGCGCAGTGGTCATCGCGGCCTGGTGGGCAATATCTATAAAGGCATCGTCCGCCGCGTCCTGCCCGGCATGCAGGCTGCTTTCGTTGATGTCGGCCTGGAACGCACAGCCTTCCTCCACGCCGCGGATATTCAGGATGACAGCGAGGAAGTGCAAGGCGAGACGGACATCGAAACCCGTGCTGGCCACCACGAAGTCCGCAACGTCTGCGCCCTGCTCCACGAAGGACAAGAAGTGTTGGTGCAGGTCATCAAGGACCCCCTCGGCAGCAAAGGCGCACGCCTCTCTACCCGCATCACGCTGCCAGGACGTTATCTGGTTTACATGCCCTTTGTGCCGCGCATCGGCGTCTCCACCCGCATTGAATCGCCTGAAGAACGTTTCCGGCTCAAGGAGCAGCTTAAATCCGCGATCCCGCCCGAAGAGGCCGGCGGCTACATCATCCGCACCCTCGCGGAAGGCGTGGAAGAAACCGATTTTGCCGGAGATATCGATTTTCTCCGGCGCCTATGGGACTCCATCCGCGCCCGACTGGAGCGCAGCCCGGCCCCCAGCCAAATTCACAGCGACCTCAACCTCGCCATGCGCATGATGCGTGATGTGATGTCCGACAACATCCAACGGGTACGCATAGATTCGCGGGAAACCGTCGATGCCGCTCTGGCCTTTTGTCAGGGCGTCATCCCGGAAGTGGCTGATCGCATTGAACACTACAGCGGTGAGCGTCCGCTTTTCGATCTTTATAACGTCGAGGACGAAATTGAGCGCGCCCTGCAAAGCCGGGTCACGCTCAAGTCCGGTGCCTACCTCATCATCGACCAGACCGAGGCGCTGACCACGGTGGACGTCAACACCGGCGGCTTCGTGGGACGACGCAATCAGGAAGAAACCATCTTCAAGACCAACCTGGAAGCCGCCGCCGCCATCGCCCGACAGATGCGCCTGCGCAACATCGGCGGCATGATTATCATCGACTTCATCGACATGGAAGACGAGGAGCACAAACGCCGGGTCCAGCGTGCGCTGGAAAAGGGCATCCAGAGCGACCGCACCCGCTGCAACATCACCCAGATATCCTCTCTGGGCCTGGTGGAAATGACCCGCAAACGCACCCGCGAAAGTCTGCGCCAAACCCTCTGCGAGCCCTGCCCCTACTGCCACGGCCGCGGTTTCATGAAAACCGCAGAAACCATCTGCTACGAAGTCCTCCGCGAGATCGTCCGCGAAACCCGCGCCTACCCTGCCGAACGCTTCGTGGTTCTGGCCTCCCCGCAGGTCATGGAGAAGCTGTTAGACGAGGAAAGCACCAGCCTTGCGGCGCTGGAGGAGTTTATCGGCCGACCTATCAAGGTGCAGGCAGAGGCAACTTATACACAGGAGCAGTACGACATCATTCTGATGTGACATTTTTCAAGGTATCGCCAGCCACTGTTCCATCGGCAAGCGGGTCGGGGAAGGATTCGACCACCCGCCGCTGGATACCCTGGTCTTGGCAATGCCGGTGTCGTGGAAAGGCGCGTTGCGGCAATATAGCAAAGATATCATACTTCCTCGGAAGGGACTTCCTGATCTCCAAATGCTGCGGACTGTGGTGAACGATTCGGATCTTCCTTTCGCGAAAGCGCCATGTAGGTGACGCACGCAATAATCGCCGCCGTCAGGCTTACACTGACGAGGGCCGTACCATATCCGAGGCCGCCGAAGCGCTTCGGCTTGTCCGCCCAGTCGGCGAAGGACGCCCCTAGCGGGCGAGTCATGATGTAGGATAACCAGAATGCCAGGATGGGATTGGCTCGGAGAAAGCGGTAGGCAAGTCCGGGAAGGAGGAACAATATGGAAAACAGGACTCCGGATATGAAGTAACCCAGATCCAGACTGGAGGCCGTCATGTCTCCGGCAGCGGTCCCCAGCGCAAAGGTAGCAAGAACCGCTGCCCAGTAGAACATTTCTCTTCGCGGTCTATAAATGCTGTGGATAGAGAGCGTATTTTCAGATTTCTTCCACATCACAAAAATGGCTATCAGCATGGCCAGGAAGGCGGGTGTCGTGACGACATACGGTATGCCGAGCGCCACATGAATGGAATCCGCCACCATCGTGCCGAAGACGCTGACCATGGCGACGACGAACCAATAGACCCACGCAATATATTTCTTTACAGAAAACTGAAGAATGACGGAGAACAGAAAAACAAATGCCCCTGTCAATACGGCCACATAGGGATTGATATGAGAGACAAGATAATCAGACGTTGCTTCACCCATCGCAGTGGTGAGCAACTTCACCACCCAGAATAGCAAAGTGATCTCCGGGACTTTGTATAATACTTCCCGGTGGTTTTCACCGATTTCCATGGGCTGTATTTTTAGAGGCAGCGTCATATCCAAGTCATCCTATTCTTTATAACATCAACCTGGACCCCCATGCTGTATCTGGATGGGATATCCACGTATCTATTATTTTGGCAATTGCTTAGGCGAGAGAGCAATTTTAGGGAACATCCACCTAGCTGTAAAGCTTAACGCAACACCCGAACTCTACGATTGAAGATCAGAGATCAGCGCGCCGTCTTGTCACCGCCATTTCGGTTCACAACCATCATAAACGGCCCCTGAAACTGCATGATGTATGGGCCATTCAAATTCACCTGCAATTCGCCCAACAGATCTGCGAACATGAAAACAGATTTGCGTTATAAGAACGAGATAGGGACCACCGGAGTCATTTCAGGCAGGAATCCTCACATCGGGTGTTACCCGGCACAGCAGGAAAACTGGCTCACATCTTTATTAACAGTCTGCGCTGCGAGTTTGAGCCCTTCTACCATGGTCAGCGCTCTCTGCTCAACGCATACCACGCACAAAACTGATGGCCACCATGATCAGCATGATCACGATGTAGGTACGCAAGCCCCAGAAGGCTATCTGAATACCTCCCCGAATCGGCGCGCGGGTCAGTGGCTTGGGTTCCTGATGGATCTCCTCTTCCAGAAACGCCAGAAATTCCGGGGTCGCCGCGGAGCGAAAGTTTTCTTTGGGATACATGCAAAGCTCCTCAGGCGGATGGGAAGACGACGGTATAGCCATAAACGGCATTGGCCAGAATAAGGAAACCAACGATGGTGAACGCTGAATAATTCTGCCAGCGCCGGTTCACATAGCTCCCCATGATCTCGCGATCATTCAGCAGCATGAGCAAAAACAACATCGCCGCCGGCATGAATATGGATGCAATCACCTGCACGGTGAGGTTCAAAAACCCCAGGGGGATGTGGGGAATCAGGACCACCATGGCTGCCATGCCGGCGCTCAAAATGCCGGACAGATAAAAAGGCAAGGCCCGTTGTGGCTTGAGATTCAGACTCCGGGGGAGTTTAAGCGCTTCGCCCACTGCCCAGGAAGTGCTCGCCGTAATGGCAATGGCCGCAATCAGCCCGGACTCGACGAGACCCAGAGCAAACAGCGCGGTTCCGACACTGCCCAGACTGCTCTGTCGTAACAGGTGGAGGATCGCCTGTATGTCGAACTGAGCGGCATTGGTGTGCCCGTACGCCAGGGTACCCGTCAAGATGACAATGGCAATGGCGATGATCCCCATGGAAAGGCTTCCGAAGGCGGTATCGGCCTGGCCGCTGGGGATGTCATTGACCGTCAGGCCCTTATCAACGACCGAGGATTGCTGGAAAAAGAGCATCCACGGAGCGATCGTCGTTCCGAGATTGGCAAGTATGACATAGGTAAAGGCGCCTACCGCAGTCCCCACCGGGATGTGCCAGTTGCCCACTGCAGCAATGACCTGGCCCCAGTTCGGATGTGCCGCGATAGCCAGGGGCACAAAAACGATATTGCCTGCGGCGATCCACAACGCCAGCCGCTCCCAGGTGTGGTAATGCAAAAAGATCATAGTCGCTGCGACAAATATCCAGGCCAGCGTGACCGACAGAACCGGCGGCACGGAGAACACGCTCATGCCCACACGGATGCCGATAAACTCCGTCACCAGCGTCAGAATGTTCGCCACCGTCAGATCCAGCAGGGAAAACACCCCCCAGAAAGCGCCATAACGCCCCCAGATCATCTCGGCATGTCCCCGGTGAGTCACCGCGCCAAGACGCACGGTCATCTCCTGCACCACATAGGCCACCGGGATCATGAGCAGCAGGAAGGGAATAAAAAAACCGATACCGTACATCGCCCCAGTCTGGGCGTAGGTGATGACGCCGCCGGCATCGTTGTCAGCGATCATCACCAAGATGCCTGGCCCGATCAGACTCAGAAACAGCAGTAGTCGCCGCCACCAGGAGGGATGATGGCGGAGCTGATAAATCCGCCAGCGATCCTTGATGCGCTCCCGCACTTCCTCGGGTAATTGCTGCAACACATCCGCCTCGCTGGGCGTTGCGTGATGTTCGGACGCAGTCGACATCAATCCCCTCCTGAATAGCATGCGAAAAACCGCCACAATCAAGCCATCCAATCTTACCGCAGCAAGACCCGTCTTCAACCCATGCATAGGACAAAGTTCACGAAGTTCACGCCACCCAAGAACAGGACGGTGGTGCACGCGTTACTTGAGACCAATCCGCCTTGCATCCGGAGCCCTGAGTCGCCCCTCGGGGAGCCTACGACGGTGACTGTCCAGGCCGTTGCCTCCTGCACAAAATGAGTGGCACTTTTGTAAGCTAGCACAGCCGGTCAGGTCAAGCAAAATATCGCCCGCTCTGACGCAGCGGACTTTTCACATCCAACGGCTTTCCATCAACATTTCGCTTTCTGGAAAGCTTCCAGCAACCCGTCCTCAAACGCTTTTTGCGCCTGATTCACTTCTTCCCAGTCTCCGGTAACAGGGACCTTCAACAACGCCGCGATAGCGCGGTGGACCTCCCGATGAAGTCCAAACAAAGAAGAATCTTCAGCAAGACCCAGGCGCCGCATATATTCATCCATGACACAACGGGAAGCATCCGCCAGTTCATCGCTATCGACCAGCTTCGGATTATCGAGGATCACCTTTTTCAAAGCCCCCTGGTCGGATATCTGCTTGGCATAGAGTCCGAGCAAGCTGGTCGGATGCTGCCGATGACAGTACGGATACTGGGCGAGAAACTCCCGCAATTGCGCCGCAGGCATCGGCTTGGCGATGGCATAGCCTTGCAGTAAATTGATACCCATGACCGAAATCGCATCGAGGATGTCCTCCGTTTCGACCCCTTCCACCACCAGGTCCACCCCCAGGCCGACCGCCAGATCGCGAATGGCCGCGACAAAATACAAATCCTGGGGCCGCTCCTCCAGGGAGCGGATAAAGCCCTGATCCAGCTTGATCTCATCAATGGGCAAGTCCTTAAGGCGCAACAGTGAGGAATAAGCACTGCCCACATCGTCCAGAGCGAGACGAACACCCAGTTCCTTGATGTCGTGCAGAACGGACAACGCGACATTACGCTCCAGGAAATCGCTGCCCTCCAGGATTTCCACCGTGATCCGGGAAGGATCGATGCCACTGGCTCCTATAACATTTGCCAGACAGGGAACGCAGCGATCATGGAAGGACTCCGGGGCCACGTTAAAGGATACCCAGAGCGACCATCCCAGGGCATCCAGCTCGGCCAGATCTGCCAATGCCTGGGAAAGGACCATCCTGCTGAGATCGGTAGTGTCCTCGGCCGTGATCAGCGGCAGGAACTCCCCCGGATAAAGGATCCGTCCATCCTCGTCCCGCAGCCGCGCCAAGGCCTCGACACCCACGACCTGGTGGGAGTGGGTGTCGAGGATGGGCTGGTAATGGACGAGCAAGCCACCTTCCCGCAACTGTTTTTGGACGGTGTTCCGCCGCAGCGGCACTGATTCCCCGTAGAGTGTCCAGAAATGCAAGCGATCCGTTTTGTGGCTCTTACTCTGATAGAGCGACTGGTCGGCGTAGCGGAGAAGCGCGCCCGGATTATTGGTATCCTCGAAAGGATAGATGGACATCCCGGCACTGAGATCGATCCCTGCCTTGTTTCCATCGGGAAGATCAATGGGTTGTCGGATCAGCGCCCCGACCTTCTCCAGGGCGATGTTGATCTCCTCCATGGAGGTACAGTCTTCCAGGAGCAAAACGAACTCATCGCCGCCCAGACGGGCCACAAAGTCCGTGCGGCGTACGCCCTCCTGCAAACGCTGACCGATGGTCTGCAAGACCAGATCCCCGGCTTCGTGGCCATAAGTATCGTTAATGAGCTTGAAGCCGTCGAGATCCATCATGACGACACCTAAAAGATATTCGTGGCGATTGGCGCGGGCCATGGCCTTTTCCAGTTCCGCATCCAGAGCGCGGCGATTGGGCAGACCGGTGAGCGTATCGAGGAGAGCTTGCTGTGTCAGTTCATCCATCAGCCGATGGCGCTCCGTCACGTCCACACAGGTCCAGAGGATACGTTTTACGCCATCCGGTTCGTCCAGTCGTTGGCCGGAAATATCCAAGTAGATGATTCCTCCATCCACGCGGCGGTAGGGCACATCCCTAAGTGTTCCCTGCCGCTCTTCCAGAACGGTTTGCGCAAATGCACTCACCCACCCATCAGTTTCTTCTTCTGAGAAAAACTCTCGTATCGGGTGATCTACTATAGGGCATTTCGAATAACAAAAATTTCACGACTTGAGAATGGAATATTCCC
>NZ_JAGDVS010000072.1 GCF_023255755.1 Acidithiobacillus sp. | reverse complement strand
AAAGGGGAATATTCCATTCTCAAGTCGTGAAATTTTTGTTATTCGAAATGCCCTGTAGTATTGACAATTGGTCACCTCCCGTCAAGACGATAACTAGAGTTTCCGCTCCGGGCCGATTCCCTTACGCTGGCTGTCGTCATTTTTCTCGGCACCTTGATTTTGACCATCTGGCAGCCCAAAGAATTACCTGGTATCCCTACCGCGATATCAGGAACCAAATTGAAGACTAATCTGGTTGACGAAAATGGTATGACATTTATCGCTAAAAATGATTAACAATAAAAATCTGATAAGGCTTATGCCCTGAATGCTGGAGGTCCGCTTTCGCTGCATACCGACCATTGGTGATGATGCCCACCGCATGAGATCTCGGATGAACCGCACACAGAAGCTGTGGGTCGTCGGAGTCTCTTGTTTTCGCCTAATGTCCCAAATCGTCCCGGCGATGATGCGGCCTTTTACGAACAGGTTCCCTGGCCTTTTGTTGAGACGATTCATGCTGTTTTTGCGCGTGCAGAGGTTTGGCCCCATCAGGTAAAACTCGTGATCTATCCTGCCGTGGCACCCGCGTTTCCTGGAGCTTCGCTTGTATTGCTAGGCGCTCTTCCTGCCATACCCGTTGCAGATCTTTGTCTCGGACCTGAATACCCAGCCGCGCGGCTTGCCGTGCGGCCTGCTCCCGAAAGGCGGCGCCGCCCGTAATGTCCACCGCACTATACTTCTGCGCGGCAATACGCAGAGCGGCTTCCACTGACGCCTCTGCCCGGTCGTGCATTTCAATCCGTGGGCCGGTATCCGTGAACAACTTTGCACCCTGGTCATTCCGGTAATGAATCAGTTGGCGACGATGGTCGATTTCGTGATGTAGCCCGGACAGAATGGGCTTGAGTGCTTCCAGTTCTTCGCCCTCAATGCCGTTTTTCTCCTGGCTGGCCTTGCGACCTTCCCGGTAGCGGATTCCTCGCAAGGTGGCCAGAGCCGCCTCATCGCCCATGGCAGCCTGCTGTTCCAGCCAATCCCGCCATACCATCGTGCGAGGTAGGCCGTGACGCTCTTTCAGGTGCTTTTTCTGTAGCGCCTCTTTAGCGCGAGCGGCTTCATAGGCCCAGAGAGATTTGCCCATGGCCGCCGACGTGCCCTTGGCTGCTTCCTTGGCCATGAATGCCTGCTTGTGAGCTTTGATGCTGGCCTGAAAAGCATCGCGCTCCGATTTCTGCCGGCCCATCAGCGTCTGCCGGACATCCCGGCGGGTGTCCTTGATAAGCTGCTGATCCGCCTTGTAGCGCGCGTGCAGGTCTTCACGCTCAGCCTGTCGCTCGGCGCGGCGCTTTATGCGCTGACCTTCTTTGTCGTCGTAAGGCGCAGGACCATCAGACCGCGTGCCAGCCTGATGGTCGTGCAGGAACTTCTCGTAGGTTGTGGCAGGGCTGCGAGGAAGAGAAGGGGCAGGAATGAATGGCCCCATGCGCAGCTCCAGCTTCATCTTAGTGAAGCTCCGGTCTAGTTTGGAGACGGGACACGCCAGCACCCGCTCGCTCTCCAATATCGTAGAGACAATCATGCCAGACCCCTTGGGCTGAATCACCATGCCGTAATTTGCCAGGGCGGCATGTACGTCCAGCCAGGCCGCGCGAGGATTGTTCAGCGCTTCGCGAAATGCCTGCGTCGGGTCGCCCTGTGCCCACTCCTGAAAACTCGGTACGCCCTGACTACGCTCGGCGGCCTTGGCAGCTTGGGTCATGGCTGGGCCTTGCTCATCACCACTTTTCAGCAACCCCTTCTCCAAACGCTCCTTACGTGACATCCGGACGATATGGGGTCCGCCCTTGCCGTCCAAGGTAATGAACGGGCCATTGTCGCGTGCAAAGCCGTGTTTGATTTCCAGTTCCCGCATGACCTTATCAATGATGAGATAGTCTCTGCGCGGAGGCCCCATCACGACGCCTTTTTCGGGATGCACGCGATTGACGGCGATATGCACATGATCATCGTCGGTATCCCGGTGAATAGCCCAGACAGCCTGGCACTCGTCCATGCCAAGGGCTTTCAAGGTGTGCCGGACGCAATCCTTGATTTGGTCCGGCTTAGGGATGTCTTCCGGGCGCCAGGACAGGACCAAGTGGTATACCGGGTCACCTTTGAACTTGGCTTTGCGATGCGCCTTGTCAGCGATGCCATCCATCTGCGCGATAATCGCATCTGGTTCGTCCAGATTGCCCGGCATATTCATGACACCCATTTCAGTGTCAGGTACTTCGCGGCCCTTACCATCGGCTTCGCGGATAATATAATTGACCACGTCCCCGAACTGGCTCTTGCTGCCGGTCTTGGCTGCTGTGCGACTTTTGCCGACTTTGCCAATCATGGCATATCCATTAACTGCTCTTGCTGATGAATTACCGCTTCCAGGCGATAGGCGTTACCCAATGCAAACTTGAACAGGGCCTCTAATTCTTGCCTGGGCAATGGGGTGTATAGATTCATGTCATAAGCGGCTTTGAGTAGATTGCCAATCCGTCGCTGTTCAAGCAGAAGGTCAAGCGCCTTGTTCATAGGGTCCACGGCAGTCAGGACGAGATGCTTTATTACTTGGGCTCGCGATAGATCCGCCGAAAGGCAAAGACTATCCAGCGCCGCGAATTCACGGGTCGTCATGCGCACTGCAAAGACTGTCGTGGGTTCTGGTTTTGCCATGGCACAACCTCCAGATAGGGATTCCTGTCTGGTAATGGCCATCGGCAACCTGTTTGTGTGGCCATCATAAGCAAGGCATGTACTGGTCCGTAGCTGGCCTGGTAGCGATCAGAAAGAACAAGGCGCCGGACGGCAAGAAATAATGGCTGTGACAAGCGAAGCGCGGAATGGCCGGGGTGTCGGGGCTTGCCCTGATCAGGTGGGATGTTAAACGTGGTCGGCGAAGCCGTGCCATGTTTACACATCCCCTACCCTGCCCCTCACTAAACGTTCAGGGTATCGGCAGAAAAGTCCGAAAATAGACCGCTTAAGAGCCATAAAAACCGTATCCGACCCATGAACGGAGCACAAAAAGACCTGTCCGCGGTCATAACTGCGCCACCATCCGTTCAGTAGAGCCACAAAAAGGCCATCAACAAGCCATAAGGCCGTCACAAGTAATTCATTGCGAACCAATCCAAAGCCGGAAAAGCACCTGTAGAGATCCACAGTCAGACCACAAACAGGTCCCCGATGGCCATTACCAGGTAGAGAGCAATCTTGCTCTTCAACTGGAGAAAACATCATGAACGGTCATAACAACCTGATTCCTATTGCAAAAGTGAAAGGTGTCATACAAAACCACGACCAATCGCTGTGCAACGCCCGGGATCTGCATGCTTTCCTTGAGGTGGGCAAGATGCTTCGCCAACTGGATTCAGGACCGCATCCGGCAGCATGGATTCGTGGAAAATCAAGACTTTGTTTGCTTGCCAATCTTGGCAAGCAAAGATCAGCCTGCCGGACGTGGCGGTCACAACCGCATGGAATACCACCTCACGATTGAGGCCGCCAAGCATATCTCCATGGCAGAGCACACCCCAAAAGGTCAGGAAGCCCGCCAGTATTTCATTGAGTGCGAGCGCATCGTCCTTGAAGAACTCCGACGCACGCCAGGTCTTCCTTCTTTGGATGAGCCACCCATCTGCATGTACATCCCACAGGATACCGAGATTCTTTGTATTGGTGATGATGGACTCATGGAAATCGGTTTTCGGGTGAATTGGAATGACGGGAGTAATGCGCGAATCGTTATCGGTCAGCCGACCCCGCTGTTCATCGCCATGGCCAACAGCCAATTAAAACTCCCGCATCCCGATACCTTTGGTCTTCCGCTCTGGCTTGAAATGCATGGACGGGAAGCATTCGTGACCATGCCCAAAGACCCCCTCAATGGTGAACCGAAAGACCATCTCATGTTGCCGCATTCAAAGACCCTCATCATCGGACATCATAATGCAATAGATCGGCTAATAAACGAACGAGGCTATACAGTCACTCGCTTTCTGTCCCTCAACTATGGGCAAAGGGGCTAATTCATGGCCGAGAAAAGGAAAACACACGGTGCGATGACCATTCACCAGATTTTTGAAATAGACGCGAAAATCGGCGATCTCTACAAGAATGGTGAACCAGGCGTGGTGGCTGAACGTTCCGTCGGCACAGCCATAGCAAAATTAATGGCGCGCAGGATGGCGAATGACGGAAAGGCCCATATTGGTGACGGTGCCCATGTGCAGCAACTGATGCAATGTGGCATCGCTAAAACGACTGCCAAGCGAATAGTTAAAAAAGCGAGGGATATCGCAACAGACATGCCGCCCATGCCTGATCCGGAGATCCAGCCACAAACTCCGGAAAAGAGCCGGACCATCTCACCAAAGGCCAAGGCTGGCGACAACATCGTCGTACCCCTCATCACAGAATCCAGTCAGGTAGAACGACTTAAAGGCGACCCCAGAGAGTCGGATGGATTCGTTTGGGATCCTAAAGCGGGCGGGCAGGGCGATTACGTGGACCCCCAATCATTGATTAGCGGCTTCATTCGAGTCCGAGACGGGGATGTCTGGGATGCTCGGCATGGGAAGTTCCTTAAACGGAGCACGCTCCAGGATGGATATAAACGCGAGGAAGATGACTGGATTTGGAACAGCACCATGGGCATGTACAGGAATCCCGATCCTAAAGCCACAAACCCGTATGGTCTGCCGGACGGGTAGAACACAAACAGGTCCCCGCTGGCCATTACCACGTAAGGCAAACGCCTTTTTCAGGAGACGCACACAATGAAGACGATTATTTTTTCACACGGTGACAAGGGCGGGGTCGGCAAGTCTGTCGTAGCAGCCTTGTTGGTGGATATGGCCTTGCAGCGTTTCGGGCGCGCTTCACTAATTGAGGGCGACGCCAAGACCCCCGATGTTTTTGCCCGGTATCAGGATGATCCACAAGTCGTAAAGAAGATGATCTCCTTGAACTTGGCCGGGGATGCCGCCACGGCAGTAGGTGGTCTGGCAGAATGGCTGGAAAACGAAAACCCGGATGACCATCTGGTCACCATCGTGAATTTGCCGGCAAATGCAGGGGAGACGCTCGACGGACTGGTGGATCTGATTATTCCGGTCTGCACGGATCTGGGGTATGACGTCGCCGCATGCTATTCACTAGGCAAGGGTGCTGAGGCATCTTTGTCGCTCCAACAGTCCCTGGATAGCGGATTGCTGTCAAAAATTCACGAAAGCCGCCGATTGATCATCATCCCGGAGTTTGCGGGAACGCGAGACTCTTTCAACTACACCAATAAGGCGGTCGCCGAGAAATTTCTTTATGAAAAAACGGTACTGCCAAAGCTGGCCCCCGTCCCTACCGCTGACGTCATTTTCAGATCCCCGGGCGCGTTTTCGACAATGGCCAAAAGGAAGCCGGAAGGCTTTGGGGTATTTCAGGCGCATACCCTGAAACGCTGGTTGAAAGATTGCTTTGTCGCTCTTGACCCCGTTTTTCCCGAACCGCCTGCACTACACGACGACATGGTTGACGGTGAGCGCCGACCCTATGAATGATCTTAAAACCTTTCTGGTGGATGGCGGTATGGTTGGGCGCGGCGGAGGGCGGTCGCTCGCCGTTCGCGGTCTTGTGGATATGTATCAGCATGGTGCCGACCAGGGGTATCAGGCATTAGCAGGAAACAACATTCCGGTCGGGAGCAAGGTGCTTGTCTGGGATGCCTGTCACGATGAGGAAACAGGCTTTCAACTCTGGGAAAAACATACGGCTACGCACCAACCCGGGTGGCGAAAGAACCCTGGCCAGGTTGTCGTCAAGTTCGGAAGATTTGGCACCGAAATGGGGAAAATCGCTTATGGCGCCATAGCGGCTCTCGCTCTGGAATCTGCCCAGCGGCGTCCGACACGCCTGATTATTGATCTCCCATTTGTCTCTGCCAGCGAGACACTTGAACAGATGTTAATGAGCGGTTTGCTCCAGGACCTAAATGCTATCCCCATCTGGCTCATGGGAACAGGTGTTGCCGACACCGCCACACTGGCTGACCGTGTCATGGTATTGCCAGAGATATACAGGGATCGCGGTGTCGTTCTACGGAACAGCCATTGTGGCCCATGGGAGGCTTTCAATATTTGGCAATCATCAGGGGCACGCCGGGTACTGGTGGATCGCGGGGGCTGGCTCGATCTGTTCATGCTGCATCTCAGCGAGTGGCCTGACAAAAAGATGCACGAAGAATGCCTGAACATGCCGCTTGACCTGGCCAATGGCAAGGCGCTCAAGGACGGTAGCTGGATCGGGATGTGGCGGTTGTCCATTCAGTTGTGGCGCGGCGCGTTCATGAGCCGCATGAATGTTATTGAAAAACTTTAGAGGAGATTGAACATGGCGACAAAAGCCGAAGAGGCCAAACAGCACTTTTTTAAGGGCAACAAAGGATGGGCCGAAGAATATGCTGCAATGCAGGCTGGACTGACTATGGATGCGAATGACCCGATGTGGTGGTTCATCTTCCAGCAAGTGGCTCCGAAGGGTGACGGCACCGCAGAAAATGTGCAGCTACACGAATTTAAAGGAGCCGTGGACAAGCTCGCGGAAATTAAGAACGGGCTGAAAGGCGATGTGGGCAAAGAAGTATCAAGGGCGCTCAGGGAAATAACCATAATTAAAAAGAATCTGGAGGCACAGATTAACAGCCAGATCGATACGGAGAAAGACGGTGAGCGTGCGGTCAATACGCTAACGCAAAAATATGAAAAGATGGATAAAGAGGCGGAACTGCTTCAACAATCTATAGATGCGGCGGTGAAGATCTATGGCCTGAAACCACCAGAAAACCATCTGTCGCGCTATCTGGTGGAAAATATCAGCAATCGACGCCTTCTGCTTTTCCTTGGCGCTATCCCTTTCAGCATCATCGCACTGGGCATTGTCGAGTGGCTAGTGATCACTTATGCCTGATAAACGAAGCCCTCCCTGGGTACTGCTTTCTGCACGTATTCTTGTGGCAGGATATCTCGGCACGGTCTGGGAGATTGGGCACTGGGGACCCATTCTTTCCATTTTTCTGATACCGCTGGTGTTTTTTGGTCGCGGCAAGCGGGACCGGTATGGGGTGGCACTAGCCTACTACCTTGCAGGCAGCCACGGACTCATATTAGGCTCCGCGTCGTTTTTCGGACCTGGGCATGTGCCGATGGGCATTGCCCTCTGGCTCGCCAGTTCGGTGATGCTGGCCGCGGGATGGGCTTTCGCCGACGGGCCATGGAAGGTGATCGCCGTGCTGCTGATAGACGCCCTACCGCCGTTGGGGTTATTTGACTGGTTGTCGCCCCTGGCGAATGCAGGGGTAGTGTTTCCAGCATTGGGTGTGTTCGGTCTACTGGCCTGGCTGCTGCTGATTTATGTAACACTGCATGGCCTGTCCGCGTACCGGGATCAGCATGTGTTCTCCGCTTCACTGGATATTATCCCGGTATTGCTGCTCGCGTCACTGGCCGCGAATATGGTCCCCCCCCGCGAAACACGGCCTGCGGGCTGGATGGGTATGGACCTGCATCTGGGACCGATCACGCGAAATATGATGGCGGATATGGCGCGCACTCAGGAATGGATCAGCCAGACACAAGCCAAGGCGGGGCATCATCGCGTCGTGCTACTACCTGAGACCTTGCTGACGTGGTGGGCCGGCAATGCCGCTGAGGTCCAATCCGCTGTGCCCATGGGGCAGACGTGGCTGGTCGGCGCTTCAGTACCAGTAGGTCCGGCGCTACTGGCCGACGGCATTGAGGAAGTGCGTGGTGGGGTGGTAGATGGAAAAGAAAAGGTGGGGCGTCTACTCTTTGTTTCCCCTTTCCCTGTACCCGTCTCCATGTGGCACCCCTGGTATCAAGGACATGGTTACGTCCGGGCGGATGGCGTGGGTTATGAGGCGAGCTGGTGGGAACCGGTACGCAAGGTGGATGGTGTGCGCGCATGGGCGTCGATCTGCTATGATCAGCTCCTACCGTGGGTTTGGAGCGAGGCTGTTGTCCAGGACCCACAAGTTGTTCTGCTGACGAATAATGAATGGTGGGCCGAGGGGACAGGGATACCGGAGATTCAGCGCGCTACGGCGTGGGCTTGGACGCGGGTTATTGGGTCGCCGGTGGTGGAAGCAGAGAATGCTTAGATCTCTGCTGTTTCGCCAACAAAATATAACCATCCAACTATAGGGTCAAACGTGGCTATAGAAAAGAAATTTAGAGATTACAAAGACGAAGCCGAAGCATGGATCACACTCGCCACTGGTGAGTATTACCCGGACATCCTGCCGGATGCCTGCCGTCTCTATGAGCCCGTGTTGGTTGAGTTTGGCTTGTTATTGAAAGCCTCGCATTCAGCCACTAATTTCTTCAGCTCCATCATGGAAACAAGAAATCAGTGGATGCGCACTCAGCTTTGTCGGGTGTTCAAAAAATATGTCAGCCCGCAGACCCCCGTCGAAATGCTCAAGCGCAAAAGCGACGCAGCGAAAATTTGCGCACAGTTTGGCGATGCTTTCCGAAGCATCGTAGAGGTGCAGCAGAAATTTGATACCCGCAGTATACCGGATGAAGCCATTTGTGCTGTTCTATGGGAATACAAAGATCGCGGTAAGAAGGGTTATGACCTAACGGAACGTCTGTTTGATGTGCTTCGTAGTCAGCACGTTGGGCTTGTTGTTACCGGACCTGAGCGTGCTGGTAAAGACGTATTACTGGGCAACGTATTTAAAGACTATCCGAAACCCGACCGCCCTGTAGATTTTGTGATCAATGACGGGAAAAAGGTGCTTGCAATCGGTCTGGCTCGTTATGACTCAGATCGTGGCGGTGCACAAGAAGATGACCGCACAGGGCAGTATCGAGAGGTTGCGCAAGAAATCATTGGGTACGCTGACAGCCACGGGATGCAGCATATCAAGGTTATTTATGTGAACGATGGGCCGGGCTTATTGCTTGGCTCAATGTGGAATGACTATTCCTACATCGAAGATCAATGGCCGGGCCGCGTTAAGGTTGTCACCTTGCGAATGGTGCCGGATCGAATCACCGCCGACTGGCTGGGGTCTTGATATGGCAGTTCCTATTCCCGGCAAGGGAAAGCGAAGCAGTGGCTCACAGGGGTACCCTGCGGATGCCGTCGGCTTC
>NZ_JAGDVS010000135.1 GCF_023255755.1 Acidithiobacillus sp. | reverse complement strand
ACCCAGCCTCCGTGTGGGCAGGCATCAGACAACCCTTTACTAAATCGGTCGTCAGTTGGATGGGAGATTGAAAACCCGCGATGTCGAAGAAGCAAAAGGCGGCGTTATAGGCCCTGAGCAGCGCGTAGATCTCTGGATGATGCCAGCTTGGGTCGCGCATCTCGAAGGCGTAGCGGTGTCCGGAAGGCAGCGCCCGTAAAAATTCCTCCAGGCGCTCGGCATTCCGTCTCCAGTGGGGTGGCAGTTGGAAGAGAACGGGTCCTAGCAGCTTGTCGGACTTTCTCTTTGCGTTGAATTGATCTATAATTACTTATAATTCAATGTGATGACTTAAATATGATCCACTTTATCGACCCCGACCGCAAAACCCCCTACCTCCTGCCCCCTTCCATGGAGGACTGGCTCCCCGAAGGGCATCTTGCCCGCTTTATTGTCGAGGTGATCGAGCAACTGGATGTGTCCCGCCTGGTCAAGCAATATGCGGGTCGAGGCTGCAAGGCTTATCATCCGGCAACGCTGTTGGCCATTCTGGTCTACGGTTACGCCAACGGCGTGTTTTCCAGCCGCAAACTGGAACAGGCCACCTACGATTCCGTAGCCTTCCGTTATCTGGCAGCAGGCAGTCATCCAGACCACGATACTCTGGCAAACTTCCGCCGCCGTTTCCTGGGGGAACTGCAAAATCTGTTCGTGCAGGTGCTGGAACTGGCACAAGAAATGAAACTGCTAAAGGTGGGTCGTGTGTGCCTGGATGGCACCAAGATCCACGCCAACGCCTCCAAGCATCAAGCCCTGTCCCACGGACATATCGAACAGATGGAGCGGCAGCTGAAGGCCGAAGTGCAGGAACTGTTTGCGCTGGCAGAGCAGGCAGATCAGAGCGCCATCCCGGATGGGGTAAACCTGCCCGAAGAGATCTCCCGTCGCAAAGACCGGCTGGCGGTGATGGCCGATGCCAAAAGCAAAATTGCCGCACGGGCGCAGGCCCGTTATGAAAGGGAAAAATTCCTTTACGACGAGAAGATGGCCCGCCGTGCCGAGCGTGAAGCCAGTGGCCAGAAACGTCTGGGTAAAGCACCCAAAGCTCCTGATCCCACCCCGAAAGTGCAAGATCAGGTCAACCTCACGGATGAAGAATCCCGCATCATGCCGGTCTCGGGTGGTGGCTTTGAACAATCCTACAATGCCCAGGCCGCCGTCGATGACCAGACCATGCTGGTGGTGGCCACTGGAGTCAGTCAGGCACCGAATGACAAAGAGCAAGTGCTTCCGATGCTGGAAACGCTGCAAGCTCAGGCTGCGGCATTAGGTCCCATAGAAGCCCTCGTAGCCGACACGGGTTACTGCAGTGAAAAGAATGTCGAAACCTGTGAAGTGCTGGGTATCACTCCTTACATTGCCGTCGCTCGGGAAAATCACCATCCGGACTGGCGGCAGCGGCATACCGAGCCGGAAGCGCTGGCAGAGGATGCCACCCGTATGCAGGCCATGATGCATCGACTGAAGACCCAGGTGGGTCGCGGTATCTACCGACTCCGCAAGCAAACGGTAGAACCGGTCTTTGGCATCATCAAATCGGTGATGGGCTTCCGGCAGTTCTCATTGCGCGGCTTGACACAGGTACAGGGGGAATGGAGCCTCGTTTGCCTCGCGTGGAATGTGAAACGCATGGCCGTATTGCGCCTATAGGACAGGAAAATGGATAAAAACAGCAGAAAACCGGGTATAACTGCGCCAAAACCCCCTAAAAATGGTATTTTCAAAAATTCCTGGGCAGTAATTCGCAGCACTCCAAAATTAAAACCGACGGGCTGCTAGCCTCCAGAATCTCCTCGACCGGATGTTCTCTGTTGAAGGCCTCAATGACCGACTCCCGACCACTAAGTGGACCGGGCCTGAATCGCGCTTGCTTGGCCGCTGCTGCATCCTTTTCCGCCCGGAGCACTTCGGTAGCGGTCAGCGCCAGCGATGAGCCTTGGAGCCAATCGCCGGACGTTGAGCAGTAGCACTCATACTGGTCGCGCCGATCTGCCGGTGTCGCTGGCAAAATCATCATGCGTGCCGGTTCCGCACATGTAGCGTCGAGCATGTCCTGGGCGATGATGGGCAGGTACTTCAAGGGGAGGTGATACGCCGCCCGGAGCAGTTCCGGTTCCAGACCTCCCTCGATGGGTAGCACCACACGGATCCGCCGAGCTTCTGGTCGGTCTGAGAAGGTGGTCCATACCGCGTAGGCTAGACCGAGACCTTGCAAGTCTTGAGCTATAGCTGCTGGTGCTGGTATCGCTGGGCCTACCGCCTGTTGCTCCAAGTCATAGGCCAATGCGGTCACGGTTAAGACGTTTTCGCGGTTACGCCACTGTTTACTGAAGGTGGCGAAAACAGCGCCGGGGCCGTCTTTCTGGTCGCGGATTTTTGGAGATTCCAGAGCCTTGCAGAATCTTTCCCATGTGGTGCTGACCGGCTTGATGGCAGGCTGCCGGATGGCTTGGACCATGCCGAATTGGAAGGGCTGGGTCATGGCCGGTGCCTCCACATGCTGTACACGACGACCGCGACCACGACCACGCTGCCAGTTGTGACAGTGGCCGCGTAACTGAGCAGGATGATGGCCGCGTCATTCATCGCCGCGACCCCAAAGCCGGTCAATTTCGACCCGGATTCCATCGGAGATAAAGCGACCGATGATGCAAGCCGCGTCCGTTGCATGTTCGACTTTTTGCAAGGAATCAAGGCCGTTGAGAAGGTGCCGGATTGCTTTGATTGTGCTATTGTTTATCGGTGCGTTGTGCTGGGCGTTCTTGATAGGGGCGTCCATTTTTATTGTCCCGTATTCAAGCGGGACTGAGACTCAAGCCATTCGTTTAAGTCTTTCCCAAGATATAGGACTGATCGACCGACCTTTATGTATCTCGGTCCGTTGCCTGCCCACCTGCTACGCTCGAACCAACTCTTAGACTTCCGCAGCTTTGGTGCCGCTTCCGCCTGTGTGTAGGTGCTGCCATCTTCAAAGATTTGCGCCGCCATTTGTGAGTCCTCATATTGTCATCGGTTGCTGATAACCACATGACCAATTATGAAGACGTAAAAAGAGTTTAAAACCAGCGCAAACGATGAGCGATGAGCACTAAAAAAGCCCCTGTTTATGGGGGCTTGTTGATATGTATGCAGGGAGTAAAACGAAGGCAGATTAAAAAACTATTTGCGCTCTTTTAGCTTTTTGTAACGCATGATGGCGTTATGGCAATTATCGCTACTGAATCTGCCGTTCCACGTTGACGGTGATCCACCGTGGGCTTTTGAAAGTGCATCGCAAATCTGGTTTTTTGTCGGGGATTCGTCGGGGTTGCGTTCGTATAGTTCACAAGCCACCCTGTCGGCTTCCGCTTGCCCGTCTGTAGGCACTTTGCGCTTGCGTCCTGCCGATGGTGCTGCCTCGCTTGGCGGTTCCTGATCTGGTTTTTCCTCGCAGTCCGTGCTGGCTGGTTCAGGGTGGCTTATTTCTGGGTGAGATTCTGCACACGCTTTTGCCATTTCATCCCACGCAATAATATTCGCAAAATCATCGTGCCTTATCCGTAGTCGCTCAAACTTGATCGGGGGCATATCTGGCAAGTCGAAGATCTGACCGGAGTCGATCACGCGCCATTGCTCGTCATATTTAGGTGGGCTGGCTACACGGTGAATCTGGGCTTGTCCGTAGTTCGCCATATCAGGCAGAGCTTCATTGCTTATTTGCAGTGGTCCAAATGATTCAATATGAAAAATCTGGGAGTTGTCAGGAAGTCGGTAGACCCCGGCTGGGAGCGTGACCCACATGTTCACACGCCCTTGTTCCCATAGTCGGAGAATCTGATCGGATGTGGTCCCAGATTCGATAACCTCAGAAACAAAAAACCACTCGAAGGAGGGTTTAGGCTTGGGCAAGCCGCCTAGCTTTCCATCTTCCACAGGTAGACTCATTGCACCACCCCCCGCAGTTGCACGACCTCAGCGCCAGCCGTGACCCCTGCCGCCGCCAGGATGTAGCTCTCGATGGCCTGCATGGGCTTTCTGAGCCGCTCGCTGGTGATCTGGATGTATCCCGCAGTAACGTCGCCGCCGGAGCCGCTCTTGTGGTTTACAAGGGCTTTCAGCGCGTAATAGGGCACGTCCACGGCATCCGCTACGGTCAGGAATGTTCGCCGCAGGTCATGCCGCTGAATGTCCAGCCCGGAAAGCTCCGCCGCCTTGTCGATGCCGCCGCGCCGATTGGTAGGGCGACCGCGCTCGCTGCTGAATACGAACTCGTTGTGCCGGGGACGTTCCGCAATCATGTCTGTGAGCCATGCGCCCATAGGCAAGGTGTGATCTGTGCCGTTCTTTGTGTCCCTGACCGTGAATGTCCTGCCCTCAAGGTCCACGTCGACCCACTTCATATTGATGGCCTCTGATGAGCGCAGGCCGGTCAAGAGCATGGTCCGCAGGTAATCCCGCGCCGAGTCCTGCAAGGCTCCAGTCGCCTGCCACCATGATCTGATCTGGTGTGGTTCCAGATGGCCGGTCCTACGCTGCACCTTGTACATGCGTTTTTTCAGCACGGCGGTCGCATTGCTGGCGATGATGGGCAGGTCGTCGCCAGTACGATATTGCTCTTGTGTGAAGTTCAACAAGAGTTTCAGATACCGAGCGACCTTGTTGGCCGTCGCCTGCTTTGTCCCGCCTGTTTTGGGGTTGAACTCTTTGCCGATCTTGGCATGGAGTTTCGCCACCATATCCCGCGTGATCTTGGTCACAGGCTTGTTCATCCATGCAGCACAATGGATGTTGAGCGTTCCTTGCAAGTCTTTTGCCGTGGAAGCCTTCACGGTGCCCATATCGAGATAGTCGGCAATCACTTCCCGCAGAGTCTTGGCCTGCACCTCCTCGGTGGCCTTCGCAGCAATGGGGTCGTTGCCGCTGGCGATCTCGCCAATGTGGGTCATCGCCAGCTTACGGGCCGCCTCCGCTGTGATCTCTGGATACCTGCCGAGCGTAACCCGCCGGTCTTTCCCGCCGATGCGCTTCTGCACAATAAAGGTCTTCGTGCCGCCGCTGGTGACCCGCAGGCCGTAGCCCTTGATCTCGGTGTCCCAGATAAACGCTTGCCCGGTGGCGGGGGCTTCCGCGTCGTCGACCGCACCCTTGTTGATTTTCTTCCCGTTGATCTTCGTTTTCAGACTCGCCATGACCACTTCCTCCAGAATCGCAAGAATCGCAAAGAATCGCAGACGCATTTTGCAGGGGTTTTTACCTTTCCGCCCTTTATGATTCAATAAGTTACAATTCACAATCGCAAGAATCGCAAGAATCGCAGAGGGTATTCCTAAAAAACTGGTTTACGACCAGCGGACCCTGAGACTTTCTGTAAGATTCGTGTAAGCAGATTGTAAGCAGATGGATGAAAACCGCCGCTTACAACTTCAAACGAAGTATAGCCTATAGATACGGGGCTTTCAAACGATTGCTGGCTTTTGTGTGTCGAGCTAAAACAGGCTAAAACAGGGCTACAAAGGATTTGTAATCAGTGGGTCGTTGGTTCGATTCCTCTCGCCAGCACCATAAAAACAGGCACTTAGCGCAATTTGCTAGGTGCCTTCATTTTTACGGGCTAACCCAGGGCTAACCTCAGAGAGAAAAAGGGTTAGCCGGACTGATCCTGGCCAGGCGGTGCGTTTCTGGGATGTTATCGCGCCGATTAAATGCCCGCCTCTGGTTCTTGGGCTATATGCAGAAAGTGGTTGACCCGGGTTCATGAGACGGCAATGGGAGAAATACCTGTTGCGTGCAAGGACTGGTTGGCAAGACGCGCCCTACCGTTTTGCGCAAAAACCGGTTGGAGCACAGCATGGCAGAGAGAATTTGGATTTTCCGATCGACTGCTTTCTGCTTTGATGAGTGCGAACTCTCGACTTATTGCTGCCCTTCGCCCTGCGGCTGCGAGCGACAGCAACGCAGCGTAACCTGCCATCCATCCGAGGGGCAGTGTGCGGTGTGACTCCATGATGTTCGCTCTTATGGTTGGCGACAAAAAATTGGTGCATAATGCCAAGGCACAAAAGGGTACAGTGCTGGACCCGCGTTTTCATATAAGCATACAGAAACCAAGTGAATAAATAATATTGTTAAATAATGATGATATGGTGTTAATGGTGACGTCTTTATATCAAACAATATCCTGACCCACCGATCTCTACATTAGCTGTTAGGCAACCAAGGGGAAAACTGTGGCAACAAGGAAAAAAAACAACCACGGAGCCCAAGCTTCCTGCTGAGCTACTGATATCTCGGGACGATGCAAAATCAAGACTTCAGGAAAGAAGTCAGAAATGGCTCGAACTAAAACAAGCTCAGATAAATTCACGAGAAGCACTTGATGTTGCAAAAAACGAATACAGTAAATGGAATTCGTTTAATGCGGAACTTCTAAAAAGAATTTTTCGACCGAAGAGCTTGCAGATGAGTATTCGCGAGCGATTGGTGTATATGCCATGTTCGAGTCATCGCTTGGCGAAAAAATTGCAGGACTATACAAAGACATAGACCAGAAAATCCATCGGGTAGACTCAATTATTGAGCGACTTTAATTGATACCATTAACCAATGCCGCCGCTCCGATGGCTACTCAGGAAAATATACCACATCGACCTCCCGCAAAGACAAATAACGTATTTGTGGTTCATGGGCACGATGAAATTGCAAAAACTAATCTCGAAGTGTTTTTGCATGAAATTGGCTTGGCGCCAGTGGTTTTGCACAGGCAGGCCGATGAAGGGTTAACAATCATTGAAAAATTCGAAAAATACAGTGACGTTGGTTATGCATTTATATTGCTAACACCAGATGAAATTTCTTACATCAAGGCCGATGAGAGCAAGGACGACGATGCGAGACAGAAAGAGTACAGAGCAAGGCCGAATGTAATTTTTGAGTTCGGATATTTTATTGGTAAACTGGGCAGATCAAGAGTTTGCTGCCTTTACACAGGCGATGTTTCATTGCCTGGCGACGTAAGCGGAATGATTTATAAAAAATTTGCAAATAGCATCGAGGAGGTTGCGTATAGCATCATCAAAGACCTCAAGGCATCTGGCTATGCAATTGCTTAACCCATCATTTCACCAAGCTTGCGCATAAAACCGCCCAGGCCAGTGAATTCAGACGTTAGTTCTCTTTATGTAGGCGCCACCCCGGCGCATTTCATTTACTCCGGGACCTCTGCTGCATCCAATGTAGTGAGAAGCACCCATAACTTGGCAGCGTGTGACGGCTGGTTTCCCGCTTTGCTGCCTGTGCGGGTAAGACGCTTCGAGGCCTTTGTGGCGGAACGTTTTAATCATAACTCATTTTGCAAGCCGTAGCGCGTCGCTTGTCAACGCCGTTCAGTATCAACCTTATCCGGCCTCATGGACCGCTGGAAACTGAGCTTGCACCGCCCCCCCTAGCGTGACCAAAGACGTCAGAAGACGAGTTCTAAGCCATGCGCTTAGTGAGGGTCGGGCCGTAACATTAATTACGATCGCCATCAGTATCTGAAGGAAAAGACAGGCGCCCTGACCGGATGGGCGATCTATCTGACAAGATTGCCAACAGGAAATGGATTGGCAACATATCAAATTACGTGCATAATTCGTGCATACCGTAGGTGACACCTCTCTATTGGAGCTTATATGCACGCAGTCCTCGCCCCTACAAACAGCCTTGCCGAAACTTTCCGAGAGCCAGATCACGCCTATTTGTCTCCCCGTCGCGTCGGGCGCGCTCTGGGCTTGCAAATTCAGAGCGTGGCCGAACGTGCGCGCGTCAGTCGCAACACCCCGACAGCGCGCCCGCAGAATGAAGATCTGCAACACTATCTGCGTGAAGTCGTGCGCGTCCTGGCAGCAGCAGAGTGCGTGGCAGATGGTGACCGCAACCAAGCCATCTTCTGGTTTATGAATGAACCCTTACCGGACTTCGACTACCTGACTCCCGATACGTTAGTACGGCAGGGTAAGGCGCAAGTCGTCATCGACTACATTGAATCCATCGCGGGCGGCGCGACTGGATGATTCTGCGGGATATTGGCGACGATGAAGTCTTCTATCGCTTCATCGTTCCGCGCTGGTCGCACGCACCGACGTCAGGAGCCGGCGCGGTGGCTAAAGGTGGGCGATTCAATCGACCGGGCTTGGAAGCGCTATATCTTTCGCGAAGCGCCGAAACCGCCCTTGCAGAATATCAGCAGGATGCGCGTTTATTACCCCCTGGGACACTGGCCTTGTTTCTGGTTACTCGATTGCGGGTGGTTGATTTTTCTGCCGGGTACAAGGCGGGTAACTGGCACCCTCTGTGGGCTGAGTACGCCTGTAATTGGCGAAAACTCGCTTTTGACGAAAAAGTGGAGCCAGCGAGCTGGGTATTGGGTGATTTAGCGCTGGATGAAAATGCCGATGGCATTTTGTATCCTTCGATGCTTCACGTCGGTGGCATCAATCTGGTAGTTTTCAATTCCAGCGCTCTTCCGCCATCCGCATTGCGTGTGCATGATCCAGAGGGAAGCCTGCCTCGTGATGACCAATCATGGCAGAGAACGTCAAAGTAACCCGATGGCTTGTGTACGGGTCGGTTCTAGTCTCAATGGCGGCAGGGCAGCGTAAGCAGTCGTCCAGCGGGCTGACCATCATGTTCTCGAAATTCGTCACCATGGCTGTAAACCGAAGCAGTCTTTTGAGAATGGTTTTCGAGAATTTCAACCCTTTGATTTACTGTGCAACAATCACCACCATCTGAAGACTCTCGAAAACGGTGGTTTGTGAGGAAAGACCGGATCAAATCCCACGCAGGTGGATTTTCATGATGGTTGAATAGGTATAATATATTAATACTAATAAATACCTCGGAGAGCTTGATCATGTCCACATCCGTTCCCCCTACCGTACCCATGGCGGTTAAGATAGATATCGAAATGAAGGCGCGTATCCAGCGTCTGGGCGACGCCCGTCACCGTTCTATGCACTGGCTCATGAAAGAAGCGATCCGCCAGTTTGTGGAGAGGGAAGAGCAGCAGGAAGCGTTGCGGCAGGAAGGTATTCAGGCCTGGGAGGCCTATCAGGACACGGGGCTTCATGTCACGCAGGAAGAGGCCGATACCTGGATGGCGTGCCTGGAAGCGGGCGAAGACGTGGAGCCTCCCCATTGCCACGTCTGATCTGGTCC
>NZ_JAGDVS010000095.1 GCF_023255755.1 Acidithiobacillus sp. | reverse complement strand
GTCCGCGTCTGCCGCTGCCCGACGGCGGGCCGGGGTATTCACGACGGGAGAAGGGGCTTCGGGTACCGATTCCGGGAGCAGAGGCTCGGCCGTGGCCACAGCATCCAGGACTTCCGGGGCGGGTTCAAAAAAGCCCAGCTGCTCGGGCGCCTTCTTGGGAGTTTTAGGGGTTCGGGGGGCACGTTTTCGGGGTTCGGACACGGGCAAAATCTCCACAGCGTTTGTAATGTCTCATAATACCCGGTTTTTCGGCTTGCCGGGTATGAGGAGAATCAGGACATTAGCGACAGAGAGAAAAACGCCCACGAGACAGAATGGCGCATTGTGTCTATTTTGTTGAGTTTTACATGGAATACGCGGAATAACCTTGCTTGATAAGGCCGCCTCTCCTTCATCTCGCAGGTTTGTGCTAGAATCGGTCACTGATCTGCTGCGTAATGCGACAGGTTGTTTTGCGGATTATTCTGCCGGGGCTTCCCCGGCGTTTTTTCATAAATACATTGGTCGTTCAGATGTAATTATTATCGTTTTTAGTCATGGGAGTTCCCGTATCTGAACACGGAATCAACCAGCAAATGACAATGGCTCTCCGTCCATGCTTCAAAATCTGCGAGCGACAAAACTAAATTTCCCCTTGTTGATTACAAAACAACAACCCCCGGACTGTTCTTGCATCCCGTGCCGAACCGACCTACGATTACTAACGAATCTGATTTTTTCATGGTCAGACTCCTCCTCACGGGCCGGACGCTGTTGTCTGGCCCGTGCTTTTTCTAGTTTCGCTAAGCTTTCCATTATTGTGCCTTGCGATTTCCTGATATTGTTGTATCCTTTCCACATGAGGTAGGCAAAAAAACACACTTTCGTGCTTTGTAGTGTGAAGCCAAGCCTCTAACTTGTTTCAGGAGGAGTATCAAATGAAAAAGAATTTAATTGCTTTGGCAGTAGCAGCGGCTTTTGTAGTTCCCGGGATGGCTTTTGCGTCTACGAACGGCGTGTTCGCGCCCGCAAATAACAATGATGATACTGGCCCCATTCTGTATGGTTACGCTCAGATCACTGGTGCCCAGCAGTGGGGAACATCAACGAACGGATCCGCCTCAGGATCGAATGGTTTGGTTTTCGGCGCCAATCGTATTCGCTTGGGCGTCAAGGGTGAAGCAGTTCCTGGTGTAACGTACAACATTGAAGCGGGCTGGGATAATGCTGCGATCACTGGCAACACCTATTATCCTGGTGGCAATATGTTGAATGACGGCCTCGGTAATAGCGGCAATGCCTCAATCATCAACGCTTGGTTGAATTATGCGCCTGTACCTTTTGCTCAACTAGAAGTTGGTAAGTTCAAGTTACCTGTGGGTAACGAATATGTGAGCAAGGCAGGTAATGAGTTGCCTTTCGTATTCCGTAGCATGGCTCAGTCCTTACTTCCCGGTCGGTCTGCAGGCGCTATGATCCATGCCAATGACGTGATGGGAACAGGTGTAAGCTACGCAGTAGGTTTGGCTGATGACACGTCTCTAGATGCTTACAACGCTTATAACTGGACTGCAAACGGCTCCATGCCGTTCGGAAGCGGCCAGGGCGGTTATTTGAATGGCAGCGGTAATTACATCGCCTTTGCCCGTTTGGGTTATGACTTCATGGGGCCGTTGCTGAAGGCTGAGTTGAGCGGATCGCGCATGAGCCTTGGTTCTACACCTAACGGAAGCCCTATCCCACCCGACGGCTTGTCGCGCACAGCCATTTACACTTGGAACGTCGGCGTGCATGGCGGCTTGATGGGTATTCACTATGTGGCTTCTTATACCAACATGACCTCCGGGCGTAGTTTTGGTGTTAACGGTTACAATAACAACGGTATGCTGGCTACTGACTGGAACGTAGGTTTAGGTGTAAACCTGCATCAGATGACGCTAACGCCATCATGGTTAGATATTGAACCTGCGGTACGCTTCGATTCCTTCAGCATCAATAACCATACTGGATATGATGCGAAGATCGACAACACGACGGTTGGATTGAACTATTTCGTCAATCCAAACAACCAGCACGCTGCAGAAATACAGTTGAATTACATCATCCCAACTGCACGTCAAGGTAAGTTCGGAACAGGAACAATGGGAGGTGTATTCGGCGCCAATGGTGCTCCTATCAACGGCATGGCCTACAACACACTGATGTTGCAGTTCCAGGCTGGATTCTGATTAGTTAATCAGCAAAAAATGGCCGCTGCCACAATGACAGCGGCCATTTTTAATTGATCGGCATGTCATACAAAAAACAAAGCGTAAATGAAGATGAGCAGTTTCGATTAGCTGCAAAGGCTATTATTGCTCTGCGTAGCGAGAAATTATCTGGTATAGCGAAAGCCCTGCAACTTGACCCCGGCGGACTCTCTGGATGGTTAGGTGGCACTCCAAACAGGCTATCTTTAGAAAAAAAAGAGATCCTTTCAAATTATTTAGGATTAGAATTTACGCATATATCTCCTAGCGTAGTTCATTATTGGAACACAAACATAGAAGATTTGAGCGAGTTTGCTCCAGTAGTTATAAACAAAGATCTTCTAAAGAAAATAACAGTAACCCCAATCCTAGCAGACACGATCACTATTGGATGCATTTATCACTCAAAAGTAGGAGATACTACGCTAGTTATTTTATGCAGACCTCAAAACAAGGCTTTTCAAATACCTATTTTATCCCCAGAAATAACTGGTTGGGGAAATCTATCTCAACCTGTTGAGATAAAAAAATGCGCCTTTGATTCATGGTGGACAGAAAAAAATATATCTCCAGAGTATATCTGGACAAATATTCACGCGGGCATAAAATAAAGACAAAATATTATGATAGATTGCCTGTAAAAATTAATGAAAAGCAGATCCCCGGATTGATAATCAGCTGGTCTAACTGGTAATAAAGCCATTATTCATACTGGCTTTTGGCCTTTGAATGGGGCAGATTTGGCCCCTTCGCCCAAAATGTGCCCAACTCAGCAAAAAACGCCACCAGAAACCACTCTTTGACGCCTAACAGCTCACTGAAAACTCCAGGTGCGCACGATCCGAAGATCCTGAGGCGGGGCCTGCCAGGCGGAGGGGAGCGCGGGGAAGGGTGCAGCCAACAGAATAATGGAGCGGACCAAAAGGGCCAAAGACCCATCGGAATTGCCTTTGATAACCTGGAGTTGGGAAACGTCCCCATTGGGTCTGATGGTGACCGCTACCAACAATTTTCCGGTGAGGGTGTTCCCCTGATCTATTCTCGACCTGGACGCCCGCAGAATATGCGATTGCCATTGCAAGAGATAAGCGGCGAGCTCCCGTTTACGGGTCTGAGAAGACTCCGGGTGTTAATCAGCGTGCAAAAGTGAACAGGTTGAGGTGGAAAACAGCGTCGAAAACTGAACACCTGCTACCCTACCGGGATTTGGCCCGGAGGAACCTGGAGTGCTTTGTATGGAAACTATCGCGAAGATCCGTTTGCTGTATCACGTCAGGAAGAAAACCGTCAGTGAGATCGCCCAAGAAGTGCACATGTCTCGCAACACGGTATACAAATACCTGAACTATGATGCGGACGTACCCAAGTACGTCCGCAAACCCCAGGCGAAGCCACAACTGGGACCGCATGAGGCGATTCTGCAAAAGTGGGTAGAAACAGAAGCTCACCTACCTCGCAAGCAACGCCGAACGGCGCGTCGGCTCTGTGAGGACCTGCGCAAGGAGGGGTACACCGGGGCCTATGACAGTGTGCAACGATGGGTAAAGCACTGGAAGGCCGTGGCGCATCCGGGTGTGCAAAAAGCGTATATCCCCCTGGTATTCCTTCCCGGTGAGGCCTACCAGTTCGACTGGAGCACCGAGACCGTTATTCTGGGAGGCGTGACGCACTCTTTGAAGGTGGCGCACTTTCGCCTCACGTACAGCCGGATGTCTTTTGTCCGTGCCTACCCCAGAGAGACCCAGGAGATGGTTTTTGCGGCCCACCAGGAGGCTTTTGAAGCTTTTGCAGGGGTGCCGCAGCGGGGTATCTATGACAACCCCAAGACCATCGTTAACGTCGTGTACCGCAAGCCAGTCAAGGGACGGGACCGGGAGTTCAATCATCGATTCCTGGCCATGATGAACCACTACCTGATCGATCCCACGGCTTGCAGTGTCGCTGCCGGTTGGGAGAAGGGGCAAGTAGAGAATCAGGTCGGTAACATACGCGAGTGGTTCTTCACCCCGACCCTGCGCTTCGATGATCATGACCAGCTCAATGCCTGGCTTTGGCAGCGCTGTTTGGAGCGCGCTCAGAGCCATGCCCACCCGGAACAGAAGGAACGAACCATCTGGGACGTGTTCCAGGAGGAGAAGGGCCACCTTCGTCCCTTTCAGGCCACCTTCGACGGGTATGCTGAGGATCGAGTACGGGTGGCAAAGACTTGTTTGGTGACCGTGGATCGGAACCAATACAGCGTCCCTGCCCAATATGCCGGGCAGTACCTGCACGTGCGCCGTTACGTGGATCGGATTCTGGTTCTGCAGGAAGGCCAGGTGGTAGCCACCCACCGACGGCGTATGGGGCGGGATCAGACCATTACGGATGTTACCCATTACCTGGATGTGCTGGAGCGCAAGCCCGGCGCCTTACGCAACGGCCGTCCGTTCCAGGATCTGCCGCGGGCAATCACCTTGCTGCGCCAACGGCTGCAAAGCAAACCCCGGGGTGATCGCGAGTTTGTCGATGTCCTCCTGACTGCCCGGGAATACGGTATCGATAATCTGGAAACTGCCTGCGCCATGGCTCTGGAGCAGAGCATCGTGAATGCAGCGGTCGTACTCAACCTCATGCATCGCTTGGCGAATCCTCTACCTCCTGCACCCTTGTGCACCCCAGAGGCCCTGCGCCTGCGGGAAGAACCCCGGGCCGACTGTGCCCGCTACGATCAGCTCCGAGGGAATGCCAATGTCCACTGAGCTGCTGCAATCCCTGCGCGCCCTGCATCTCTACGGCATGGCCATGGCCGTGGAGGACTGGCTGGATCAGCGCCCCCCACAGGATCCAGAGGTTTGGCTGGCCAAGCTCATCGCTGCGGAAAGTCAGGAACGCGCCAATCGCAGCCTCCGCTACCAGATGCGTACCGCGCGCTTCCCCGCACAGCGTAATCTGGATGACTTCGACTTTGGCGAAAGTCCCGTAGACAAAAATGCGTTACTGCGTCTGGCCGATGGCCATTATCTGGGCGCTGCCCACAATATCATCTTCGTCGGTGGTACAGGGACCGGGAAAACCCATCTGGCACTGGCCCTCGGCCACGCAGCCATCTACCAAGGCCATCGGGTGCGCTGGTTCAATGTGGTCGATCTCGTCAACCAACTGGAACAGGAAAAGGTCCGTGGCCACAGTGGTCGCATGGTGAAAACCTTGTTAAATATGGACCTCGTCGTCCTTGATGAGCTGGGCTACTTGCCCTTCTCTGAGTCCGGCGGCGCCTTGCTCTTCCACCTGATCAGCAAACTCTACGAACAGACCGCCCTGATCGTCACCACCAACCTCTCCTTCGGGGAATGGGTCCAGGTCTTTGGTGATGCCAAGATGACCACCGCACTGCTCGACCGTCTCACCCATCACTGCGACATCCTCGAAACCGGAAACGACTCGTACCGATACAAAAAACGGTGCAGTCTCCCCCTCTAACCCTGTTCAAATTTCGACGCTGACACCTGTTCAAATTTGGACGCTGATTGACAGGACTGCGACCGCATTCTTCAGTGTCTCCACGCAACACCCATGACCGTGGCGGCAATCAGCAAGCAGATGCATCTCAGCACCGCACGGGTCGGTGGGATCATCCAGATCCTGGCAAACAGCCACCAGATACACGCACCACGCTGTATCAAAGGCCCTAAGGGAAACCCCGTGAACCTTTGGGAAATGCATCCGTCTCTGAAATCCCCGGAATGAAGGCCTCTGCCCACATTGTTACGCCGTAACGGTCTGCCGCGCGCTCACTCGTATCAGCCCATAGCCAAAATGACGCCCTCCCCAATAGGAGATGACCTTCAGAATAACGCTATTCGTTACGGCGTAACATTTTGCATATAGACTTCCAACGCGTCGTCATCCATACCCGATGTCACGCGGGCATCCTCCGCCATCACGATCTGCTCCAGTATCTCGCGCATGGTCACCCCGTTATGCCTGGACAGCCTTTTCAGGGCCAAATACGTCCCCGTATTCACCCAGGTGTTGATTCGGCGTTCTCCGTTGTTGTCAGTACCCGCAAAGGGCCGTCTGGCGCGATAGGCGGCCTGGCGTTCAGCAGCGGTTTTCGGCATAGGTTTCTCTCCTGAATAGGTTACGCAGTAACGTAATTATACTGCATTGTTACTGCGTAACAAAACCCCCAAATATCCCTCAACCATTACGTTGGGGTAGAAGCCTCTTTCAAAAACCCGTCGTAAAGGCCCATAAACGGCCATAGAACAGGCGCAAATTTCATTCTGGTACATTTCCATCACCCAGCCACTAAAAACGCGTTCTACGCCAAATTCCCCCACTTTTTGGAAAATTGGCGGGGGGAGCCGCCGGGGATGTTTGCGCCCGGCGCCGTAGGCGGCAAGTGGGCGCTCATTATCATTGCCTGCCAGTCATTTCGGTTTTGGCTTTTCCACCGTCAGAGACGTTAAAAGCTTTTTTTTAAGTTAAAACCGCGCGCGCGCGTTACGGTTTCTGGAAGCCTTATGGTTATTGGCCTGTAGGGGTGTTGCTGTGGGTAAACGTACGTTGAATGCGTGGGTAAAGGTACGTGTCTATCCACAGATTTGCGTGGGTAAAGGTACGTGTCTATCCACAGATTTGAGAAAATTATCCACAACCCTGATCGCCTATTTTCTAGGCCTTTTGAGGAGATCTTGCACTTGCGCCATCGCGCTTCTCATGCCTGATTTTGGATAAAAAGTGATGGCATCACCGTCATCGTTAAACATCACTCGATAGCCTGGCAACTCATCGGAATCCGCAAGGCATTTCAGCAGCCTCCGAAATTCCCGCAACGTAGCTGTACTGCCACTTTTTTCATGCAGAGTGCTAACCGTCGCGCGCCACCGTGATTGGCTACCGCAATGCTTCCTGGCTATCTCATATATGCGCCTGTCTAACGGCTTGCGTAGCCGAAAGTAATCTCGGTCAATGGTCAGTACATGGCGCGCTTTAACCGACCTGAATAACCAATCAGGAAGGGTAACTTCTACTGCAGCCATTCTATGATCTTTCCTCCGCTCAACAACTTTCCAGGAGTCAATCAACCCAAACCCAGAACGCTCACGCTTCCCGTCTGTTTCTATGTTCGTTTCAATACGAGTACCACTCAATCTACGCAAGGCGTCGGCCATTCGATCATACCCAACTCCAGCAACAGGGCGATTCGTTGTGACTAGAAAATCGTAAGCCACAAACCTCACCGTTCGGCTTATATCATCCCTACCTCTGTTAACAGCTTCCATCAGTTGGCTTATGCAATAGATCCAAACGTCTTTATCATGAATAGTGGCACAGCCGTATGGCCCTGGTTGTATCTCAACCTTGTAATTTCCACGTTCGTAGTAGCGAATTCTTTTGTCGCCGGCACGAAGAGCGAAAATGGGATGCTCCATGCTTGCCATGTCATCCTTGGGTGCCGCATCCAAAATGTCGGCAATAAAAAAGTCCCTCTGGATATGTCGATCTGGCCGAAGATGATTAGTCATGGCAGGAACGCCATCTAACGAGTCTGGTCATGCTTATCCAAATTTTCCATATAGCTGCGTAGAACTTTGTTCATTAGAACCTGATACCGCCCGCCGCGAGACTTGAACCATGTGATCACATCTTGATCGATCCGGATCGTGATCGGCTTCTTAGCGCCATGGTCCAAGACTTTTGCCGTTTCCCAGAAACTAGCTCCAAGTTCAGGCACATCACTGTAGTCGATATCCTCGTCTTTCAACGCATCTACTCGCTTCCAGTCGGTTTGTGAATCTGCCTGACTATCCCCTGTGATCTTTGTGATTACAGGCTTATCCACTTGTTGAACTTTCATATGCGTGAACCTCCCGGCTGTTAGCCTTTCGCAATGAGATGACACGAACAATGTTTGGGCTCCGGTGGGTATGAACAATAACCATCAACCGGCCCTCTATGTGACCCATCCCGACATAACGCGGTTCGCCATATTCCCGTCTGGTGTCTTCCGCCACCAGCATGGGGCCAGCCCACATTTTAGGTGCGTCGACAAAATCAATCCCATGTTTTTCAAGATTGATAAGACGCTTGGCTTCATCCCATTCAAAAATCATATGTACAACTATAAATATTTACCATGGCCACCACCAGCGTTTTGTTTGCGTTGGTCCGAGATTATCCTCTTGGTGCGTTAGCAGGGCTGTTGTTTTACTAACCTGGTCACGCAACCAGATTACTTCTTCCTCTTTGGCTCTCAGATATTCACGCAGCACTTCATTTTCAGATTGTAAGGCGCTGACGATCATGTCTTTATCTTTGCCCTCTGAATGTACTTCGGTGATCTCGTGTACATCTTTTTTGTTGTCGTCAAAATGGAGCGTACCGAATACCCTAAGCAACTCAGATGTATCAATAACCTTTCTCCCATCACGGTCTGATTCTACGGTGATAACTCCAGTATTTATATATTTTTCGTAGAGATGTGATCGGCTCTTTCCAGCCATTCTCGCCGCTTCAGATATGTTGACTTTAGCCATGTGCGCACCTGTATTTGATGTGTTGTCTTGTGTCTTTTATACCAGCAAGGCATCATCGCCACAATTTTTCAAAGCGCTGGGCGTTGGTGGCGGTATAGCGCACGGTATGCTGGATATTCCGGTGCCCCAGATAGTCCTGAATCAGCCGGGTATCCGCGCCCTGGTCAGCCAGCGCGAAACCGCAGGCATGACGCAGCATATGCGGGTGGGGTGGCAAAGAGAGCCCCGCGTCCTCGCCATAGCGCCGCAACAAAGCCCAGAAGGTCTTGCGGGAGAGGGCAGCGCCTCGGGTACTCAGAAACAGCGCCTGACGGTCCAGGTGCATCGTTCCTGAGCGGCTTTTCCCCCGGTCCCACTGCCGCAACCAGCGGGACCGCTCCTGCAGCCAGTTTTTCAGCATCCGGAGTTCTTCGGCCCGGAGGGGCTGGGTCGTGGACAATCCGCCCTTGAGGCGTTCGACATGGAGAATCCGGCTGTCCAGATCCACCTGGTCCAGACGCATGGCGCAGGCCTCTGTCACCCGCAGGCCATGGCGGAACATCAGGAAGATCAGACAACGGTCCCGTATCCCCGTCCGGGTGTTGTCCTTGGCGACCTGGAGCAGACGATCCACCTCCAGCGGCGTCAGATGCTTGCGGTCCGCGTC
>NZ_JAGDVS010000076.1 GCF_023255755.1 Acidithiobacillus sp. | reverse complement strand
CACCTGAATGGGGTTCAGGTGGTCGGAGGTTCAAATCCTCTCGCCCCGACCAATTAATCAAAGAATTACCCAGCCTTCTTCAATTCCCCAACAATATACGTTGTCAATATTGTGACGTTGGCAGGACTTTCGTCAGTACGAAGGCTCTTTGCGTAAGGCGCCAGATGTTCTGCCGACAAGTATGCGTACTTCTGTACCGCCTCTATAAGCTATAAACGCCCAAACTTATGAAAAACATACAAAAAAATTTACGTAAGTTTGATCATCATCGATGCAATGAATTTGCTGTGACCACAGAAAAAAGCCCCCGGAAGAGCAGGGGGCTACAAGCAGGGCGAGTAAAACGCTTTTAAAAAGGAATGTTTGAGGTGGGACCTCAGTGTTTGAGGCGACAGGAGCGAAAGTGCTTGCCGAGCAGCATGAGGAACTGGATGGTCTGCTGGGTTTCCGGTTGTTTCATGAGGTCCCAGAGTCCGCTGATACCACCCTTGGGTGCCGGGGTCTGGGCCGCTTCTTCAGTAGCCCCGGCCAGACAGCGGAGGAAGTCGGTCAGGATGTGCTCCTGATCCATCTTTTCTGCCACAGCTAGCAGACGGTCCATGACGCCGGTACGGGTGGCGCGGTCGAGCAGACACATGGCGTCGCTCGCCATGCCCGCCATCCTAGTCACCATTTCGTCGCTCATGGAGTCCTGCGCGGCACCGACCATGCGCGCCAGATGCACGATACGCTCAAGGTCACCATTTTCCACCAGTGCGGAGACGGTGGGCAGGGCATGGACGATCTGGCTGCGATTGACCCGGTCTAGCAAATCGAGTCCGTCGCTGGCCATGCCCGCCAGCCGTCCGACTATTTCATCGCTCATGGAGTCCTGGGCAGCCCCAGCGAGCCGCGCCAAGTGCACAATACGTTCCAGGTCGCCGTTTTCTACCAGGCGCGCCAAGGCCTCCTGGGCTTTGGATAGCGCTTCTTCGTGGGTGGCTTCTGACATTATGGCAGCCATAGATCACCTCCTTTAGAGTAAGCCACGGGCACTGGCCCAATAGAGCTTGTTGTAGGCCATCTTAAAGGCATGGACCGCACCGGTTGGTGCCTTGGGCTGCGGGGGATTTTGGTAATCAAACATGGCGTAGGTGGCGCGATCCTTGCCCGCTTCAATGAAGCAAAAGACCTTGCCGTCGTAACTGCGCACCGGTCGCCCTATCTTGATCACTGCCGCGACATTTTCTGCTGCCGTCTCCGCCTCAAAATGGGCCGTCGAGCCCGCCTTGCTGATAGGCAGGTTGGTGGTGTCGCCTAAGATAATGACGTTTTTGCCGTGTTCACCTTCCATGTGCAGGGAGGCGCGATTGGTGGGTATCCAGCCGTTTTCGCCCAGACCATTTTTTTCGATGACTTCCTGGCCCTTGTGCGGCGGCACCGCCACCAGCAGGTCATACTTGACGGCACCGCCTTCTTCACTAAGCACTTCGGCGTTCTTGCCGTCGACTTCTTTCATATTGAAGAGCGTTTCGTACTTGATCCCCATACGGTCAAACTCCGGTGTCGCCCACTTCGCCACATTTTCCAGGCTATGGACCCGACCGATGGGATAGGTGTAGTAGAACTCGGTTTTATCCAGCAGGCCACGATCCTTAATGAAATCGTGCATGGCGAAGGTGAGTTCCAGCGGAATCATCGGACACTTATGCGGCAAACCCACGGTTACCACAATACGACCGCCCTTGAAGTCCGACAGTTGCTTAAAGAAATTTACCGCATCATCGGCCGTATAGCAGTTGATGGAATTCTCTTTGAGGCCGGGGATTTTCTCCGGCAGGGGGCGGGAGCCAGTGGAGATGACGATCAGGTCATACTCATGAACCTTGCCGCTTTTGCATTTGACGTGATTCTCGGCGAGATGAAACTCCTCAACGGGGTCGACATGGAACTCGATGCCTGGTTCCAGCAGGCTTTCCTGTTCGCGCACCAGTTCATCAGGGGTCGCGCGCCCCATGGCAACATAGAGCCAACCAGGCTGATAGACGTGCTCGTGACTGGCCGAGAGCATGGTGATGCGGGCCTTCCCAGTTTTCATTTCATGTTGAATACGGCGGGCCAGAAGATTGGCAAAAATCGTGCCTCCCATACCCCCACCGATGACGAGAATTCTCATGATGTCACTCCTTATTTGTCTCTGCACTATTGGACGTTGCGTTACTTGGCTTTACGGACCCGGATATGCCAGGTGCCTTCACCATCCTGTTCGGTATCCAGCATTTCGTGGCCGACCTTCTTGATCCACTCCGGCACGTCTGCGGCGGAACCGGCATCGGTGGACAACAATTCCAGGGTGTCGCCCACACTCATCATCTTCATGTTGGAAATCAGCTCCATGAGAGGTCCGGGACAAAAACTGCCGCGGGCATCTACGACTCTTTCACTCATCTGCTACTCCTTCGCTCGCGCTTGTCATTCAGGTTATTGCTTCAAAAGGTAAGGATCTGCGCCCCTTCGGCATCGCTGAGAAACTTGGTGAGTCCCATGGGACCGGCGACAATATCTTCCATGCCATTTTCCTTAACCCCCATAACATCCATGGCCATGGAGCAGGCCCATATCCTGGCATCTCCCAGTTCCACGGCCTGCTCAAAAATGTGATAAAACGGCGGCACATTGCGCTCGGCCATGATTTTGCCCATGGCACCCTCATTCGGTGCTTCCTTACGGTGCCCTTTGATGAAGTAGGGAAACGCATTCATCGACACAAAGACATCGACCTCCGTTCCTGATACGGCCGCTACAGACGCTGCCATCGCCGCAAATTGCAGCTTCTCCCGCGCGCCACTTAAACAAATGATGTACATGCCTGACATGGGAACTTCCTCCGCAAATGGATGAGTTTGTTAGAGCAGAAAGCGTGCCATCACCGGATATTAGTTTTTATTTGTGGAAGTCTATTGTTATTCTTGGTATATAATAAGGTTAGTAAATTGCAATAAAGTTGTTGATATTTCAGTTTCATGGTGAATGACATGCCCAGCGTGTCATGTCATGTCATGATAAATAAGAAAAACATGACTCTCTAATCCATAAATAAAAATAACTGTTCGGCGGTATAAGAATATTCTTGCATCCGATCACTGAAATAATGGGTATAATAAGATGGAATTGGCAAATGGTGCAATAATGAACTGAATAAGTGGGCCACCCCGACATCAAAGGCTAACTATGATAAACCGCGGCAAAAAGACTAGATCCGGAAAATCGGAAACTACGGCTAGCCAGAACGACATGCCACTTGGCTTAAATGCCGGTAGTGTGCTCGATATTCAGCAGAACCCTATGGTGCTTATCGATCGTGAATATCGGATTATGGCCGCTAACCGCGCTTATCAGGATGCCTATGGTGTGCATGCAGATGAGGTGGTTGGGAAGTGCTGCCACGAAATCTCCCATCACTCCCCGGTACCTTGTCACAGGCGTGGAGAAGATTGTCCCCATCAAGCGGTGTTTAACACTGGGGAGGCCCATGAGGTGCGTCACATTCATTATGACCATCAGAATCATGCCGAGCATGTGCGGATTCGCGGACATGCTATTAAAGATCAGGAAGGTAACACCTATCTTGGGGAGGAGATCATCCGCCTCCCGCACCAGGAGGAGGAAATCACCTGCGGTGAGTTGCGTATGGTAGGACGTTCACCAGCCTTTATGCGCTGTCTGCACCATATAGAGATGGCAGGGCGGACGGATGCCAGCATTCTGCTATTTGGTGAGAGCGGAGTGGGTAAGGAGCTGGCAGCCAGCGCCGTGCATCAGTTCTCGGCGCGGGCGAATGGTCCTTTTATTACCGTCGATTGTGCTTCGTTGCCGGAAACCCTTTTTGAGAGCGAGATCCTGGGTCACGAGCGGGGCGCTTTTACCGGCTGTCTTGGGCGCAAGCGCGGGCTCTATGAGATGGCCCATGGCGGCACCCTGTTTCTGGATGAGGTGGGCGAGTTGCCACTTGCCATGCAGGCTAAGTTTTTGCGGGTGCTGGAAACGGGTAGCTTCCGGCGTCTGGGGGGGGCGGAAACGTTGCATGCGGATGTGCGCGTAGTGGCTGCCACCAATCGCAATTTGCTAGAGATGACCGCGCAGCGGGCTTTTCGCGAAGATCTCTATTATCGGTTGGCGGCCATCACTATTGATTTGCCGCCTTTGCGCGAGCGTCGCGAGGATATCGCGGGTATCGCCGAAGTTTTGCTGGAGCGCATCGGTAAGAGCTGGGGCGGGAGTTGGAGCCTATCCAAGGATGCGGAGATTCGTCTCGGTGCTTACGATTTTCCCGGCAATGTGCGCGAGCTGCGTAATATGTTGCAAAAAGCGGCGGCGCTGGCTGATGGCCCTATCATCCAGCTCCGGCATTTGGATTCCGGGGTGTCGCGCAACGCTGCTCTGCCAGCGGCGGAACGGTCTGCACGCTCTGAAACCGGCAAGACTGGCCAGCACCCTGATAACCTTGACGAATTGTTGCGTCGTTATCAGGGTAACCGTCGCCGGGTGGCGGATGCCTTGGGCATTAGTGAGCGAACGGTGTATCGCTGGCTGCAGCGTGCGCCTGCTGAATGAGGGAGATCTGCGCGTCCTTCGTGAAAACCCGCCAACGCGGTACAATCACTGCGAACGATCTGGAAAGGGTGATCCATGAGTCCATCTAAAGAACACTTGATCATTTTCGACACCACCTTGCGCGATGGCGAGCAGTCGCCGGGCGCGGCCATGACGCGCGACGAAAAATTGCGCATCGCCAAGGCCCTGGAGCGCCTGCGCGTGGATGTCATCGAGGCGGGCTTTCCCGCCGCCAGCAACGGCGATTTTGCGGCGGTGCAAGCCATCGCCGCAGCGGTGAAGGACAGCCGTATCTGCGCCTTGGCCCGCGCTCGGGACGAGGATATCCGCCGTGCCGGGGAAGCCATCGCCGGAGCCGCCGCGGGGCGCATCCACACCTTCATCGCCACCAGTCCGGTACACATGCAGGCCAAATTGCGCATGTCCCCTGACGAGGTGCTGGAACGGGCGGTAGCTGCGGTGAAACTCGCCCGGCGGTATTGCGATGACGTGGAGTTCTCGCCGGAGGATGCCGGGCGTTCCGAAGAGGACTTTCTCTGCCGGGTCATCGAGGCGGTGATCGACGCCGGGGCGCGTACCATCAATATTCCGGACACGGTGGGTTACAACCTCCCGGACCGCTTCGGGCAGCTTATCGCCAACCTGCGCGCGCGAGTGCCCAATGCTGACCAGGCGGTCTTTTCCGTCCATTGTCACAACGACCTGGGTTTGGCCGTGGCCAACTCCTTGTCGGCGGTGCTGCATGGTGCCCGGCAGGTGGAATGCACGATCAATGGTCTGGGCGAGCGCGCGGGCAATGCCGCCCTAGAGGAGATCGTCATGGCGGTGCGCACCCGCGCTGATGTCTTCTCCTGCGATAGCCGCATCGACGCCACCCAGATTGTGCCCACCAGCAAGCTGGTGTCCACCATCACCGGTTTCCCGATTCAGCCCAACAAGGCCATTGTCGGGGCCAATGCCTTTGCCCACGAGTCAGGTATCCATCAGGACGGTGTCCTCAAGCACCGGGAGACCTACGAGATCATGCGCGCCGAGGACGTGGGCTGGGCGGCCAACCGCATGACCCTGGGCAAGCTCTCGGGTCGGGCGGCGGTGCGGGCGCGCCTGGAGGCCCTGGGTATTCAACTGGACAAGGAGACCCTCGACACGGTCTTCACGCATTTCAAGGCGCTGGCCGACCGCAAGGCGGAAATCTTCGATGAGGACTTGCAGGCCCTCGTCAATGAGGATCTCCAGGAGGAGCAGGCGGAACGCTATCGCCTGGGTTACCTGCGCGTTTGTTCGGAGATGGGCACACGCCCGGAGGCGACAGTGGAGGTCCTGGTGGAAGGTGTGGCCAAGACCGCCATGGCCGTGGGCGGAGGGCCGGTGGATGCCGCCTTCAAGGCCATCGAAGCCGTGACGGAGAGCGGCGCGCAATTATTGCTGTACTCGGTCAATGCCATCACGACCGGCACTGACGCCCAAGGGGAGGTCACGGTGCGTTTGCAGCAGGATGGCCGCATCGTGAATGGTCAGGGGGCGGATACCGACATCGTCATCGCCAGCGCCAAGGCCTACCTCTCGGCCTTGAACCGTTTGCAACACCCTCAGGGGCGGCGGCATCCGCAGATCTAGGGCGCCATGCCCTTCTTCCCCAATTCCCTGAGGACATTCTCAATGTCTGGAGGAAACAATGTGAGCTCCTCGCTTGAGGAATAAAGGGGTGTGTTAAATCGCCTCGGGCAGGGCAAATGGCCAGCGCCTGCCCATTCAAGTGCGACTAACGGCTGGCGCGGAACACGCCTTGGCGATGCATCCCACCCCGCTGCTCGTGGAATTGGAGTTGCTTTTTAGCTGCCTGATTCGCAAGCGCGTGCGCTTTCCCGCCCGCCTGTCTGGCTAGGTGATAGTTATTTTGGCCGTTGAATAATAGCGGTACTCTGTCAGGCGATTGAGGAGAAGTTCATGGAAACGGTATCGGAGTTGGGTTTTTGGCAACGCATGGTGACCACCCGAGGACTGATCATCCTTTTTTTTACTTCTGCGGGCTGTCATTCCTGCAGGATATGGCGCCATTTGCTGGCGGATTACGAGGCCACCCGTGATGATCTGCAAGTTTGGGAGGTCGACGCAGGGATCGATATGGGGATCACTCAGGAGTTTGATGTCTATCATCTGCCCGCACTTTTCCTTTTCCGGGATGGCCGTTACCAGCGCCCCATTCAGGTGGAAGCGCGGGCGCATGCACTGGACCGCTGGCTGACAGAGATGGCCGATCGGCCACCGGAGGAGATGCCGTGACGGTCTGGGACGGTGCGGGCTGGCATCGTCAGGCAAAGTGCGCGCCATCACCCCACCATGACGAACGTCCGGCGAACACGGCGGTGGACCTGCTGGTGGTGCATGCTATCAGCCTGCCGCCTGAGGGCTTTGGCAGCGGTGACGTGCAGCGTTTTTTCATGGGGACTTTGGACTTTAATAGCCATCCTTACTTTGATGCTTTGCGCAACCTGCATGTCTCCGCCCACTTTTTCATCGAACGAGACGGCACCTTATGGCAGCATGTCGGGGTTTTTCAGCGGGCCTGGCACGCCGGAGTGTCCGAGTGGCAATGTCACCCCGCTTGCAATGATTACAGTGTCGGCGTCGAACTGGAAGGCAGCGAGGGCACTGCGTTCATGCCGCTCCAGTACCAGCGTCTGGCGACATTGGCGAAAGACTTGCAGGGCCTTTTCCCGGCCATGGGCCCCGAGCGCATGGTGGGGCATTCGGACATTGCACCCGGTCGCAAGTGGGACCCTGGTCCCGGTTTTTCCTGGTCATATCTGGCAGAGGTGAGTAAAGATGGCGGAGATGCGGCAAGCTCCCAGGCGTGACTGGCGGCGTGGCTGGCTGGGGCCCTTTCTGGTGTTTCTGGCGATGCTGCTGCTGACGCTCTGGTGGCTGGGCGTCTTTAACAGCCCGACGGTGACGGAGGAGATGGGGGTGGCGCGGAGCTATGTCTACCAGCCTTTCCAGGGTTCTTACCGGCAGATGGTCAAGACCCGGGAAAAGATGGCCAAGGATGCTCCTGCAGACCTGCGTAGTCATACAGAGATCACCCTGCTGGAACGGGAGCAGGGCAGTGGCGGAGATGCCGAAGTGGTGGCTCGTCTGGGTTATCTGGTGAATGCTGGTGTCCCGGCACCGACGGGCTGGCAGGCCGGGCAATGGCCCGCACAGCACGTTGCCCGAGTGCGGGTGAATGCCAACCTGGCGATCGCCTCATGGAAGGCCTACGGCGCCCTGTCGGCGTGGGGCAAAGCGCGTGATCTGCCCCTGCGCTACCCGGTTCTGGAATTATTGGGGCCAGGAGACCGCTACGAGCTCTTGATGCCCGTAGCCTCTGTAGCTTCTGCGTCGGCGCCCTGACCCTGACCGGTCTCATCGCGGCCATAGAACTTCACGCCGCGGATGATTTTGCTGCGGCCCTGACTGATCCGGTGCTGATTGCTGTCGCGCAGAGAATAGACACAGCCGCAGTATTCCTGCTGGTAAAACTGTTCGCGCCTGGCGATGTCGATCATCCGTGCGCTGCCGCCGCCCTTGCGCCAGTTGTAGTCCCAGTACTGTAACCCCGCATGGCGCGCTGCAGCCCGTTTTCCACAGCCGTTGATCTGGGCCATATCCTTCCAGCGGGAAATGCCGAGGGTGCTGGAAAAGAGGCTGAAGCCGTGTTCGGCGGCATAGAGAGCGGAACGCTCAAAGCGCATATCAAAACAGGCGCTGCAACGCTCGCCGCGCTCCGGTTCCCACTCCAGTCCCTGCACCCGGCTGAACCAGTTATCCTTGTCATAGTCGAGGTCAACGAAAGGGACGCCCAGTTGCCTGGCGTAGCGGATATTTTCTTCCTTACGCAACTCGTACTCGGCCTGGGGATGAATGTTGGGGTTGTAGAAGAGCACAGTGAAATCAATGTCTGCCGCGCGGATATCATCCATGATGGGGCCGGCACAGGGCGCGCAGCAGGAATGCAGCAGGATATGCCGGCTGCCATCGGGGGTTTGCAGCGGCGTGGCAGGTTTTTTGGGCATGGAACAGTTCCCTGACGAATGGCGGCCTTGATGGCGCAAGAATAGCGCCTCGTGTCGGTCTTGCCAAAGGGCGGATAACAATGGGGCGTGATTTGCGTGGGGTGCGGCAAACACCCCGGTCCGGGACATTCGCCGTGTACACATTGTGGTCAACGACGCCGCACAAGAGGGTTACGCTGGCAACACACCCCTGTTGTGCTGAGGCCCGCAACTGCGCGATGCCTGCAACTCTGATTATTGCGCAGGACGCAAAAGCGGCCGCATGCCTTCCCGAATCTGGCGCTGAATGAAGGCGGCACGGCCGGGTTCGCGTTTGTCCAGTTCCGCGGCACACTGGGAATCGGTCAGTGCAGCGGCGCTAAGCATGACTTCCAGTTCACAAGTGTCCACTTTTGGGCTGGTGAGCGCAGTCGGCGCGACATTCATCTGATCGCCAACCTGCCAGAACATCCGCGCATTCCACATACGCAGGCGCACGTCGGGGTTCTGAAAAAGTTCTACGCAACGGGTATTGAGGGCCTTGGGGTCCACTGTCATCCTCCTGTTTAAACGAACAAAGCCATCGCCTGTTGTGGCGGGCGGGCTTAAGCATACCCGAAAAATGTGCCCCGAGGGGAGGTTTTTGTGGATTGAAGTATTCCATGCCCGGATAGATTCCTTGCGAACATAAAAAACCCCGCGCGAGGCGGGGTCATTTTGCGCGTCAAACTGAATCAGGCGGAGGCCATCTTCATATTGATGTTCTGATTGGTGGCGAGTTCGGGGTTGTAGAGGTATTCCACATTGCCCT
>NZ_JAGDVS010000084.1 GCF_023255755.1 Acidithiobacillus sp. | reverse complement strand
GGGCGCAGAGGGTGCAGCCACGGCCGTAACCTGCGCTCAGCAGGCGCCCGGTGATTTCTTGGATATTCGCGAGAGATTTGCTCTCCTCGCCGGCCGGCAGGATGATGACCAGCAAGTCTTTTTCGAGTTTCTGCAGGGTTTTTTGCAGCGTCTCCAGATAGAGTGGAGCGACATTGCTGTCCGTGATAATCGCGACCGGACCTTTGCTCAGGGCGGGAGCGAAAAGAGTCGGATCGGAGAGGATGCCGGTGCTTATGTGGATGGGGTAACTGCGCGGACCCAGATCGACGCGAAGACTATGCATAATGTTTACTCTTATAGACCGATTTATACCCCATTGTTGTGGTTCTTTTACGTTGAGGCAAGTGCACCGCCGTCATTGCGGCCGTTCTGAGCTTGTTTGACCGGCTATCCCCGTGTAGGGATTTGCCCCGCCCGCTGTTGGAGATGTCGCAGTATCCGGCGCAAGACCTGATCCGAGCGCAGACCATCTCCCAGTACCCGCCAGTGCGCGGTCTCCTGATAAAGCGCATTACGCTGCCCGGCAAGGGTCTGTAGCCGTGTATTGAGGTCGGTATTTTGCAGCAGGGGACGGTTGCGGTCATGGCGGATACGTTTGAGCTGCTCGTCGACACTAACATCCAGATAGATGACCCTGCCCATGCGTCGCAAATGATGGCGATTAGCCGGGTCGAGTATGGCGCCGCCGCCGGTGGCCAGTACGATCGGCTCACTCCGGGTGGAGAGATCGGCGATGATTTTGCGCTCCCGCTCGCGGAAACCCGATTCCCCCTCAATCTCGAAAATAGTGGGTATACCTACACCGGTATGGCTGACAATGAGTGCGTCGCTATCCACATAAGGAAGGCGCAAACGGGCGGCCAGAAGCCGCCCTATGGTCGATTTACCCGATCCCATGGGACCGATGAGGATAATACTTCTGGTCATTGCCCGAGATTAGCGCTACCAGGTGACCCCCCCAGGCCATCTGGGGCATCGCCGCCAATCACCTTGGGGGTCAGAAAAACCAGCAATTCCGTTTTCGCCACATTGTTGATATGGCTCTTGAAGAGCCAGCCCAGTAGGGGAATATCCCTGAGCAATGGAACACCGGTTTCGTTCTGGGTGGTCGAGTCGGTGTAAATGCCGCCGATGACCACCGTCTGCCCATTATTAACCAGCAGCTTGGTTTTGACCTGCTGGGTATCAATGGGAATGCCGGAAGGCAGGGCCTGAGCGTAGTTGGGCTGGTCATTACGCGCATCCACATCCAGGGTAATCTTGCCGTTGGGCGAGATGTGCGGCGTGACGTCCAGGCTGAGCACCGCTTTCTTGAAGGATACTGACGTTGCACCGCTGCTGGTGGATTGCTGATAGGGGATTTCCTGACCCTGTTCGATGACCGCCTTTTCGTTGTCCTGGGTGAGGACTTTGGGGCTGGAGATAATCTTGGCGCGGTTGTTCGCTTGCAGTGCCTGTAATTGCAGATTCAGGATGCGATTGCCAGCGGCGGTGCCCAGAGCAAAGCCCAGCGATGCTGGATTGGTGCCCGCGAGGGCGCTGCCTGCGGTGGAGGGCGTCAGGTTTACCAGTGCCGGGGTGGTGAAGCCGGTTCCGCTGGTGGTGGAAGTTCCAGACATCGGGTAGGAGCCACCCTGTGTCGATGTAACCCCCGTACCACCAGTACCCGACAGGTTGACGACGCCACCGCCGCCGCCGCCGGTATAGGTTCCGCCCCACTGTACACCGAGGGACTGTGCGGCATTGGTAGTGATCTGCACAATGCGCGCTTCAATCAGTACCTGCGGGACCGGACGATCGATTTTAGTGATCAGGTTTTTGATGTTGGTAATATCCTGCGGGGTGTCACGGACCAGCAAGCTGTTGGTGCGGGTTACTACCGCTACCGAGCCGCGTGGACCGAGCAACGAGTTGCCAATAAGGCTGGAGCTCGGAATGCCCAATGCACTGGCCAGAGCGGCATTCTGTGCGGGATTCATGCTCATGCCATTGTCGGCCCCTGCAACTCCGGGTTGCTGGTTTTGATCGAAACCCTGCAGCAGCGAGGCAATCTGCGAGGCTTTTGCATATTTGATCTGGATCAGTTCCGTCTCCAGCGGTTCGAGCTTGCGCTTACTGGCAGCGGCCTTCAGTTGCGCCTCTTCCTGACTGGTAATCTGGTTGGCCGGAGCCACCCAGAGAATGTTGCCGATATGTTTTACCGCCAGACCCTGAGACTCCAGAATCACTTGCAGGGCTTGTTCCCACGGCTCGTTCTTGAGGCGGATGGAAAGACTGCCGGTCACATTGTTAGAGACGACTATATTCTGATGGGTAAAGTCGGCAATGACCTGCAGGGCATCGCGCACGCTGATGTTCTGGAAGTCCATACTCAGGCGCGCACCGGCGTCGGGATTGCTGTCTGCCTCAGTGGTTTTGGGATGTACATCAATCAACGTGTGTTGCCCCAGTTGGTAGGCCGAGTACTCGTAAGGACCGTGAATGGCAAACACCAGCCGGGTGTTGCGCCCCAGCGGGTAACCGTCCACATACTGAACCGGGGTGCCGAACTGGCTGACCCCGAAGCGGTGAGTATAGCTGGACGGAATGCCCGTGTCTTTGAGCTCGACGATGAGGGCGCCATTCTCACGAGTGACGTTCATCTGCGGTTGCGGGCCGGAGATGGAAAGATTCAGAACCCCACCACCGTCCTTACCACGCGTAAAACTCAGATCGTTGATTTGTGTGCCGGAAGTGATGGCTGGGGCGGGCACGGGCGGCGCAGAGGTTACGGGGACCTCTGTCGTGCTGCTGGTCGGTATGCTCGCCATGGCCAACGCTGGTGCCGTTGCGGCTTTACTTTGATCGGCTACCAGGGCAAGCCGATAACCGCCGGGCGCCGGCTCCATCATGATCGCCTGCGGTGACTTCAGCAGCAGATCAAGGCGGGCGTGATGACCAACATTTTCGGTGAGCACATTCTGCACGGCGCCGCTGCCGGCGACGGTACCCACGGAGGCCAGGAAGTGGGCGTCACTGAAGTCGATGCGCACCCGATAACCGCCATTCAGGGTGTTCACGTCGTAGGCAGGGCGGCTGTCACTGCGGATCAGGAACACCGTACCATGCTGATCCGCTACTGGCGTAACGCTGCTGATCAGACTCTCGGCCCAGGCGGTGCCGGAGCTCAGGCAGAGCGTTGCCGCGATGATGGCAATGGTTGCTGGCCTCAGTACCGGAGGGCGGGACTGCCGGCTTGCAGTGACACTGCGGATGTGGCGGACGGTATTGGATGCTGTGCTCATCTTTTCGCTATCCTCTGTATTCTTTGGGGTTAGGCAAGTCATGTTCAGTTGCCGTTTTGCATCTGCAAAACAGTCTGTTCTTTCTGAAATCCGCCGAAGGCGTTGGGCATGTATTGTTCGACGGTGACCGACCGCTTCGTCATGCCGTCATCAATGCGCACGATGCGACCATTATGGGTGCCAATGTAGCTGCCGATCGTCGCGCGATAGATTTTTTTATCCGGCGCAAGGACTACGGCCCAGAGCTTGCCCTGGTTATCCCGGACAAGGCCGGTTACGCTCAGGCTGGAAAGGGCGTATTTTTCCAGCGGCTGGACGGGTCCATGACTGGCGGGACGTGGTCCGCTACTGGCGGCAGCAGCTTCCTTGCGCAACAGCAGCTCTGAGAAGCTCGTGAAGGGGTCACGGTTGAGCGGATTCTCATAAGCTTTTGGCGCGTAGGCGGGGGGCTTGGGCAGTGGTGTAATGTGCGTGTTGCTTTTCGGGCCATCGGCGACAAAAGCCTGAAGATGGCTGAGGTTGTCAGCGTCCGAGCAACCGCCCAGCAGCGCCATGCCGGTAAGCATCATCATGATACTGAGAGAGCGTTTCATGGCTTGCCCCCGTCCTTGTTTTGAGCATCGGCACTGTCACTGCCGTCCAGATAGTGATAAGTAGTTGCCGTGCATTGCATCACCAGTTTCTGGGCGGCCTGTGCCTTGGCGATATTGGTTGCACCCGCATCAGGCATCCGGGCAATGTCGATATTGTTGATGGTGACAATGCGGGGCATGGCGGCGACCGCAGCGGCGAAGCGCCCGATATCACTGTAGGTACCAACCACTTTAAGCTTGACCGGTATCTTCGCGTAGAAGTTTTTGTTGACCTCGCCGGTAGGCTGGAAGAGTTCAAAGTCCAGCCCGCGGCTGCGTCCTGCCAGAGTCACATCATCCAGCAAAGAAGGGATCTGGGTGCGATTGGGCAACTGCTGCAGAAAGTCCTGGAAACGCCGATTCATCTCCCTGATCTGAGCCTGGTAGGCGGGCAGGGAGGCGGCCAGCATTTGCTTTTGCCGCACCTGGATCTTCAGGCTACCTTCCTGGGTTTTTAGTTGATTGTACAGGTTATTTTCTGGTGAAATGAACTCAAACCAAGCCAGGATACCGAGAACCAGGACGATGATGGCGACGACGATGAGCTTGGTTTTGACCGGCCAACGGATGACGTCATCGATTTGCAGGTTGCGGAATTCATCAAAGGTCATGGCTGTGTATCCTTATTCTGCGCGGATGCGCCACTTTTATTCGCGGCAGTTGGCGTACGGATGCTCATCTGCAGCGTGAATTGCCCCACCTCTTCATTACCTAGCCTGGATTTACTGATGATATTCAGTTCTGGCTTCTCAAAAATCTTTGAGGCTTCAATGTTGCGCATAAATGCCGCGACCTGATCATTCGCCTGGGAATAGCCGTCGACGGTAATAGCGTTGCCCACCTGTTTGAGGTGGGTCAGGAACACGCCGTTGGGCGTAACGCTGGCCAGGGTGTTGAAGAGACGCACTACCATATCCCGCTGGTCTTGCAGGTCGGTGATGATGCCTTCACGGGCGAGCAGTTGATCACGTTTCTTACGCAGGTCGGCAATGGACGCGATTTTTTTGTCCAGTTGGGTGGTGACGTTCTGCAGATATTGCACTTTTTTCTGCTCAGCAGAGACGCGCGCACTGAAAATGCTGTAAATACCGTAGTAGAACAGGGCGGCCAGCAACAGGATGCCGACGAGAGCTAGCGCCAAAAGCTGGCTGCGCCGGGTGCGCTGGGCCTCCCGATAGGGCAGTAGGTTGATACGGATCATGCCGGAATCCTCCTTAACGCCAGCCCGCAGGCAACAGCCAGAGACGATCGGTCTGCATCCATAAAGCGACGACTGATCTGAGGAGCCATTTCCATGCCCACAAAAGGATCAGGCACGTAAACCGGAAAGTTCACGAGCTGGCGCAATTGTTCGGCAAGTTGCGGAATCCGGGCTCCGACACCAAAGAGATGCACCGATCCCGCCGGAATGTCCGGCATGCTGGCCTGAAAGAAATCCAGGGAGCGAAACAGTTCCTGTGCCATGCTCCGGGCAAAGGGGCTGAGCACATCACGCCCATATTCCGGCGGTAATCCGCCGAAGCGCTCCATGCGTTGTGCGTCGTTGATGTCGAGGCCATAGCGGCGCTGGATTTCTTCAATCAGACGACTGAGGCCAAAATTATGTTCACGGGAGTAAACCGGATGACCTTCCTGAAAGACGTAAATATTCGTGGTGGCGCTACCCATCTCCACCAGGACGACCGCTCCGCCCGGGATGTTGCGTTCCTGTGGAGACACTCTGGCGAGGTGCTCATGCAATAACCAGAGCGCAAAAGGCTTGACGTCAATAATTCTGGGCTTGAGGCCCGCCTCTTCAAGCACCGCAGCGCGGTCTTCGACGGCTTCTTTTTTGCACGCCACCAGCAATATATGGTTATACCCTTTTCTGATGGCGTCCGGCCCAAGCACCGCGAAATCAAAATTGACGGCATCAATGCTGTAGGGAATGTACTGGCCACTTTCAAAGCGAATCTGCTCTTCTATAGCCACTTCATCCAAATCGCCCGGAAGCGATATGACCTTGACGATGGCCGTATTGGCCGGCAAAGCGGTCGCCACGGCCTTGGTCCGGATGCGGGATCGTTCAAGAATGGTGCGCAGCGCACGCCTGACCGCTTCAGCGTCCTGGATGTCGCGATCATTGACGGCGCCTGGCGGAAGCGTCTCGGAGTCTGCGTGTTCGACGCGAAGCTTCCCTCGGGACTGCGAGAGTTCAACGAGTTTTACCGCGTCCGGACTAATATCCAGGCCGAGCAAAGGAGGACTTGGTAAGCGCAGCACGTTTACTCCCTTTTTTTTAGTCTGACAAATATTACATCAATGCGGTTTGCAAAAAAGCAACAACAGTTGCGCAAAGTACGAGGTCTTTGGGCAAGTGAGGGAGAAATTAGTAGCATTCCCGATTCTGTCAAGGCGGGCAGCAGCGGAAATTGTTACAATGCGCCCGGAATCCGGTGGCGCTGCGAGAGCATCCGGCTTTTAGTGAGGTGAATTGAGGAGTTCCATGACATTGACAGAAGCGGATTTTGATCCCCGGGACGTGGCGTGGATGACGCTGGCGCTGGACTACGCGGCGCGGGCGGCGGGGCACGGTGAGGTGCCAGTGGGGGCTGTTCTGGTGGATGCGGACGGGCATCTGCTGGCGGCGGCGCACAATATGCCGGTGCAGGAACACGACCCCAGCGCCCATGCAGAAGTGCGCGTGTTGCGTTTGGCGGCACGCTCCCAGCAAAACTACCGGCTGACTGGGACGACCCTCTATGTCACGCTGGAACCCTGTGTGATGTGTGCGGGGGCACTGCTGCATGCGCGGGTAGGGCGGCTCGTATATGGTGCTACCGACCCCAAAGCGGGCGCGGTGGAAAGTCTTTACCATCTGCTGGAAGATGATCGATTAAATCACCGTATCATAGCGCAGGGCGGTTTACTGGCGGCGTCATCCGCGATTTTGCTAAGGGATTTTTTTCAGGTACGACGGCGCGTTAAGCGGGCAGGAAAGGCACGTTTCACCGGGACCGGGGCTGCTGAGCAGGAGGAAGGGGAATGAAGCAGTACAGTGGTGAATGGCAGATGAACAATGGCGGGCGCGGACTATATGAACTCACTCAGAAATTGCAGGAGTGGTTACGGGAGGCGAGTGCCAAGGAGGGATGGGTGAATCTCTTCGTCCCCCACACTTCAGCCAGTCTGTTGCTGCAGGAAAACGCCGATCCGGATGTGCAAAGAGATATTCTTGATTATTTTGCACGCTTGGTTCCCGATGGTGATGCCGGTTTTCGTCATTGCAATGAAGGGCCGGATGATATGTCGGCGCACCTGCGCAGTGCGCTGACCCAGAATAGTCTGATCATTCCGGTGCGGGAGGGGCGGGCGGCGCTGGGGGTCTGGCAGGGGGTTTTTCTGTTTGAACACCGGCTGCGGCCAGTCAGCCGCCGGGTGCTGGTCAGTTTTCAGGGCGTTGTGGAGGCGGTCTGATGTCGGAATTTATGACGTTATACAACGGGATGCTGCGCGGCATTCGGGACTGGGCGCGCTGGGACGATTTTCAGAAAACCCTTGCGGAACAGTCGGATAATGGCTGGTATGTGTACTTCGTCGGGGTAAATTTTCCACAGGCGCCGCTGGATGCGGCGACCTTCCGCAAGGTGTTGGGCGCGATCGATGTGCTGTTGCATCACGACCACAAAGAGAAATATCTCGGCATCGTCTATGTGGATGATTTTGAATATCCGCAACTGATCAAGATTTACGATCCCAACAATTTGGGAGCGTCTTGTGGCAGCAGCGGAAAAGTGGTTCCGGCTGGCTGGATACTCTCCCGGGACCCCCCCGAACCTTTGGGGGAGTTTGTGGTGCCCGAAGGCCGCAAGCGCTGGTGGCGGGAAATTTTCCAAAACTGATTGGGTTGGCATTATCGCCCGGCCTTTTGTACCCTTGGGCGAACCAACCATCAGGAACACCCATGGAAGCTGACCTCAAGCCCCTGGAATTCGAGGGCATCCGCCGGTTGCTCGAAAAACTCTGCGCGACGCCCTTTGGGGCCGATGCGGCGCGCAATCTTGCACCCGCCCCCACACCGGCTGTCGCCCGCCAGTTGCAGGCGGCCATTACCGCCGCCCGCTTTGGTCTGGAGTCGGGCGAGGGGCCGATCCTCCCGGAGCTGCCGGATGTGCGAGCCGCCATCCGCCAGGTGGCCTCTCCCGGTGCTGCGCTGGCAGGCACCGCCTTTCGTAATCTCGCGCTGGTGCTGCGTGTCGGTGCGCAGTTGCGTCCTTATGTGGAGAAGCGCCCCGCGCTTTTGCCCGCCGGACCGGAGCATCTGGACGCGGCAGCGGACCTGCTGCCGCGGATTGACGCTGTTCTGATGCCCAACGGCAGTATGCGCGAAGATGGTAATGATACCCTGCGCCAGTTGCATGGTGAGCTGAAGACGGAGCGCCAGCAGATTCAGAAAACCCTGCAGGGGCATCTGCGTGCGCCGGGAGCGAAGGTCCACTGGTCCGGCCAGCGCGCCTGCGTGCATTTGCCCGATGGGGCAGTGGACAATATTCGCGGTGTGCGGCGCGGCACAGGTCCGGGTGGGCACGGCACTCTGGTTGAGCCGATGGAGATGGTGGCGGGCAATAACCATCTGGAAAAGCTCGCTGGCCGTATCGATCAGGAAAACCAGGCCATCCTTCGCGCCCTCAGTGATGCCGCGCGCGCGCGTCTGAACGGCCTGCAGCATCTGGTGGAGTCACTCACCTGGCTGGATCTGGCCATCGCGGGTGCGCAACTGTCCATCCATCTGCACGGCAAAGCGGCGGAGATGGTGGATGAGCCGGTGCTGGTACTGGAAGAGGCATATCACCCGCAACTGCTCCTCGCCTATGCGGAGAAGCGAGGTCCGCAGCCCAAACCGCTCTCCGTGCATATTGATGCCGAGTGCCCGATTCTGGTGGTGACCGGACCAAACACCGGTGGTAAGAGTGTCTCGCTGAAGACGGTTGGATTGCTCACGGTGATGGCCCATTGCGGCTTGCATATCCCGGTAAACGGGCGCGCCGTGGTCGGTAACTTTACCCGTATTTTTGTCGACATGGGTGACCCGCAGAGTGTAGCCTTTGCGTTGTCCACCTATTCTGGGCATGTAGAGGTCCTCAAAAGACTGCTCACGGAAGCCGATGACCACACGCTGATCCTGCTGGATGAGCTGGGTACCGGCACCGACCCGGAAGAGGGGGCGGCGCTGGCGATGGCGGTGCTCGATCATCTGGCGGGACGCGGGGTGCGGGGTATGGTGACCACCCATCTCACACCGCTCAAGGCCTTTGCTGATACCCACTCCTGCCTGCGTAACGCCTCCATGCGCTTTGATCAGGAGCGGCTGGAACCCACCTATGAGCTGCAGATCGGGGTGCCGGGGCGTTCCATGGGGCTGGTCATCGCGGCTCGGCGAGGGCTGCCCGAGGAGCTGGTCAGCAAGGCACGGGGTTATCTGGAGTCCCTGCACAGCCACTAGGCCAGAAAGCTGGGTGCCGCGGTGTACCATAGATGACGATCCATATGTGCCAAGGCATTTTTATTTGACCTCGCCACAAAAAATGTCTAGCTTTCTGCGCTGATACTTTATTCCCTGAGGAGTACGACGATGACGTCCCCGACGACTACGCAAGATCGCCCAAGTCCCGAGCTGGAAACAGAAGAGCTGACGGGTGCGGGGATTGTAGTCCGTGCGTTGCGTGATGAAGGTGTAGAATATGTTTTCGGCTATCCGGGCGGCGCTGTGCTCTACATTTACGACGAGCTGGCGCAGCAGGATGCCGTCAGGCACATCCTCGTGCGCCATGAGCAAGCAGCGGTGCATGCAGCGGATGCCTATTCCCGGGTCACCGGCAAGGTGGGTGTGGCGCTGGTCACCAGCGGGCCGGGTGCCACCAATGCGGTGACCGGTATTGCCACGGCGTATATGGACTCGGTGCCCATGGTGGTGATCACCGGGCAGGTGCCCGTTGCGCTCATCGGCAATGACGCCTTTCAGGAAGTGGATACGGTAGGTATTACGCGCCCCTGTACGAAGCATAATTTTTTGGTGAAGGATGTCCGCGATCTGGCGAGCACCCTGAAGACGGCTTTTTATCTGGCGGCGACGGGGCGGCCCGGACCGGTGCTGGTAGACATCCCCAGGGACATTACCAGCCACAAAACCCATTATCACTACCCGGAAAAAATCAGTCTGCGCTCCTACAAACCGACGGTGAAAGGCCATCCTGGGCAGGTGCGTAAAGCCATGCAACTCATTACCAGTGCGCAGCGGCCGATGTTCTATACCGGCGGCGGTATTGTCCTCGGTAACGCCTCCGCGGAATTGCGCAAACTGGTGCGCACGCTGGGCGCACCCATTACCCATACCCTCATGGGACTGGGCGCTTATCCGGCATCGGATCGCCAGTTCCTTGGAATGCTGGGCATGCACGGCACCTATGAAGCCAATATGGCGGTGCAGCACTGTGACGTGCTGGTGGCCCTGGGGGCGCGTTTTGACGACCGCGTCACGGGTAACCTCGCCAAATTTGCGCCACACGCGCGGATTGTGCATGTGGACGTCGATCCGTCCTCCATCTCCAAGAATGTGCGGGTGGATGTGCCTGTCGTCGGCGATTTGCAGCAGGTACTGCTGGAGATGAATCAGGTGCTGGCGGAGAGCGATCAGCGCAATGATCCCCAGGCGATGCAGGCGTGGTGGGCACAAATTGAGGAATGGCGGCAGCGTGGTTGCCTGCACTACAAGCAGGACGATCGCATCATCAAGCCGCAGTTTGTGGTGCAGAAACTTTATGAACTGACGGGAGGTAACGCCATCGTTACCTCGGATGTGGGACAGCACCAGATGTGGGCGGCGCAGTTTTATGGTTTCGACCGGCCACGGCGTTGGGTCAACAGCGGTGGACTGGGTACCATGGGCTTCGGGCTCCCGGCGGCCATGGGCGCGCAGGTCGCCGAACCGGATTCGACGGTGGTCTGTATTACGGGCGATGGCAGCATCCAGATGAATATTCAGGAGTTGTCCACCTGTCTGCAGCATCATTTGCCTGTCAAGGTGGCATGTCTCAACAATCATTATCTGGGGATGGTGCGGCAGTGGCAGGAGTTCTTCTATGAGAATCGTTACGCCATGAGTTATGTGGATGCCCTGCCGGACTTCGTCAAATTGGCCGAAGCCTACGGCCATATCGGCCTGCGCGCGGATACGCCCGCCGATGTGGAGCCGGTGATCCGTGAGGCACTGCGCCTTAAAGATCGCATGGTGTTCATGGACTTCCAGGTGGACCCGCAGGAAAACGTCTACCCCATGGTGCCCGCGGGTGCGGCCCTCTCTGAAATGATTCTGGTGTAGCCCCCATGCGCCATATCATCTCTATCTTGCTGGAAAATGAAGCGGGCGCCTTGTCACGAGTGGCAGGGCTGTTCTCAGCGCGTGGTTATAACATTGAAGCGATGACCGTCGCGCCGACCCACGATCCGAGTATCTCGCGGATGACCGTGGCCACCCGTGGCTCCGAAGAGATCATGGAGCAGGTCCTCAAGCAGTTGAATAAGCTCGTGGAGGTCATTCGCGTGCAGGACCTGACAGAGGGCCCACATATTGAGCGGGAGCTGATGCTTATCAAGGTCCATGCTGTGGGGCCGGATCGTGAGGAAGTCAAAAGGCTGTCGGATATTTTCCGGGGGCGCATCATTGATGTGACGGACCGCTCCTACACCATGGAGCTGACCGGTACTGGCGAGAAGCTGGATGCCTTTATCCATGCTCTGGACCCCGGTATGGTCATTGAAGTAGTACGCAGCGGTGCCAGCGCCATCAGCCGTGGTGCCAAGGCGATATAAGTAATAAACGTTGTTTTGCAATAACTTAACTATATAAAGAGGTTTCACATGAAGGTTTTTTACGATAACGACGCCGATCTCGCTCTGATCCAGAAGAAGAAAGTAGCCATCATCGGCTACGGTTCCCAGGGGCACGCCCATGCGTTGAATCTCAAGGATTCCGGCGTGAGCGTAGTGGTTGGTCTGCGCAAGGACTCCTCCTCCTGGGAAAAGGCCAGTAAGGCCGGGTTGGCAGTCAAGGAAGTCGCCACAGCGGTTGCAGCAGCCGATGTGATCATGATCCTGACCCCCGATGAAGGTCAGAGCGCACTGTATCGCGATGAGATCGCACCGAACATCAAGCAGGGCGCGGCATTGGTATTCGCCCACGGCTTTAACGTCCACTTTGGCCAGATTCATCCGCGTGCCGATCTGGACTGCTTCCTGGTGGCGCCCAAGGGGCCGGGGCATCTGGTGCGTTCCACCTACACCCAGGGCGGCGGCGTGCCCAGCCTGATTGCAGTACATCAGGATGCCAGCGGCAATGCCACCAACATCGCCCTGTCTTATGCCAAGGCCAACGGTGGCACCCGTGCTGGCGTGATCGAGACTAGCTTCCGGGAAGAGACCGAAACCGACCTCTTCGGTGAGCAAGCGGTACTTTGTGGCGGCGCCACGGCGCTGGTGCAGGCGGGCTTTGAGACCTTGGTGGAAGCCGGCTATGCGCCGGAAATGGCCTACTTTGAGTGTATGCACGAGTTGAAACTGATCGTCGACCTCATGTACGAAGGCGGCATCAGCAACATGCGCTATTCCATCTCCAACACCGCCGAATATGGCGACCTGACCCGCGGCCCGCGCGTCGTCAATGCGGATACCAAGGCGGAAATGAAGAAGATTCTGACAGAAATTCAGAATGGCCAGTTCGCCAGAGAATTTATCCTGGAGAATCAGGCTGGTAAGCCGACCATGCAGGCCATGCGCCGGATAGGTGCCGAGCATCCCATCGAGGTGGTGGGCAACAAGCTGCGTTCCATGATGACCTGGATTGGTCAGAGCCGGATCGTGGACCGCTCGCGTAACTGAGTTCGCGACAGGGATTGGCGACAATCTGCAGGGGGCAGAATGGCTGTGCGCAAAAAGCAATGCGCCTGTGGTGATTCTGCCCTTTTATCGTTGTCCGGCTCCTGATACGCTCTGCGCATGAAAACAGACTATCCTTATCCTTTGTTGGCGCGCGAGGGCTGGCCTTTTATCGCGCTCTTTCTGGGCGTGGCCATCGTGCTCCAGATATTTACGAATGGCTGGTGGGCATTGCCTTTCTATCTGTTGTTCCTCTTCAGCCTCCAGTTTTTCCGCGACCCGCGGCGACCTTTGCCTGCCTTGTCGGAGCGATCGGTGCTGTGTCCGGCGGATGGTAAGGTGATCGCCGTTGAGCAGGTTGAAGACCCTTATCTGTCCCGTCCCGCGCTCAAGATCAGCATTTTCATGAATGTTTTTGATGTGCATGTCAATCGCATGCCGGTCGGGGGGCAAGTGCGAAAAACCTGGTATTTTCCGGGAAAATTCTTCAATGCGGCGCTTGACAAGGCGTCGCTGGAGAATGAACGCAATGCCCTTTGGGTCAAGGCGAGTGATGGTAGTGACGTGACTGTTGTGCAGGTGGCGGGCTTGGTCGCGCGGCGGATTGTCTGCTATGTCGCTGCGGACAGTGTAGTGACCGCGGGCCAGCGCTTCGGCTTTATCCGTTTTGGTTCGCGGGTGGATACCTACTTGCCGCTCAGTGCCCAGCCTTTGGTGGCTATAGGGGAGCGGGTGCGTTCGGGCGCCCAGTATATTGCGACCTTGGGTGTGCAGCAGCAGGCATGAATCCCAGATATCCGCGCCGTGGCGTTTATGTCCTGCCCAACCTCTTTACTACGGCCAGCCTTTTTGCGGGTTTCTACTCTATCATCGCTTCCATTAACGGACATTACCGGGTGGCGGCCATCGTGATCTTCATCGCTATGATTCTCGATGGGCTGGATGGGCGTGTGGCACGGATGACCCATACGGAAAGCGCGTTCGGCGCGGAATATGATTCATTGGCGGATGTGATTGCCTTTGGTATGGCACCGGCCATTTTGGTGTTTCTGTGGGGGCTGCGGGATTTCGGCAATTTTGGCTGGCTGGGGGCCTTTGTTTATACCGCCTGTGGTGCCCTGCGTCTGGCCCGCTTTAATACCCAGATACATAGCGCATCCAAGCGCTACTTCCAGGGTTTGCCCATACCTACGGCAGCGGCCGTGTTGGCTAGTCTGGTCTGGGTGGCGGTAGGGGAGGGTTACCCCTGGCTGACGCAGATTAGTGAATATCTGGCGCTGGGACTGGTCTACGCGTTGGGCCTGTTGATGGTCAGTAATGTCCGCTTCCGCAGTTTCAAGGATTTCGACCTGCATGGGCGGGTGCCTTTTGCGTTAGCCATTCTGGTGGTGCTGGCTGTTGCCCTGGTTGCCGTGCATCCGCCGCTGGTACTGTTTATCGCCGTGATTTCCTATGTGGTGATGGGACTGTTGCTGACCCTGTGGCAAATCCGCAGCCGCCGTACCCAGCGTCGGCGCGGTAGTTCCAGTCACTGACTTGCCGATACTGTGGATGCACCCCAATGCAGGGCACGTAACCGACTGAATTTTTTGTGTTGATGCGCCTGCATGCGGATGAGAATGTCGTTCAGCGTATGCACGGCCTCCACCGCATAAGGACCCTTGTTGAGCATCACGCACTCGGCGCGCACACCCATGGCCGCATCGGTGAATTCGGGCCGGGAGATGATGCCCTTTTTGGTGAGTTGTTCCAGCACCTGGGTGGCCCAGATGACGGGCAAATGCGCCGCTTCTGCCAGCCAGAGAATCTCTTCCTGTACTTCCGCCAGTCGTTCAGGGCCCACTTCTACAGCCAGATCGCCGCGCGCGATCATTACACCCATCGGTTGGCGTCCGAGGGCGGCCAGCAGTATCTCCGGTAGTTTGTGAAAGGAGCCAGCGGTTTCTATTTTCGCGATAACACCCAGGTGTTCACCTTGCCGCTGACGCAGGGCTTCCAGCATGCCACGCATGTGTTCGGCGCTCTCTACGAAAGAAAAACCGATGAGATCCGCCAAAGGAATAATGGTGTCCAGATCCTCCAGGTCCTTGGCACTGAGGGCCGGAAGATTCAGTGCTAGTCCGGGAAAATTGAGACCACGGCCTGCTTGCAGGCGGGCACCCCCTGGTTTGGTTTTGGTGATGCGCAGCAAGGCACCTTCAGGACCCTGTTCCATGACCATGGCGGCAATTTTGCCGTCGTCCATCCACACCGCCTGGCCGACGGGCAGTTGCGCAACGACTTCCGGGAGGGTGCAGGCGATGCGTGCCGGGCGACTCTTCTGTGCCGGTGCCCCGGGCCCTGGTTGGCTTTGCAGCAGGAGCTGATCGTCGACTTCCAGATGCAGAGGGAGTGCGCTTTGCGGAATGCCCACAAAGTGTCCTTGCACATGGCGGCGACGCCGGCTTTGCCAGGGGTTCCCCGCAGTGAAGTAGCAGCCCTGCATGGCCTGTAAGGTGATGATCTGACCTTCAATGCGTTCAACCACGAGTACACGCTCCTTGCCGCGGGCATCGTGGCAGAGCAAGTCTTCGCCTTGCTGCGGCATGGCGCTGCCGGATGCCATAAGGAGTAGGCAATCTATCCCTGCGGGACTAAGCGCTACCTCCTTATGGCAGGCCAGCACGGTCATTTGTGCTGGCGTTTGCAGGCGACCGAGGCGGTCACGTTCAGGACTCAAATGGATCACTCCCGGAACTTCGGGAAGCGGGCCGGTGCGAATCTTGTGCCCGGCGAGGTCGGCGAGAATCCGGCAGGGCTGACCAGTGTCCCGGCTCGCGGTGCGGACTTGCTCAGCCAACCGTTGCCATATGGCCTGGTCATCATGGGCGCAGTTAATACGCGCGATGTTCATGCCGGCAGTTAATAAATTGCGGAAAAAATCAGAATCGTCAACGCGATCGCCGGATAGCGTCACCATGATGTGGGTGCTGCGTTGGTGGGGCGGACTGCCGAGCAGGGCCAGCGTGTTGTTCGTAAGGGCCTGCTGGCCTTGCCCTCGCGTGATGGCCGTGGTTCCGCTGAAGTCGGCAGGCGGCATTTGCAGGGCGGCGCGTAATATCTGCAAGGTACACTGCACGCTGTCAAGTACATGACTTTCTGCGCGACCGAGAGAGGAGAGTCCGGCATCTGACAAGGCATCTTGCAGGGGACGCAAATCGACGCTACGCAGGGCCAGGTAGTGCAGCATGTTACGGATACCGGGATGCCAGGGAAGACTGGGATCTTGCTGCTCCAAAAGAGTGAGTTGGGTTGCTTCACTCTGGACAATCCGCGTGTGCAGCCCTTCAAGGGCTTCCTGAAGGTCTTGCCATGCCTTATTCATATGCTTCATTCCGCCTGGTCATGCCCTGAGTGTAGCAGGTGAATATTTCAGTATGATGACATCCGGCCAGGTAGCGAAGTTTGCCGACTGAATGCGTTATCGCTCGTAATGATCGGTATGTTCTGTTAAAGTGCGCCTGCCGTCATGCCTCAGTCTGCATGACGCGCGTCGCATTGGTCCCCACCTTGATGAAGCGTCTGCCATAGACTGGCGCCCCTGTGGCGAGGCCGGTGTTTTCGGAGTAAAAAATTATGTCATCTTTTGAATCCCTTGGGCTTTCTGAGCCCATTTGGCGTGCTGCGGCCGAGCGCGGTTACACTACCCCCACCCCCATTCAGGAGCAGGCCATCCCAGTGGTCATGTCCGGCGTCGACCTGTTGGCCGGTGCGCAGACAGGTACCGGCAAGACTGCTGCCTTTGCCATGCCCATTCTGCACAAACTGTCCGCCACCGCAGATACCGCGGCGCGTGGTCCTTCTAGTGTGCGCGCGCTGATTCTGGTTCCCACCCGTGAACTGGCGGCGCAGGTAGAGGAGAGCGTGCAGTTGTACGGGCGCTATCTTTCCCTGCGTTCGCTGGTGCTCATCGGTGGTGTCAAGATCAATCCGCAGATGCAGAAACTACGCCGCAGTGTAGACGTATTGGTCGCTACCCCCGGTCGCCTGCTGGATCATATCCAGCAGCGCAGCGTCGACCTCTCTCACGTCGAAATTTTGGTGCTCGACGAAGCCGACCGCATGCTCGACATGGGCTTTATCCGTGACATCCGACGCATCCTTGCGGTATTGCCGAAAAAACGCCAAAATCTGCTGTTCTCGGCGACGTTTTCGCCAGAAATCCGCGGTCTGGCCGATGGCCTGCTCAATAACCCGGCCAGCGTCGAAGTCGCGACGCGCAATGCCACTGCCGACAATGTCGCGCAGCGGGTTTTTGCCGTCGATCAGGATCGCAAACGCGAACTCCTCGCCCATCTGATTGAAGAACATCAATGGGGGCAGGTGCTGGTCTTCACCCGCACCAAGCATGGTGCCGACCGCCTCGCCAGGCATTTGTCCCAGGATGGCATGCAGGCTATGGCCATCCATGGCGACAAGAGTCAGGGTGCCCGTACCCGCGCTCTGGCGGAGTTCAAGGAAGGCAAGGTGCGGGTCTTAGTCGCGACGGACATCGCTGCCCGCGGCATCGATATCAGCGAGTTGCCCCACGTAGTTAATTTTGAACTCCCCCATGTGCCCGAGGACTATGTCCATCGCATCGGACGGACCGGTCGTGCTGGCAATAATGGCCAAGCCGTATCGCTGGTAAGCAGCGAGGAGCGTAAGCAGTTGCAGGATGTGGAAAAGCTGCTGCGTCGCTCCTTTGACCGGGAGATCGTCGTCGGTTTTGAGCCGCGACAGTCTTTCTCCAGCCATGCGCCGTCATCGGCTCCGCGCCGTCCGGCTCAGGCCGCAGGGCGGGGTCGGCCCGGGTCAGGAGTGGCGCCTTCGGGTCGTGCCCGCCGCGCCTGAGAGGTTGATCCTTCCCATCCCGCACTGACCGGGTTATCTTTGTTCGCAGTGTCTTGGCATCCCGCCAGGGCTTGCGCCACAATAAGCGGACGATGAGTGTGTCCGAGCAAAAGGCAGGTATGGACGAAGACAAGGCATCCTCCCGCGTCCTGGTGGTGGAGGATGAGGAAGGCATCCAGGAACTCCTGCGCGTCACCCTGCAGCGTCATGGCTTTGAGGTGCGCTGTGAGGGAAGTGTCGAATCTGCGGAAGCCGTACTCCTGACCTGGGGGCCGCAGTTGCTCGTTCTTGACTGGATGCTTCCTGGCGAGAATGGCCTGGCATGGTGCCGTACTCTGCGCCGGCGTGAAGAGACCCAGAAACTGCCTATCATTTTGCTCACGGCGCGCGGTGAGGAAAGTGACCGTGTGCATGGTCTTGAATCGGGCGCGGACGATTACCTGGCCAAACCTTTTTCTCCGCGGGAGTTGGTGGCGCGGGTCAATGCCCTGTTACGACGCAGTTATGGCGGTACGGCAGCAGGCCGAGTGCGGCTCGGTGATCTGCATGTGGACCTGCGCGCGCATCGGGTGTACGCCGGTGAAGTGCAGATCCATCTCGGCCCTACCGAGTTCCGTCTTTTGCGTCTCTTTGTGACCAATCCAGAACGGGTCTTTTCGCGGGACATGCTGCTCGATCAGATCTGGGGGCGGCAGAGTTTTATTGAAGAGCGGACGGTCGATGTTCACATTCGCCGCTTACGGCGGGGGTTGGACCACCATGGTTATGCGCATATCATCGAAACAGTAAGGGGCGAAGGCTATCGCTGTAGCGCCTTGGGGTCCCAGCGCGAAGTGGTGGGCGGCGGGCGATGACTGGTACGGCGGCTTTTGCGCGTTCAGCATACCGCAGCGCACGTCAGCATCTCTTTTCGACGTGAAGTACCTCCGTGCCTGGTTTTACCCCGTAGTGCTCTGGTCACTGATTCCGATTTTTCTGGCCGCCGACGATGATCTGCGCGCCTGGTCCTACCTCCCACCGGTGATCATCGCTCTCTTGCTGGCGCTCTGGGTCGGCTGGCATCGCCAGCAATCCCAGAGTTTCAGCGCTTGGTTCCGCAACCCGGACACCTTACTGCCACCGCTGGCGGGGGGGATGTGGGAGGAGACTTTTGCCGAGGGCTACCACTGGCGACGTGATCAGGAGGCACAGCACCGTCTGCTGAGTGCCCAGATTGTACAATTGCGTGACGCCTTGCAGGCCATGCCCGACGTCGTGGTGCTCATGGATGAGCGCGGTCAGTTACTTTGGGTGAATCCTTCCGGTATCCGCTTGCTGCAACTGCAGTGGCCCGATGACGCGGGCAAGCCGCTGGCCTTCTGGCTGCGTACCCCGCATCTGCGGGCCTTTCTCGCTGGCGAAGGGCCGCCCAGCCTGCAACTCCCCGCCCCGGCAGATGCACAACAGATTTTGGAGGGTATGCGCTATCCCCTCGCCGATGCCGGCGCTTTGGTCATCTTCCGGGACGTGACCCGTATCCGCCAGCTTGAACAGGTCCGTCAGGACTTCGTGGCTAATGTCTCCCACGAGTTGCGCAGCCCGCTGACGGTGGTGCGCGGTTTCCTGGAAAACATGCTGGACAGTCCCATCGCCGCCGACGATGAGGTGAGCAGTCAACTCCGTCTCATGGAACAGCAGACACTGCGCATGCAGTCTTTGGTCGAAGACCTGCTGTCTCTGGCACGCATGGAGGCCGCCGAAGCGAATCCGGAACACTGCGAAACACTGATGCTCGCGGACATGATACACAACACATTGGACACCCTGGCGCCCGCGATAATGCAAAAACGGTTGCAGATCGACACAGCGCTGGATAGCGACTTGGGCTTTTTCGCAGAAACCATCGACCTGACCAGTATCATTCGCAATTTATTAGAAAACGCCATCAAATATACCCCGGCAGACCGCGCCGTCAGCGTACGCTGGGAGCGTCGCCCCGGCGAGCTGCTTTTCGTGGTGCAGGATACCGGCGATGGTATCGCTGCCGAGCATTTGCAGCGTATCACCGAGCGTTTTTACCGGGTGGACAAAGGTCGCTCCCGACGCATGGGGGGCACGGGGTTGGGGCTGGCCATTGTCCGTCACGCTGTCGAGCGTTATCAGGGGCATCTGGAAGTAGCCAGTGAAGTGGGTAAGGGAACCACTTTTACTGCGCATTTTCCGCTTCATCTCGCCCGCAGTTTCCCCCCCGACTCCGCAGTGTCATAAAATTGTAATAAAATCTTGCTATAGTTTCTGTGCAGCTTTTAACTAAACCTGTATAAGGGGCGGGATATTATGAAGTTCAATGGCGTGGCTTTTATGTTGGGCGTGATGAGCTTGGGCGTAGCAGGGCTGGCGCAGGCGGAAACCATTTCCGCCGCAGGCGGCACGGCCATTTATCCCGTCCTGTCCAAATGGGCAGAAACCTACAAACAGAAAACGGGCACCATGGTGAACTATCAGGCTATCGGTTCTGGTGGCGGGATTGCCCAAATCAAGGCCAAAACCGTCGCTTTCGCCAACAGCGACATGCCCCTCAAGCCTGAATATCTCAGCAAAGACCAGCTCGTTCAGTTTCCGGCAGTGATTATTGGCATTACCCCCGTCGTGAATGTCCCCGGTATAAAGCCCGGTGAACTGACCTTCAACGGCACTGTGCTCACCGGTATTTACCTGGGTAAGATCAAGAAATGGAACGACGCGGCCATTGCCGACCTCAATAAGGGCGTTAAGCTGCCGGATATGAATATTACCGTGGTCCATCGTTCTGACGGCTCCGGCACTACCTTCAACTTTACCAATTATCTGGCCAAAGTAAGCCCGGAATGGAAGCAACGGGTGGGCGATAACACTGCTGTTTCCTGGCCTGTTGGTGTGGGTGGCAAGGGTAATGCGGGCGTCGCTGCATATGTACAGCGGATTCCCGGTGCCATCGGCTACGTGGAATATGCCTATGCCAAGGAAAATCACATGGCTTACGGCAAAATGATCAATGCTGCGGGCAAAGTGGTGACCCCTGATCTGGCCACTTTCCAGGCCGCCGCGGCGAATGCGGACTTTACCAAGGTAGAGGATTTCTACATGATTCTCACCAACCAGCCGGGTGCCCAAAGTTGGCCCATTTCCGCTGCGACTTACATCCTTATGCGCAAGGACGCCGATAAGACGGCTAATGCCGGAGTCCTGAAGTTTGCGCGCTGGTTCCTGACAGCCCCGCAGGCGCAAGCAGAAGCCAGGAGCCTGGATTATGTGCCATTACCAAAAACTACGGTGACGCAGATTGAGGCGTACTGGAAAAGGACTCTGGGCCAGTGAACTAAGATATGGACGATACCCGCGACGCAGAGTTGGGAATGCGGAAGGCGGCGGTGCCGTCCCCCGCTGTGCCATCTCGCATCAGCCCGGCGCGATCACGACGCCTGCATGTCATGGACCGGGGCTTCCGCTGGCTGACGGGTGGGCTCGCCTTTTTGGTCCTGCTCCTGCTGGTTGGGGTGGCGTTGTCCCTTTTTTTGCGCGGGTGGGAAGCCTTTCATCATTTTGGCTTCGCTTTTTTCTGGAGCGATGCCTGGGATCCGGTTACGGAGAACTTCGGCGCTCTGGTACCGATTTACGGGACTTTGGTCAGCTCTCTGATCGCCCTGCTGATCGCCGTGCCCATCAGTTTCGGCATCGCCTTATTTATCAGTGAACTCGCACCCGAATGGTTGCGCCAACCGGTCGGCAGCGCCATTGAACTGCTGGCGGGTATCCCCAGTATCATCTTCGGCATGTGGGGTCTTTTCGTCTTTGCGCCGGTTTTGGGCAGCGCAGAGCCTTGGCTCAATGATCATCTGGGTGCCCTGCGCGGTATTGGTGCGCTGTTTCGCGGCCCGCCGATGGGCATTGGTATGCTGACTGCCGGTATTATTCTGGCCATCATGGTGATCCCCTTTATTTCCGCGATCATGCGCGATGTTTTTCTGGTTGTGCCAACGATGCTCAAAGAGTCGGCCTATGGCCTCGGTGCCACGACTTGGGAAGTGGCGCGCCATGTGGTTCTCCCTTATACCCGTACGGCGGTAGTCGGCGGGGTGTTCCTCGGTCTGGGTCGTGCCCTTGGTGAAACCATGGCGGTAACTTTTGTGATCGGTAATGCCCAGGACCTCCATATCTCTTTGCTCGACGCCGGAAACTCTATCGCCGCAGCGCTGGCGAACGAGTTTGCCGAGGCTTTTTCACCCATGTACAAGTCGGCGCTCATGGCCTTGGGTTTCATTCTTTTCATCATTACCTTCGTGGTGCTGGTGCTGGCCAAACTGATGCTCTGGCATCTCGGTCAGGGACAAGGGAAAGCGGGCCTATGAGTGCGGCTATGAACGTCCGTTATCTGCGCCGCCGCTTCTGGAATATTTTCAATCTGGGCATGGCGGTCGCCATGACCCTGTTTGGCCTCTTCTGGCTGGTCTGGATTCTCTGGACCACCCTCTCTTATGGCGCTACCGCCCTGAACCTGGAACTGTTTACCGGTGACACGCCCGCGCCCGGCAGCATTGGCGGGCTGCGCAATGCCTTCGTGGGCAGCCTGCTGATGATCGGCGTGGCGGTGCTGATCGGTACCCCTGTGGGAATCCTGGCCGGCACCTATCTCGCCGAGTTTGCGCAAGGCAGCCGCCTGGCGGGGGTCATCCGTTTTTTTAATGATATTCTGCTCAGCGCGCCTTCCATCGTGATCGGCCTGTTTATTTACGCAGTCATGGTGGTACCCATGGGGAACTTCTCGGGTCTTGCCGGGGCCTTGTCACTGGCTATTTTGCTTTTGCCCGTCGTCCTGCGCACCACGGATGAGATGCTGGGCATGGTCCCCGGCACCATGCGTGAGGCGGCCCTGGCCCTGGGGGCGCCCCACTGGAAGATGATCGTTCAGGTGAGTTATCGGGCTGCGCGTTCTGGTATACTCACCGGGGTTCTGCTGGCGGTGGCAAGGATTAGCGGCGAGACCGCACCGCTGTTGTTCACGGCGCTCAATAATCAGTTCTTCAGCATGAATCTGGACAAGCCGATTGCCAATGTCCCCGTAGTCATTTTTCAATTTGCCATGAGTCCTTATCCGGAATGGCAGCATCTGGCCTGGGCGGGTGCGTTGATAGCTGCCATGGCTGTGCTAGTCTTGGGCCTCGTTTCTCGCTTTCTTATCAAAGACAGGAGTCCGCGTTAATGTCGGAACCTCAGAAAACCAAAATATCCGTCCGCCACCTGGATTTTTTTTACGGGAGCAACAAGGCCCTCATAGATATCAACTTGGAAATGCCAGAGAATCAGGTGACAGCGTTCATCGGGCCATCGGGTTGCGGCAAGTCGACGCTCCTGCGGGTGTTTAATCGCATGTATTCTCTGTACCCTGGGCAACGGGCGACCGGCGAGGTACTGCTGGATGGCGAGAATATTCTCGCTCCCGGCATGGATGTGAATATGCTGCGCGCTAAAATCGGTATGGTATTTCAGAAACCAACGCCTTTTCCCATGTCCATCTATGACAATATCGCCTTTGGCATCAAGCTCTATGAAAAATTACGCAAGGTGGAGATGGACGAGCGGGTGGAGCAGGCGTTGCGCCAGGCAGCTCTCTGGGAAGAGGTGAAGGACAAACTCAAGACTAGCGGGCTGGGGTTGTCCGGCGGGCAGCAGCAACGCCTGTGTATTGCACGCGCAGTGGCGGTGCAACCAGAGGTGATCCTGCTGGATGAGCCGACTTCGGCGCTGGATCCTATTGCTACCCTCAAGATTGAAGAGCTGGTGAGTGAACTGCGCAATCAGTTTACGATTCTGATCGTCACCCACAACATGCAGCAGGCAGCGCGAGTCTCTGATTACACGGCATTTATGTATATCGGCGAGATGGTGGAATTTGGGCCTACCAATCAGTTATTCACCAATCCCGGTAAAAAACAGACAGAAGACTACATCACGGGTCGCTACGGTTAAGGAGTGCAGCTATGGACAAAGAACCACATATTTCCCAGCGTTTTGATGAAGAACTCCACGAGGTCCACGCCTTGGTGCTCGCCATGGGGGGGGTGGTGGAGGAGCAGATCACGAATGCTGTCAGGGCACTGCAGGAGTCAGATGCCGAACTGGCCCGTGAGGTGATTGGCCGTGACCATGAGGTGAATGGTTACGAGGTGCGTATTGAAGAAGAGTGCATCAATATTCTGGCTACGCGTCAGCCTGCCGCCAGTGATCTGCGTTTGGTGATGACCCTGATCAAGACCATCGCGGATCTGGAGCGGATGGGCGACAAGGCCAGCAAAATTGCCGACATGGCCCTGGCCATGGGACATGGCGCGCGTAACGACAATCCGGCCTTTCTCAGAGACGTGGGCGTCATGGCCGACTATGCCCTGAATATGTTGCGCCGCGCCATGGACGCCCTGGCCCGTGCAGATGCGGAGGAAGCCATTGCCGTCGCCAAAGGCGATGAGGTGCTCAATCAGGAATACCGTTCTGCCTTGCGCCGTCTGATTACCTACATGATGGAAGATCCGCGCACCATCACCCCGGCCATTGATGCGCTTTTTATCGCCAAGGCCATTGAGCGTATTGGCGATCATGCCCGGAATATCTGCGAATACGTCATTTATCTTGCTAAAGGGAAAAGTGTCCGGCATCTTCCATTAGACGAGGTAGAACAAAGTATCCAGAGGAAATAGCCATGGTGGAATCCACAGCCACAGCAGAACTCAAAAACTTTCTGGCGGCCGTGGACCTGGGTTCCAACTCCTTTCATATGGTGGTTGCAGAAGAAATTGGCTCTGATATCCGTCTGCATGATCGTTTGCGTGAGGGCGTTCGTCTGGCTGAAGGTTTGCGCGATGACGGTAGCCTTGATCCTGCGGTAGAACAGCGCGCACTGGACTGCCTGGCGCGCTTCGGACAGCGTCTGCGCGGTATCCGCCCGGAGCGGGTGCGGGTGATCGGCACGAATACCTTGCGCGATGCGAGTGCTGGAGAAGACTTTGTGCATGCCATCGAAAAAACGCTCGGTTACCCGGTGGAAATCGTGGCTGGCCGCGAAGAAGCGCGTCTGGTTTACCTCGGCGTGGCGCACAGCTTGGCGGTAGACGCGCGTGAACGGCGTTTGGTTGCGGATATCGGGGGGGGCAGTACGGAGTTGATTGCGGGCCAGGGCTTTACCCCCGATCTGCGGGAAAGCCTGCATTTTGGCTGTGTGGCCTCTACCCGGGCCTACTTTCCCGATGAACTGATTACGGCGGGCGCCTGTGAGCGTCTTGAAAAACGGGTGCGTATGGCGGTAGAACCCATGCTTGATGATTTTATCCGCCATGGCTGGGATCAGGCGGTGGGTTCTTCGGGTACCATCAAGGCGATTGCCCGTGTCCTCGCGGAGAACGGTCAGGGTTCGCGCATCACCCACGCTGGCATGCACTGGCTGCGCGAGCAAATGACGCGTCTCGGTTCAGTACGTGCGCTGACCCAACTGAAAGGCCTGAAGGCGGATCGTGCCGCCGTTTTTCCGGGTGGATTCATCATTCTCTTCGCGCTTTTCGAGTCCTTGCGTCTGCAGGAAATGCGTTTTTCTGAGGGCGCTTTGCGCGAGGGGGCCATTTATGACTTGCTCGGGCGCATCCATCAGGAAGACACCCGGGAAATGAGCATCCGCAGCCTGCAGGAACGCTTTCACAGCCAGGTGCGGCGTAACCAGGGCATAGCGCAGTGGGCGGAGCATTTTTTCAAGACGGCAGCCGTATCCTGGCCGCTCCACGGCGGGCATAAGCAATGGCTGCATTGGGCCGCTCTGACCCATGATATCGGCCTCGACATCGCCCATTCGGGATTTCACAAACATGGTGAATACGTCTGGCGGAATGCCGATATTGCGGGATTCTCTCGTCGTGAGCAGGGCGTTGTTGCCGCGCTCGTGCGCGCCCAGCGTAAACGCCTTCCGGGCCTTGCTCAGTTACGTGCTCTGGGTATCGCGGCTGAAGATGTGGCGGTGTTGCAGCAGTTGGCGATCCTGCTCCGCTTGGCTATCCTGTTTCATCGTGGCGCGACGCCACTGACGGCACCGCCGGGTTTGACTGTGTCCGGTAAAAAACTGGTGCTGGCATTACCACTGAAATGGCTGACAGAAATGCCGCTGATGGCTGCCGATCTGGAGCAGGAGCAGGAGTGGATCACGCCAGATTTTTGCCTGCAATGGTAATCCTCTAAACCATTTGTTTTATCGACGCGAGGCGTGGGTCACGCATGTCAGAAGGTTTTGCTCACCTGGCCCTCATCACGGAAACCTATCCACCAGAGGTGAACGGCGTAGCCCATACGCTGCAGCGTATGGTAGAGCATCTCCGCGCACGCGGTTATCGGGTCACCGTGTTGCGCCCGCGGCAGACGGGTGAAAGGGCAGGGGACGACCTGTTTCATGCCCTGTCTTTACCTTTCTATTCGCAGGTTCGGGTGGGATACAGTCTGTCTGGCCACATCGGTCAAAGATTGCGGGCCTTGCGCCCCGATCTGGTACATATTGCTACGGAAGGCCCGCTGGGCCTCGCCGGACTTTGGGCAGCCCGTCACCTTAAAATCCCCGTAGTGAGCAGTTTTCACACGAATTTTGACAGCTATGCCCGGCATTATCGCCTGCAATTCCTGCAAGGGCTAGTGTTGTGCTATCTGCGGTATTTCCACAATGCTACCCGCAAAACCCTGGTACCCAGTTGGGGAACTTTCGCTCACCTGCAGGCGCAGGGCTTCCTTAACCTCGCCATGTGGAGACGTGGGGTGGATACGACGCTCTACAACCCCCGCCGGCGCAGCGCGGCGCTACGCGCGCAACTTGGGCTGGATGGGGACGACGCGCTCTTGATTTATGTTGGGCGCCTAGCTCATGAAAAAAATCTATCTGTTCTGGTGAACGCTTACGAACGCTTGCGGAAAACCTGGCAAGGGCCGGGCAAGTTGCATCTCGCCCTGATCGGTGACGGCCCCCTGGCGGCTGGTCTCATCCGGCAGAGCCTCGCCGGTTTTTCCCTGGAGGGCATACAAAAGGGTGAGGATCTGGCGCGATGGTATGCGAGTGCGGATCTGTTCTGTTTCCCCTCCTGTAGCGAGACGTTTGGTAATGTCGTGCTGGAGGCTATGGCCAGCGCCTTGCCGGTACTGGCCTATGACGCCTCCGGCGTCAATGAACATTTTCGTTCGCCGGATGAAGGTGTCCTGCTTCCCCTGGATGGTGATTTCGCCAGCGCCATAAGCAAGCTGCTTATGGATCGTGCGCGTTTACGGGAAATGGGCCAGCGTGCCCGGCAACGTGCAGAAGGACAAACCTGGACGCATATTATCGATACGCTCCTCGAGGAGTACCGAAATAGCCTGGATAGCGTTTCTTAACCCGCCTCAAAACCAATTTGCGTCTGCCAGCACCTTTGCTATTGTTGCGCTTGCCGGAGCTGCTTCCGGCAGAAGGGGAGGACGCAACCATTGATGTGATCAACGAGGTGCTGAGCTGGTTGCATCTTCAACCTATTACGTTAGTGGTGATTATTGCCTTCCTGCGCCAGTATGGTTACTGGATCCTTTTTGTTGGCACCCTGCTGGAAGGGGAGGCTGTGGTGATTGTTGCCGGTGCCTTGGCGCATGCCGGCGTCCTGGATCTTCCCATGGTGATATTTATCTCCTGGCTGGGCAGCACCCTAAACGATCAGGTGCTTTACCAACTCGGTTATCGTTATGGCGAACGCCTGCTGAATATCCTGCCGCGCTTTCTGCGCCGCCATGTGAACCAGGCAGAGGATATGATTCGCCGCTTTGGTGACTGGGTGACGCTGCTCTTCCGGTTCATCTATGGCACCCGCACCATCACTCCTATTCTGCTGGGGGTCCATCGCTATCCAGCGCGGCGTTATCTGTGGATGAACCCGGCTGCCGCGGCGGTGTGGGCGGCGTCCATCGCCGGGATTGGCTATGGCCTCGGCGCCTCGCTACAGAGCCTGTTGCAAGGCGTTCAGCATGTGCAGATCGTGCTGCTGCTAGTGTTAATTGTGGGGGCGGGGGTGTACTGGTGGTGGCATGGGCACAGTAAATGACGCGCGGTGGCCGCATCACGAAGGGAAAAACAGCCATTTCAGGCCATCTGAACTTTACTGCGATTTGCCAGAGAGCCCGGTTTTATGCTAAAACGCGCTGGGCTTCGGCCTAATACTCACACGCACCGATACAGGTCAGCCGGGTGTCCGCGAGGATGGCTGCCTGGGGCGCGTGGCGGATCATAACCCTTGAAAACTGGAGAAACCCTATGAGCAGCAATGTAACCATGCGCGCCCTGCTGGAAGCCGGCGTCCACTTTGGTCATCAATCCCGTTACTGGCATCCGAAGATGGCGCCGTATCTCTTTGGTGAGCGTAACCGCATTCACATCATCAACCTTGAGCACACCCTGCCGATGCTGCGCACCGCGCTGAGTTTTATCGAGCAGATTTCCCGCAAGCATGGCCGTGTCCTTTTTGTCGGCACCAAGCGCCAGGCGCGTGAGGCGGTCGAGCAGGAAGCCCGCCGCAGCGGCGCCTTCTTTGTCAACCAGCGCTGGTTGGGTGGTACCCTGACCAATTTCAAGACCATCCGTCAGTCCATTCGTCGTCTTGATGAATTAGATCAGATGGCGGCCGACGGCACCATGGACAAGCTGACGAAGAAAGAAGTGCTCACCCTGACCCGCGAGCGCGACAAGCTGGAGCGCAGTCTCGGTGGTATCAAGGACATGAGCGGTCTGCCGGACGCCATCTTTGTGATTGATGTCGGTCATGAAAACATTGCCGTGCTGGAAGCCCGCAAACTGGGTATTCCGGTGATCGGCGTGGTAGACAGCAACTGTGATCCGTTGCTCATTGACTATCCCATCCCCGGTAATGATGACGCCACCCGTGCTATCCGTTTGTATGCCGCGTTGGTGGCCGATGCCATTCTTGATGGCCGTCACGGTGGGGAATCTGCGCTGCTCGACGAATTTGTCGAGGTGGACGAAGAAACGATCGAAATCGACGCCGACTAAAACATTCACCAGAACCAAGGAGCATTCATGGCTATCAGTGCACAACAGGTCAAAGAACTGCGCGAGCGCACCGGCGCCGGCATGATGGAATGTAAAACGGTGCTGACCGAAGCCGATGGTGATTTGGAGGCTGCTATCGACCTCCTGCGCGCGCGTGGTCTGGCCAAGGCCGACAAAAAGGCGAGTCGGGTAGCTGCGGAGGGGGTCATTGTCACCGCCCTCAGTGGCGACCAGAAGCGGGGCATAGTGCTCGAAGTGAACTGTGAAACCGATTTTGTCGCCAAAAATGAAGATTTCCTGGCGCTGGCGAAAGATTGTGCTGAGCAGGCTCTGGCGCAGGGGTTCAAGGAAGCGGACGCCTTACTGGCCGACGCGGAAGTGGAAGAACGCCGCAAGGGGCTGGTCAGCAAACTCGGCGAGAACATCAGCCTGCGCCGCCTGCAGCATCTGCAGGTCAAAGAGGGTGTGGTCGGCGCGTATATTCATGGCAGCCGCATCGGTGTGCTCGTGGCTCTGGAGGGCCAGGCGGCTACCAATGAACTTGGTCGCGATGTGGCCATGCATGTGGCGGCGGCACGTCCCGAGGTGATTCACCCCAGCCAGGTTTCTCCTGAGCGTCTGGCCCGTGAGAAAGAAATTCTCATTGCGCAGGCGGCAGACAGTGGTAAGCCCGCCGACATCATTGAGAAGATGATCTCCGGACGCCTGAACAAATTGCTCAACGAAATCGCCCTCACCGGGCAGCCCTTCGTCAAGGATCCTGATCGCAGTGTCGGTCAACTGGTGCAGGGATTCCCAGATGTCGAGGTGCTGGAGTTTGTGCGTTTCGAGGTGGGTGAGGGGATTGAGAAGGCCCCCACCGCGGATTTTGCCACCGAGGTTATGGCACAAGTCCGGGGGTCCTGAATGACTGCGCCCGTGTATTCCCGCATCCTCCTCAAACTCAGCGGGGAGGCACTCATGGGCGAGGGCCAGTATGGCGTGGACCGTGATGTCGTGCAGCGTATGGCACGGGAAATAAAGGACGTTTCTGATACCGGAGTACAGGTCGCTATCGTGATTGGTGGCGGCAATATCTTCCGGGGTATGGCCAAGGCGGCCGAAGGTATGGACCGCGCTACCGCCGACTACATGGGTATGCTGGCGACGGTCATGAATGCGCTCGCAGTGCAGGATGCCCTGGAACATCTGGGTTTGCCGACCCGGGTGCTGTCGGCGCTGCATATTGAGCAAGTGGCGGAGCCCTATATCCGGCGGCGGGCTATCCGTCATCTGGAGAAGGGGCGGGTCGTGATTTTTGGTGCCGGTACCGGTAACCCCTTTTTCACTACCGACACGGCGGCCAGTCTGCGCGCTGTGGAGATCAATGCCGAGGTAGTGCTTAAGGGAACCAAGGTCGATGGCGTTTACACCGATGATCCGGTTACCCACCCTGAGGCCATGCGCTACCGGGAACTGTCCTATAGTCAGGTGCTAGAGCAGAATCTGCAGGTCATGGACGCAACGGCCATCACCCTTTGCCGCGATAACGACATGCCGATCATCGTTTTTTCCATCAATAAATCCGGCGCTTTGATGCGGGTGATGCTGGGTGAAGAGGAAGGCACTTCGGTGCGCAGAGAGATTGCATGAGTATTCAAGAGGTTAAAAAGAACTCCGAAACTCGGATGAAGAAGAGCATTGAATCTCTGAAGGGAGAGCTCACCCGGCTGCGGACGGGCCGGGCCAGTGCCGGGCTGCTTGACCATGTGCAACTGGACTATTATGGGGCGCCGACGCCCTTGGCGCAGGTCGCTTCGGTCTCGGTCGCCGATGCCCGGTCGCTGCTTGTCACACCGTGGGAAAAGAATCTGATTCCCAAGATTGATAAGGCGATCCGCGATGCCGGCCTGGGCCTAAATCCAGTGGCAGGTTCGGATAATGTGCGGGTTCCGCTGCCGGCGCTCTCCGAAGAACGCCGCAAGGAAATGGTCAAAGTGGTCCGGCAGGAGGGTGAGGGTGCGCGTGTAGCTATTCGCAACATCCGTCGCGACAGCATTTCTCAGGTTAAAGAACTGCACAAACAGAAAACCATCTCGGAAGATGAAGAACGGCGCGCCGAGGAAGAATTTCAGAAGCTGACGGACCGCTTTATCGACGAAGTGGACGCGGTGGTGGAGGCGAAGGAAGCTGACCTCATGGAGGTCTGATCTCATGTCTTCCGCTGACGAAAGCTTGCCTGCTATGCCACGCCACATTGCCGTCATTATGGATGGCAATGGCCGCTGGGCTTACCGTCAGCACTTGCCGCGGGTGGCTGGCCATCGGCGCGGTGCGGAAGTGGTGCGGGAAATGGTGCAATCCTGCGTGGATCTCGGCATTCCCTACCTGACGCTTTTTGCCTTCAGCACCGAGAATTGGCGGCGTCCGGTCCTCGAAGTGCGTTTGTTGATGAATCTCTTCCGTCTTTTGTTACGGCGAGAAGCCCGTAAACTCCATGAGAATGGCGTTCGCTTGTGCATTATCGGCGATCGCAGTGCATTGGACCGTGATATACGCCAGCTCGTCGAAGAGGCTGAGGCGCTTACCCGTAACAATAGGCGACTCCAGCTCAATCTTGCGGTGAATTACGGCGGACATTGGGATATTGCGCAGGCAGCACGTGCCGCCATGGCGGCAGTGCTGGCGGGAGAACTCGCCCTTGAAGACTTCTCTGAGGCACATATTGCCCGGTATCTCTGCCTGGCAGACATTCCCGAGCCCGACCTGTTGATTCGTACCGGTGGCGAGGAGCGCATCAGTAATTTCCTGGTTTGGCAGTTGGCTTACACCGAGTTTTATTTCAGTGATACGCTTTGGCCGGATTTTGACCGTACGGCCTTGGAGTACGCCCTGCAATCTTTCGCGCATCGGCAACGGCGCTTCGGACGGACGGGCGATCAAGTTCTGGAGGACGATTGCTCCGCCAGCGACTGATTACCGCCTCCTTGTTATTCCTGCTGGTTCTTGTGCTGATTTTTTGGGCGCCTTTCTGGGTTTTTCTTGTTTTCCTCATGCTGCTGACGTTCCTGGCAGGACGGGAGTGGGGTCATCTCAGTCTGATAGTCTGGCCAAACGGGTTGGCCCTGCTATTGGCAGCGCTGCTTCCGATGCTCATCCTCTCGCAGCATCTTCCCTGGTCTGCGCTGGCACAGGGCAGCGTGATCTGGTGGGCGCTGCTCGCGGCGTTGCTGATGCTGATGCCGCCATCGCTGTTACGCGAGGCCGCGGCCTGGCAGCGCCCGGTGAGCGCTATGACGGTGTTTCCTGTGCTTTTACCTGCACTGCTGTTCAGTCTGTCCTTGCAGCAGCGTGCCCCACAGTTTTTGTTATGGGTGATTCTGGTCATCAGCGCGGATGATGTGGGTGCGATGACTTTTGGTAAAATCTGGGGGCGTCATCGATTAGTACCACGCATCAGCCCTGGCAAGACCTGGGAGGGCTTGCTGGGCGGCTTGCTTGCCAGCGCCATTATGGGCACACTGGGCGCTTGGGTGTGGATAGGTGCGGCAGTCCAGAGCCTTCTTTCCGGCGCTGTTTTGGGCTTGCTTACGGGCGCTTTCGCGGTCTTGGGAGATCTTTCCGAGAGTTTTCTAAAACGCCGCGCCGATTGCAAAGATAGTGGCCAGTTGTTGCCAGGGCATGGTGGCCTGCTGGATCGCTTGGACAGCATGAGTGCGGGCATTCCGGCGTTTGTAGCCGGACTTTATTATCTGGGTTGGTGGAAATGACACGAGGCATCTGCATACTCGGGGCTACAGGCTCCATCGGCAAGAGCACCCTGGATGTGGTATCGCGTCACTCCGATCAATTCCGGATCGTTGCGCTCACGGGTAATCACCGTGTCGCAGAGATGCAGGTGCTGTGCGAGCAGCATCATCCTGAGTTGGTGGTGATGGTCGCTCCGGAAGCCGCGCAGCAGTTGCGCGTCGCCCTGCGTGATGCGGGCCTGAAGCATATCTGTGTGGAAAGCGGCCGGGAAGCGCTGGCAGAGGCAGCGCGTATGCCAGGTGTCGATGAAGTGATGGCGGCTATTGTGGGTGCCGCCGGTTTGTTACCGACCCTGGCGGCGGTGGAGTCTGGCAAAAAAGTCTATTTAGCCAACAAAGAATGTCTGGTGATGGCGGGTAGTCTGTTCATGGAGCAGGTGCGGCATCACCGGGTGACACTGCTCCCCATCGACAGTGAGCACAATGCCGTATTCCAGTGCTTTGCCGAAGGCAAAGGCGTGCGCCGCATTCTGCTGACGGCTTCCGGGGGACCTTTCCGGACCTGGCCCGTGGAACGCCTGGCGTCCGTAACACCGGATCAGGCCTGCGCACATCCCAACTGGGTCATGGGCCGGAAAATTTCCGTAGACTCCGCGACCATGATGAATAAGGGTCTGGAGGTCATCGAAGCGCATTGGCTCTTTAATCTCCCCGCATCCCAGATTGATGTACTGATCCACCCGCAGAGCATCATCCATTCCATGGTGGAATATGTGGATGGCTCCGTGCTGGCGCAATTGGGTAACCCCGATATGCGCACCCCCATTGCCCATGCCCTGGCCTATCCGGAGCGCATGGAAAGTGGGGTTTCTTCGCTGGACCTGACACGCGGGCCGAACTTGCAGTTTGAAGAACCCGATTTGCAGCGGTTCCCCTGTCTGGCGCTGGCCTTTAACGCCCTGCGGGCGGGTGGAGCCGCAGCGACTGTGCTGAATGCGGCTAATGAGGTGGCGGTGCAGACCTTCCTGGATGGCGCCCTGCCATTCTCGCGTATTGCGGCCGTTGTTGAAGACACACTCAGCGAATTACAGCCTGCTGCCCCGGATCATCTGGATGCGGTGCTGGCCATCGATCAGTGCGCACGGGAAGCCGCAGTCCGCCATCTTAGCCGGCATAGATCGGGTATGCAGTGACGTTCCTGAGAGCAAATGCAGATTCTTGAGACCATAGGGGCCTTTATTCTGGCTATCGGCATCCTCGTGCTGATCCACGAATCTGGTCATTTTGCGGTCGCCAAATGGATGGGCGTTAAGGTGCTTAGGTTTAGTATAGGCTTTGGGCCGACCCTGATCAGTCGCCGTTGGGGGCGGGATCAGACGGAGTATGTGATTGCCGCACTACCCCTGGGCGGCTACGTTCAAATGCTTGGCGAACAGAGTGGTGAGCCAGTCCCGGCCGAAGACAGTAAACGGGCCTTTGATAACCTTGCGCCCGGTAAACGCTTTTTGATTGCCTTGGCGGGACCGATGGCCAATCTCCTGTTTGCCATAGTGGCTTATGCGGGAGTGGCATGGCTCGGTATCCCGGGATTGGCACCCATCGTCGGTCTGGTACAGGATCATTCCCTTGCGGCTCAGGCGCAATTGCATCCGGGCGAACGTATCACGATGCTCGACGGGCGGCCTGTCTATACCTGGGAAGATATGCGTATGGGGCTCCTCTCAGCAGCGGTTGCACGCACCCCGGTGACCCTGCAGACGATGCGCAGTGACGGTGCTCAGGCGACCCACGTGCTGTCTCTGCAGACGCTTACCGCTGACACGGTGGGGCCAGACTTTATCAGTAAAGTCATTGGAATGGAGCCCTACCTGCCCGCCGTCATCGGTGCCGTAGAGCCGCATAGCCCGGCACAACTGGCCGGGTTGCGGGCAGGGGACCGCATTGTCGCCATGGATGGTCATCCGATTCCCAGTTGGGAGAGTCTGGCCCGGCATGTCGAGTCGCACCCCGATAAAGTCATCCAGTTGCGCTATCTGACAGCACAAGGGCTTACAAAAGCCGTAAGTCTCACCCCGCAGATGTTTCTGGACAAGGCCGGAAAGCCGGTAGGCCGCATCGGCGTCATCATGGCACCCTTGCCCAAAAATTTGATCGTCCTGCGCGAGCGAGGCCCTCTGGAGGGCCTGATCTATGGGGTGCGAACGACTTGGCAGATGTCGCTCATGACCGTCGAGATGATCATGCGGATGGTGCAGGGTTTTGTATCTCCGGATAATATCAGCGGTCCGATTGCCATCGCGGAATTTGCCGGGCAGTCTGCACAAGCCGGCCTGGCGCCATTTTTATCTTTTCTGGGGCTGATCAGCATCAGTTTGGGAGTGCTTAATCTTCTGCCCATTCCGATTCTGGATGGGGGCCACTTGGTGTTTTATGCCGTGGAGATGGTGCGTGGTAAACCACTCCCTGCGGCGGTGGTGCAAAAAGCGCAGCAGATCGGTATAGTGCTGCTTCTGATGCTCATGTCCTTCGCCTTCTACAATGATATTATGAGATTGTTGACACCGTGAAAAAATTCAGCCTCAGTTCGGCCTCCCCCATTCTCCTCGCTGCCAGTGTGGCTTGTGTTACCGCCGCCTGGGCGGCACCAGCCTGGGCATTTACGCCCTTTACAGTCAGGAATATAGAAATTCGTGGGCTGGAGCATATCGCGCCTGGTACGGTTTACAACTACCTGCCCATCCATATTGGCGAGCAGGTGGATGACCAGAAGGCCCAGCAGGCCATCAAGGATCTCTATTCCACGGGATTCTTCAAGAATGTGACCATTGCCCGTTCTGGCGACAATCTGCTGGTCATCGTGCAAGAGCGGCCCATCATCTCCAGTATCAAGATGGAGGGCATCAAGGCTTTTTCCAAAAGCGATGTGAACGGCACGCTCAAGGGTGTCGGCCTAGTGGACAGGCACATCTTTAATCGTTCGATCCTCGATCAGGTGGTGCATGGTCTGCAGGAACAGTATGAAGGCATGGGCTATTACAATGCCAAGATTCATGCGCGAGTAGAAAAGTTGCCGCGTAACCGGGTAGCCATCCATATTGACGCGAAGGAAGGTGAGCAAGCGACCATCAAGCAGGTGACCATTGTTGGTAATCATGCCTTCACTGAAAGTCGTCTGCGCGGTCTTTTCAGTATCGGTGCGCCGGATGCTTTTTCCTTCTTTACCAAAAATGATCGTTATTCGCGTGAAAAACTTATGCAGGGTCTGGAGAAACTCCATAACTATTATCTGGATCGCGGTTATCTGAATTTTGATGTCGAGTCCACCCAGGTACAAGTGTCTCCAGATCGACGCTTTGTCTATATCACTGTCAATGTGAACGAAGGGGATCTCTATCATATCCAATCGGTAGGTCTGAGTGGTGATTTAGTCGTACCGAAGCCGGAACTGGAAAAACTGGTGGAGATCAAGCCGGGACAAGTGTTTTCCCGAGCCAAAATCAACGACACCAATAGCGCTATTGCAGATAAGCTGGGAGACTTGGGCTACGCTTTTGCCAATACCACGCCGGTGCCTAAAGTGGATGAAAAAACCCACGAAGTGGCTCTGACCTTTGCGGTGGATCCTGGTCGCAAGGTCTATATTCGCCGCATTGAGATCACCGGTAATGATAAAAGCCGGGACTATGTGGTACGGCGTCAATTCCGGCAGATGGAGGGCGCACTTTATGATGGTGCGCTGATCCGACGCTCCAAGCTGCGTCTGCAGCAAACGGGTTTTTATGACAAGATTGATACCAAAACCATACCGGTTCCTGGGCATCCAGATCAACTGGATCTGGATGTCCATGTGAGCGAAAGGCCTACGGGCAGTTTTAGTATCGGTGTCGGCTACTCCAATGCCCAGGGTATCTTGTTCAACGGTTCGATCAGTCAGAACAACTTTATGGGTACGGGTAACGCCCTGTCGTTCTCGGCGAATGTGGGCGGCCTGGGGACGGCATACAATCTCTCCTTTACAGACCCGTATTTTACGCCGGACGGCATCAGTCTCGGCTTCAGCTTATATCGGAACAACACCAATCTTTCCATTCTGTCCGTAGCCCCTTATCAGGAAATTGATTACGGCGGAACCGCCACGCTGGGTATCCCGGTGATGCAGTATGTCTATGATTATATGTCGTTGGGCTTTAGTAACACGACGATTAATCTGTTTACCAATCCACCAGCAATTTACCAGAACTACGTCAATACATTTGGTAGTACGGCCACGGCGTTGACGGTTGGGAATGACCTGACTTACGACAGCCGGAATTCCCCGATATTTCCCACTAAAGGCTTTTACGGAAGTCTGGCGCTGAAGGCGGCGGTGCCCCCCGCGAAGCTACGCTGGTACAAGGCGGAGATTAAGGCGGACTACTATCATCCCATCACTTCCTGGTTAACGGGTGGGTTGAGCGGGCGCTATGGCTTTATCAACGGTTATGGTGGCCTAAATGTACCATTCTTTAATAACTACTACCTGGGTGGTCCGACCACCCTGCCGGGTTATCAGACCTATTCGTTAGGACCACAGGTAGGTGGCTATCCTGTGGGCGGCACTCGCGAGTTACTGTTTAATGCCAGTTTGTATTTCCCGCTTCCTGGCCTCGCAGACAATAACAATTTCCGGATGTCCCTATTTACGGCCAGTGGATGGGTTTATGGGGTCAATGCAGATGGCTCTTCGTCAAATAATTATTTTCCGAATTTAGGTCAAATGCGGACGACGGCGGGTGTCGGGTTCCTGTGGATCAGCCCGATGGGACCGCTACGCCTGTCTGTCGCCGTACCGCTCAACAAGCAACCGAACGATTTGACCCAGCCCTTGCAGTTCACCGTGGGTAATAACTTTTAATGGTGCGGTGTTAGGGTATGAATTGGCAACTGCGTATTGGGATCGTTCTTCTATTGATGCTAACTTCGGCGGTGGCGTGGGCAGACCCGCTGAAGATCGGCTTTGTGGATCTCGACCGCGCTTTGCGCGAATTGCCTGAGGCGCAGGCCGGTGCGATCAGCCTCAACAAACAGGTAGAAGCGAAGCAGAAGGAAATCGAGGCCAGGCGGCAACAGGTCGACACCTTTCAAAAGACCCTGGAAAAAGATTTTCCGCATCTGACCAATGCACAAAGACAGGAACGAGAGGCGCAGTTGCAAAGTATGATTCTCAATTTGCAGCAGTTCCAGCGACAGGCCCAGGATGGTTTGAACTATCAACGTAATCAGATTCTGAAAAATATACAGGATCAATTGGTCAAAGTGGTGAGCAGGATTGGGCGCGCCGGGCATTATACGGTCATCCTCAATGATAAATCTGTGCTTTATGTCAATGGCGCCATTGATATTACCTCGCAGGTGGTGGCAGCGATGGCGAATAAACCAGTTCCAGTTCAGTCGGCTGGCGGTAAATAGCGTGGCGCGTGGCTTGTATCTCCTCGGTGATCTTGCGCAAGTGGCTGGCGCCCAATTGCGTGGCGATGCGGGGTATCAGATTAGTGCAGTGGCACCGCTCAATACGGCCGACAGTGGGGAGCTCACTTTTTATCAGGACCCGCATTTGCGAACTCTGTTAAAAGCGAGTAAGGCAGGAGCTGTGGTTATTACTCCGCAGGATGCGGAGAATTTTTCCGGGAACTGTCTGTTGACGGACAATCCCTACGCGGCATTTGCGCGGATTATGCAGTACATCTATCCGCAGGGCGCCCTTCAGCCTGGACTGCATCATACCGCACAACTGGCGCGAGACGCGCAGGTGGATCCTGATTCCCGCATTGATGCCTACGTGCAGATAGAGGCTGGAGCGGTGATCGCGGCAGGTGTCTGGCTGGAGGCCGGCACCTTTATCGGTGCGGGCGCGGAGGTGGGACGTGGGTCACATCTTTATCCCGGTGTTAAAGTTTATGCGGGCTGCAAGTTGGGTGCCGATTGCATCATCCATGCGGGCGCAGTGATTGGTGCCGATGGTTTTGGTTTTGCCGAGGCAGGTGGCCGGTTTCTGAAGATACCGCAGGTGGGTCGTGTACTTATTGGAAATGACGTGGAGATTGGTGCCAACTCCTGCATTGACCGCGGCGCACTGGCAGACACGGTGATTGAAGATGGGGTAAAGATAGACAATCTGGTGCAGATCGGGCACAACGTCCAGATCGGCGCGCATACGGTTGTTGCCGGACAGACAGGTATTGCGGGAAGTTCGCGGGTTGGCCGTCATTGCCGTATTGGTGGTCAGGTAGGGATTAGCGGTCACATAGAAATTGCCGATGGCTGTATGATCGCTGGACAGAGCGCTGTGACTCATTCTTTGCGTCGTGCCGGTGTTTATTCAGGGGTGATCCCTGCACAGGAAGTGAACCGCTGGAGACGTGTCGTCGCGCGTCTCGACGGGCTGGATGCACTGTTCCGTCGGGTGAAGCGAATCGAGCGTAAAGTCGGGCAGGATTTATCTACAAACGGGGAGCCGTCTGATCGTGAATGAGCTGAATATTCAGGATATTCTTAAACGCTTGCCACATCGCTATCCATTTCTGCTGGTGGATCGGGTGGTTGAAATAGAGATTGGGAAGCGTTTACGTGCTTTGAAAAATGTCACCATGAATGAGCCGCATTTTCAGGGGCATTTCCCAGGATTTCCGGTTATGCCAGGTGTCCTCATCATTGAAGCGCTCGCCCAGGCGGCGGCCCTTCTCGCCTTTGTTTCCGAAGACAAGTATGGCGAGAATGCAGCGGTTTATTTTGCCGGGATCGATAAGGCACGTTTCCGCAAGCCGGTGACGCCCGGCGATCAGCTGGAACTCATCGCCAATGTGAGCCGCCGGCGTTCCGGTATGTGGCAGATGGAAACGGTGGCGCTGGTTAATGGCGCGGAAGTGGCCTCTGCGCTGCTGATGGCGACGCTACGCGAGCATGCCCAATGATCGCACAGATTCATCCGCAGGCCATCGTCGATCCCTTGGCACGGATCGGCGATGATTGCGTAATCGGGCCTTTTGCGGTCATTGGTGCAGAGGTGGAAATCGGCGATCACTGTCAAATTGGTGCGCATGCAGTGATTGAGGGTCCCAGCCGCTTGGGAACCCATAACCATATCTTTCAGTTTGCATCTGTCGGCACTGCTCCGCAGGACCTTGGCTACACAGGTGAACCTACTGCGCTCGAAATCGGCTCGTACAATACGATACGTGAGTTTGTGACCATCAATCGTGGCACCGTGAAAGGTGGTGGAATAACGCGGATTGGTCATCACAACCTCCTCATGGCTTACTGCCATGTGGCGCACGACTGTTGTATTGGCGATCAGGTGGTGATGGCCAATGCAGCAACGCTCGCCGGCCATGTTAGTGTCGAAGATCACGCCATCCTCGGCGGCCTGTCGGCGGTGCATCAGTATGCGCGGGTGGGGGCTCACGCGATTCTCGGCGGCGGTACCATGGCACCCCTGGACATCCCGCCGTATATGATGGCGGCAGGTAATCATGCCAGTTTGCATGGCATTAACGTGCGCGGTCTGGCCCGGCGCGGGATTTCCCGGGAGACCATTTTGCAGATTAAGCGCGCCTATCGCCTGTTGTTTCGCTCAGGGCGGCGCCTGGAAGACGCGATGGATGAAGTGCTGCAGCGCGGACTGACTGCTCCAGAGGTGGCCTACCTTTTGGATTTTATTCGTAATACGCATCGCGGAATTACCCGACCATGATCAATATACGAACCGGCGTTATTGGTGTCGGCCATCTTGGCCGCTTTCATGCGCAGAAATATGCCGCAATCTCACAACTGGCAGGTGTTTTTGACGAGAATGGGGAACGGGCCACGGAGGTTGCCGCCGAATTGGGGTGCCGTGCTTTTTCCAGCGTTGGTGCATTACTGGCTGAAGTGGATGCTGTGTCCATTGCCACTCCCACCTCTACCCACTTCGCGGCAGCGGAAGCGGCCATGCAGGCCGGTGTACACTGCCTGGTCGAAAAGCCGTTTACCCTGGATACCGAAGAAGCGGACGCGCTGATCGGCATGGCACAGGAGCGCCATCTGGTGCTGGCGGTTGGTCACATCAAAAGGGTACATCCGGCTATTCAGCATTTGCGGCGGGCTGGCTACGGAGCGCCCCGCTACCTGGAGGCAGAGCGCTTGGCGCCTTTCAAGCCACGCTCGCTGGATATCGACGTGATCATGGATCTGATGATTCACGATCTGGACCTGACTTTACTGCTGACTGGCGCCGAACCCGTGGACGTGCGCGCCGTGGGTGTCGCGGCAGTAACGGACAAGGCGGATATGGCCAATGCCTGGATGACGCTGAACAATGGCACCGTGGCCAACCTGGCGGCCTCCCGGGTAGTGCGGGAGCCAGCGCGGCGCATGCGTATCTTTTGGCAGGATCGTTATGCCTCGGTGGATTTTCTCAACAACACCCTGCATATCTACCATCGCGGTGCGGGAACAGTGCCGGGAATTCCCGGTGTGCGTGATGAGGCCGTGGAGTTACCCAAACGGGATGCCTTGGCGGCGGAGATTGAGGATTTTCTGAGCGCCATCGTAGCGCACCGGCCGGTGTTTTGTGATGGCATCGCGGGTCGGCGGGTGCTGGCGGCGGCGCTGCAGGTGCGGATAGCCGTGGAGGCTTTTCTGCAGCATTGAGCGTAATGCCGGTGCAGGTTTTGACTTTTTTTTGGACGGTGATGCATGACTCAAAATATAACAATTCCCATGGTCGATTTGCGCGCGCACTTTGCGCCGCTGCGGGATGAGATTCTGACGGGGATAGGGAAAATTCTGGACGATGCCAGTTTTATCCTGGGAAATCATGGACGTGCGTTGGAGACGGAGCTGGCATGCCTCTCCGGTGTTGCCCATGGTGTGGGCTGCGCTTCCGGTACGGATGCCCTGATGCTGGCCCTGCGTGCCCTGGAAATCGGGCCCGGCGACGAGGTGATCGTCCCCACCTTTACGTTCATTGCGACTGCGGAAGCCGTGCTTTATGTGGGTGCTACGCCGGTCTTTGTAGATGTGGATGATCGTTTTTACGCCATGACCGTAGCCGGTATCGAGGCCGCCATTACGTCGCGGACCAAAGCGATCATCCCCGTACATCTCTACGGCTTGCCCGCGGATATGCCCGCCATCATGGCGCTCGCTCAGAAGCATGGTTTACGGGTGGTTGAGGATTGTGCTCAGGCCATTGGTGCCGAAATTAACGGACAGGGGGTGGGCAGTTTTGGCGATATCGGCTGTTTTTCTTTCTTCCCCAGCAAAAATCTCGGTGCTGCCGGAGATGGTGGCATGGTGGTGACGGCGGATGCGGAGCTGGAACGTAAACTGCGCGGACTGCGCAACCATGGTTCCTGGCAGACCTACCACCATGACGTGTTGGGCTATAACAGCCGCCTCGACGAAATGCAGGCGGTGATTCTGCGGGCGGAGTTCCCGCATCTGGCGGCCTATAACACCGGACGGCGGCAGGCGGCAGGGTGGTACGCCGAGCATCTGGCGGGTCTCGACCTGCAATTGCCGGAATCTCCAGCAGGTTATCACCACGTATTCCATCAGTTTACGATTCAGTTGAACGCGCGGGATGCGGTGAAGGCCGCCCTCCATGCTGAAGGCATTGCCAGCGCCATTTATTATCCAATTCCAGGACATCAGCAGAAGATGTTTGCGCACCAGGCCCACGCCCATTGTCCGGTGGCAGAACGTCTGGCGGAGCGGGTACTCTCGTTGCCCATGTTTCCGGAACTGCGTGAGGAGCAGATTGCCAGGATCGCTACCGTGATCCGTCGCACCCTGCACGGCTAAGGCCTTGAGCAAGGCCTTTATCCTCGCGGTAGAGCGTTCCGGCGAAAATCTCGGGCTGGAAATCATGGCGAATGCAGCGCAGGCCGGACTCGATCTGCAATGGTCGGGGGTGGTTGGATCCCGCCTGCAGGCAACGGGAGTGGAAAACATTGCCGATGGTGAAGTGCTGGCGATGATCGGGTTGGTCGAAGTCCTGCGACACTACAGCCGCCTGCGCAGGCTCTATGGGCAGATTCGGCAGCATCTGCAGACGGAACGACCGGATTGTGTGGTGCTGATTGACCATCCGGCTTTCAATCTGCACATCGCCAAGATGGCTAAAAAGCTGGGTATTCGGGTGCTCTACGTGGTGGGTCCACAGATCTGGGCCTGGCGCTCGCAGCGGATTCATCAGATCAAGCGCGTGGTGGACCACATGCTGGTTCTTTTTCCCTTTGAGGTGCCCATTTATGCACAGGCGGGGGTGCCGGTGCATGTGCTGGCACATCCTCTGTTGGCGCAGACTGCAGCAGCGCCAAATCGGGAAAACGCGCGGGCAAGGCTGAACATGGCGGCAGATGGCCAGGTGCTTGCGCTTTTACCCGGGAGTCGACGTGGTGAGCTGGAACGGCTGGCGTTGCGTTATGCCGAAACGGCGCGACGTTTGCGCGAACAAATGCCGGATCTGCGGATTCTGGTGGCCTTGGCCAGGGAGGAGTTACGCCCCCTCTGGGAGCGGCTCTGGAAACAGGGTGCCGGGCCGGAAGATGCACGGCTGGTGGTCGCTCAGACGCAAACTGTGCTAGCGGCCGCTGATGTGGTGCTGGTCGCCTCCGGTACCGCCACACTGGAAACCGCACTCATGCAGCGCCCGGCAGTGGTCGTCTATATTTTGAACGCTCTCACTTTTGCTTTCGTCCGAAGACTGGTGAAGACCCCTTTCGTGGCCATGCCCAATATTCTGCTCAAAGAGGCCGTATACCCGGAATTCCTGCAGGATGCCTTCGTGCCCGCCCAGGTGGCCGGTGCATTGGCGGCGCTTTTGGGTCCGGCGGGCTCCGAACAGGTGGCGAAATTGCAAAAACTGCGCGGTCTGCTGGAAGGTAATCCTCCCGAGCAATTGCAGCAGGTACTCCGCGAGATGCTGGCGTGAAGCCGGTGAATCCGTGAAAAGCGCGCCAATCCTCGAACACTGGGGTCCCCGGTGTGCGGGCGTGGACGAAGCCGGGCGGGGGCCCCTGGCGGGGCCGCTGGTGGCTGCGGCGGTGATTCTGCGCGCACCCCTTTATGGTCTGGATGATTCCAAGAAAATGACGGCGGCTGCACGGGCGCATTGGGCCG
>NZ_JAGDVS010000144.1:7943-9518 GCF_023255755.1 Acidithiobacillus sp. | reverse complement strand
GCCATTCAAGCGCTCTCCCAGCTGAGCTATGGCCCCGATGCGGCGTAATATATGGGTTCATGGGGATGATGTCAAACATTTTTCGTGTGCACCTGTCCATCAGCAGCATGCGCTCAAAGGTCCACGACCATACCGTCATAGGCGGGAATGATCGACTCCGGTAACTCCGCAGCCAACGTCGCATAATCAATATCATGGGTCATATGGGTAAGAATGGTCCGCTCTGCGCCAATACGCCGCGCCCAGTACAGGGCCTCTTCCACGTTAAGATGGGTGGAATGCTCTTCATAACGCAGGCAGTCAAGAATCAGGATTTTCAGCCCCTGCAACAGCGTCAGACTACTATCGGGAATAGTTTTTAGATCAGTAAGATACGCCGCATCATTAAAACGGTACCCGAGAATAGGCAGATGACCGTGCATCACGGGTATCGGCGTCACCTCAACCCCACCAAAGGTCTGCGGCGATGCCATCCGGTGCATGGATAGCGAAGGTTTCGCCCAAGTGATATCCGGCGGCTGGAAACAATAGCGAAAACGGCTCTCCAGCTCCGTTGCCGTGCGCCCATCCGCATAACAAGGGATCACGACCATCTGCGCAAAATTGAAGGCACGCAGGTCGTCGACACCATTGATATGATCGGCGTGGAAATGGGTATAGAGCACAGCGCTCAGTGCCTGCACACCGGCGTGCAACATCTGCTGACGCAGATCCGGACCGGTATCTACCAGCAGATCAACCCCCTCATCCTGCACCAGAATACTGGCTCGCAGGCGGCAGTTGCGTGGGTCAGCGCTGCTACAAACCGGGCAATAGCAGGCAATCACTGGTGTTCCGGCACTGGATCCCGTACCGAGGAACACAATCTTCATGCCGCTACCGCGTGCTTAAACAGGGCGTGGAAATTGGCCGTGGTCTGCGCGGCGATATCCTCCAGCGTCTCACCCCGCAACGCCCCGAGAAAGGCCGCGACATGCGCGACAAAAGCAGGCTCGTTGCGCTTGCCGCGTTGCGGCATGGGGGCCAGATAGGGCGCGTCCGTCTCCACCAGCAGGCGATCCGCCGGCACCTTCCTGGCCACCGCCTGCAATTCAACGGACTTCTTGAAGGTCACAATACCGGAAAAGGAGATATAAAAGCCCATATCCAGGGCCGCCTTCGCAAAATCCCAGTTTTCGGTGAAGCAATGGATGACGCCACCGGCTGCCGCCGCATCTTCACTGCGCAGCATGGCGATGGTGTCCGCCGCCGCCGCACGGGTATGGACGACCAGCGGCTTTCCCGTAACCTTGGAGGCGGCAATATGCCGGGCAAATCGCTCCCGCTGCCAGGACAAATCCCCTTCACTGCGGAAATAATCCAGGCCGGTCTCGCCGACGGCCACTACTTTGTCTGCCGCCAAGGCGGCGAGCAGATGCCCCCATTCCGGGGTCTCTACTGCGGGTTCATTGGGATGCACACCCGCCGCCGCCCACACGCCGGGGTACTCGGCAGCCAGCGCCTGCATGGACGACTGTGCCGCATTCATCAGCAAACCGGCAATGAAGACCGAAGCCACCAGCATGCCCACGCCGC
>NZ_JAGDVS010000144.1:0-7933 GCF_023255755.1 Acidithiobacillus sp. | reverse complement strand
CTCGACGACCGCCGCAATCAGTATTTCTTGCACCCCGACTGCCTGGGCACGCGCCAGAATAGCGGCCCGGTCTACATCAAAATCGTCGAAATCCAGATGACAGTGGGAGTCTACCAGCATGCGTTTATGACCTTCTGGCGGATTTAGGCGAATTTTTCCTGCCCGACATGCTGGGCAGACAGATTCCGCCTTTGCCGGGCCGCCTCAAAGAGGCAAATCCCGGTAGCGACGGACACGTTCAGGCTTTCGATGGCTCCCATCATGGGAATATGCGCCAGATAATCGCAGTGCTCGCGAGTAAGGCGGCGCAAACCTTTCTCCTCCCCACCCATCACCATCACCAGCGGCATATTCAGGTCAAGCGTATAAAGACTCTGAGCCCCCTCCCCCGCCATCCCGACCAGCCAGAAGCCCGCCTCTTGCAAAGCAGACAAGGTTCGCGACAGGTTGGTCACGGTACAGACCGGAACGCGTGACGCCGATCCGGCAGACGCCTTGCGCACGGTGGCATTGACCGGACAGGCATTATCCTTGGGCAGAATCACCGCATCGACCCCCGCTGCTTCCGCACTGCGCAGACAGGCACCGAGGTTGTGCGGATCAAGCACACCATCCAGCACCAGCAGGAAGCCACGGCCGTCCAATTGCGCAAGGATCGTCTCGAAGTCCTGCCCGGGAAAGGCGCGCAGCAAGCCGCCCACGCCCTGATGCTTGTCGGTATTCAGCCTCCGACCCAGTGCCGTGCTCCGCCATTCATGCACTGGCAGATGCTGTTCTGTGGCCTTTTGCAGTAACGGCGCGACACGGTCATCGGCCCTTCGCTCAATCGCCACCCAGAGCTCCAGCAATTCTCGCGAATCCAGCGCGGCGCTGACCGCGTGGATACCGTAGAGGGATTCTTCAGTCACCCGGCACTCCCGCCAACGTCGTGAAAACTTCAGGATTACGCTGGGAGGGCGGCACACAAGGCAGACCGACGCGCGCAAAGGCCGCTGCTTCGTCAGGTGCCGGGTTCTGATCCCAGCCCGGCAAGCTGCGACACACCGCGACAAACCCGGCTGGCCCCGTATGGGCGATCTGCGCAAAACCCAGGAATTCGGTCGGGGCCTGATAAAATTTTACCTCGATGCCTTCCTGACTCCATGCCTCCCGCTGCCCGGAGGCAAACCCCGCAAACAGGGGACAGGCAGCAAGTGCGACGTCCCACTCGTCCGGCATCAACACGCCATCGCGGAGAAATTCCAGGCGCGGCAGCGGCCATTCACCCCGTCGCAAAGGGCCGGTACGCTGCAATCGCCATCTCTGCCCTGCAGCCCAGGCGAGAACGCGCGACTCCAGATCCAGATACACCGACAACGGTAGCATCATTAGCAGGGCACAAACTGCAGGAAACCGTCAAAATGCGCGATTATCATACGGACTTAGAAGCTGTCGAAAATATCGTCAACGATATTGTCCGCCACCGCGAAACCCGCACCCAGACCCAAACCGGTCATGACATTACCCAGGAAACCGCTGCCCATACCCGGCTGTCCCTGCATGGGCGCATTCCAGGGACGCTGCTGCCCCATATTGGGGTTCATACCACCCTGCTGCCCCATCCCCTGCATCTGCATTTCCAACTGCTGGATACGCTGCGCCATCTGCTGCAGCATCATCCCCACATTCTGCTGCTGTTGTTGCAGGTTCATGGCCAAGCTGCGCAATTCCATACTGATCTCGCGTCCGGTCATATTATCCGGTGCCATGGCGTTCACCCGTCCGGCGACCTGCTGCAAGGCCTGCAGGTTGTTCTGGGTCTGCTGCTGCAACTGATTATATTGTTGATCCAACATTGAGTAGTCCATGATGTGCTCCTGATTTCGTAAAGATAATACCCATTGGTTAGATGGGCGGAAAGCCTGTACAGTTCCACAACCGCGGTGATCTGCGCAACTACTCCTGCAAGCGAATGCGCCGCTCCCAGGCACGCCATACCCCGCGCGCCAACAGCACCAGAATAGGTCCGATAATCAGGCCGATCAAGCCGAAGGCTTCCGCACCACCAAGAATACTAAAGAACACTAGAAAGAATGGGGCCTGCGTCTGCGATCCGGTGAGCAGTGGGCGTACCACCAGATCCGCCACGGTAATGACGACCAGCCCCCAGGCGAGAACGAGCAGGCCGGCGATCCAATGCCCCGTAAAAGTGAGCCAGAGGGTGGCCGCGCCGACTACGGCCGTGGCGCCAAAGGGTATCGGCGATATCAGTGCGGTAGCGACCAACCAAAGGGGCCACATGCTCAGGCCGGCAACAGCGTAAGCGATACCAATAAACATGCCCTCCACCACACCCACACCGATGAGGCCGATCAGCACCGAACGCGCGGCATCCCGGCAGGCGGCCAAAAACCGATCGCCACGATCACGGCCCCAGAGTTGTGTAGCGCCCAGGTGCAACGCCTCCGTGAGACGCTCACCGTGCAGGGCCAGCGCAAACACGGTCAGTGCCGCAAAAAACGTATGTAACGTAAATATCCAGAGCTGACCCAGAGAATCGGTGACGAGGCCGGAATGGGCGCTGAGGAGCGCGGAGAGAGAGGCACCGTTCAGCCCATGCATATGGCTGAGCAGCCAATGGCCGACGTAAGGAATCTGCATCACGCCCGGTGGCACGTCGACGAGCGGACCACCTGACTGCCAGCGGAAGATGAGCAGCGCTACCTGGGGCAATACAGAATCAACGATAATGACTGCAGGAATGATGATGATAGCCACCCATGCCAGGGCGTGTATAAGCGAACCCAGCCAGCGCGGCAAACAGAACGCACGCTCCAGGCGCAACTGCCAGGGCCAGCCCACTGTTGTCAGCACAGCCCCCATCAGCAGGGGGCCGGCGAATGGACTGAGGGTGTATGCGGCGCCGGCATAAATCAGCAGCAACACGAACATGCCCCAATTGGCGTAGCGTGATGGCTCTTGGCTTTTTTGCACCCCATCCCCCTGGTGTTAATCTACAATGGAGTGCAAAGCTACCATAGTGCCGTGCCGATGGAAATGCACATAAGCGTCAGAAAAACCGACAAGATTGACCGATCAGTGAATATGAATACCGGCGCGATCCCAGACCGGCTCGACACCGTCGGGCAAGGTGAGCAGATGACCGATGGCAGCATGACCAACATCCGGGCCATGGAAGTCGGAGCCGACCGATCCCGCCATGCCCAGTTGTCGGGCGAGACGCCCCAGATGCTCACGATCCCCGGCCGCCTGACTGCCAGAGCAGACCTCAAGGCCGATGCCGCCCGCATCCCGGAACTCGGTGAGCAAGGCACGCAGCCGAGTACCGCTGAGTTTATAGCGACCGGGGTGGGCGAGAACGGCGGATCCACCTGCCGCGTTGATCCAGCCAACCGCCTCGGGCATGGGAATCCAGTCGCTGGGCACGTAGGCCTTACAACCGCGCCCAAGATATTTGCCAAAGGCCTCATTCGCGTCTGCACAATATCCCTCACGCACCAGCCAGCGCGCAAAGTGGCTACGCCCCACCATGCGGCCGCCCGCCATCGCTCGCGCTCCGGCTTCTGCGTCAGGAATACCGGCACCGTCTAATAAACGTCCGATTTCTAAGGCACGCCAGTCACGGAAGGCCATAATCCGACTCAAACCTTCCTGTAAGATGCCATTCGCGGGGTCAATAAAAAGGCCGACAACGTGGATACCCTGGGTGCTCCATTCGCTGGAGACTTCAACGCCGGGGATAAGTTGAATATCCAGTGCCGCCGCCTGCACACTGGCCTCCGCAAGCCCCGCAGTGTTGTCATGGTCAGTCAGCGCCATGACGCGCACCCCCGCCGCATGCACCCGCTGCACTAGGTCGCTGGGCGTCATGGTGCCATCGGAGGCGAGGGAGTGCATATGCAAATCAACAGGAGAAACGGGGTTTGGGTGCGACATTGAGAAGATTCCTGAATAAAGAGGATGCAACTTGCTGCGGAATTCCGGCACCATTCCATGCTAGCATAACACGCTCAGCTCTTCATCTGAGCATATCGGAGGCGACAGTGGCTCTCATCCTGGACATCTCAGGCGCACAAAAGCGCTTTGAACAATACGCCAAACCCATCCTTGGGGCCTTTGCCGAGAGCGGTATCGTCAGCGGAGAGCAGATCACCCCGCCAATGATTGTGGACGCCTTGCGCCAGCTTTTCGCAGTGCTGACAACGGATGTTGCCTCCTGGGACCCTTCCCTGCCCGCCGACGAGCCGGAGCGCATCGGCGACCTGGCCATCGGTCTGCTGATGGATCTCGCCACCTGGGCCGAGCGCCTGGGTGAGCGTCAGGCGAAGGCGGCCCTGGAAATGATCACCGTCAGTCTCGCAGCATGGGTATGTAATCAATGCGGCGCCATCCATACGCTGGAGCCTATCGTCAACGGTCTGGCCATTCTGGCCAATAGTCGCGGCGAGCCCGACGAACTGCGTTCCCTGGCCCAATTGATGGGCAAGGTGAAAGAAGCCGCATCCGCAGACTATGGCACCGATCTGGATGGCGCAGATCCACACCGCCCCTGGCGTATTCTGTTATTGAATTGGGGCATCACGGCGACGCGTGCGCAGGATCCAGCGGAAATGCGGTGTGCTTTTGCAGCATTGGTGCATCATTTACCTGCCGATGCGCCATTATTCTTTCGGGAAGGACGCCAGCAAGTGGCTCAAGGTGATTATTCGGATGAGGTGAAGGCGGTCATGGAAGAAGCAGCAAAACGTGCCGGACATAGTCTGCACTGAATCCCAATAACATGGCCCGGACGCCAATCCGGGCCATGTTACCTGTTCACCCATGCGGGTTCCTGCGCTGGGCGCAAACAGGATAACCGGCAATCAGAGCTCTTTGCCGTGATGCGCCAGGAAGTCGGCAACACCTTCACTGGTCGGCTTCATGCCCGCTTTGCCCTTCTCCCACTGTGCCGGGCAGACTTCACCGTGCTCTTCAGAGAATTGCAACGCGTCCACCATACGGATCATTTCGTCAATGTTGCGGCCCAGGGGCAGGTCGTTGATTACTTCATGGCGCACCACACCTTCGCGGTCGATCAGGAAGGAGCCACGCAGCGCCACCTCATCATTGAGCAAAACGTCATAATTGCGCGCGATACTCTTGGAGAGGTCCGCCACCATGGGGAGCTGGATGTGGCCAATGCCGCCCTTCTCTTCCGGCGTGTTTTTCCAGGCCAGATGGGTGAAGTGGGAGTCCACGCTACAGGCGATGACTTCCGTATTGCGCGCCTTGAACTCCGAGAGACGGTGATTGAACGCGAGGATTTCCGAGGGACAGACGAAGGTAAAATCCAGCGGATAGAAAAACAATACGGCATATTTTCCCTTGATATACTGAGAAAAATGAAAAGCTTCATTGATAGTATTGTCGCCCATGACCGCGGGGGCCACGAAATCGGGAGCAGCTTTGCCTACTAATACAGCCATCGTGTTTCTCCTCTGTTGAAACGGCAGGATGAAGTCCAGATTTTTACTATAGCGAACTTTTTCAGATTTCGCTACGTCCAGACTGCGGAGGATATGGGCAAACTCCCCCAGTGGGCAGCACGCCCTCCTTAGGCTAGAATAGGCCTCCAGCCCGCCGGGCGATCCCGGTCATAATCCATTAGACTAAAATGTGAGGAGCTTGGCCCCCATGACTTACGTGGTGACTGAATCTTGTATCAAGTGCAAATATACCGACTGTGTAGATGTCTGCCCTGTGGACTGTTTCCGCGAAGGACCGAATTTTTTGGTCATCGACCCCGATGAGTGCATCGACTGCACCCTCTGCGAGCCCGAATGCCCTGCGGGTGCCATTTTCCGCGACGATGACCTGCCCGAAGGTCAGGAAGAATTTGAGGAAATCAATGCCCGCCTCGCCAAGATCTGGCCGGCCATCGTTCAAAAGAAAATGGCGCCCGAAGATGCGGATGCCTGGCTGGAAGTAAAGGATAAACGGGGCCTGCTCGAAGAGTGAGCAACGCTGGCGCGCCCGCCGCGTTGCGTTCTCCCAGCTTTCGTCGGCTGCTCGGCCTGGTCCGCGCATATCGCGGCCGCATCCTTTTCGCCATGCTCTTCATGGTGATTTCCGGGGCGGCCACCGGTGGGGTAGCCTACATGATCAAACCCGTTCTCGACCGGATCTTCATCGACCGCAACGCCAGCATGCTCATCTGGCTGCCCCTGGGCGTCATAATGATCTACGCCGTTAAAGGCGGCGCCGATTACGTACAGGCTATCACCCTCGTCCGGGTGGAAGAAGACGTTTTGCGCGGTCTGCGCGAGCGTCTTTTCGCCCATACCCTGCGCCTGCCCCTCGGCACCCTCATCGACAGCAGTCACGGTAGCACCCTGTCGCGGATGAGCCTGGATCTGACTTTATTGCAGCAAGGCCTCTCGGTGTTGGCGCGCTTCTTTCTTTCCACCTTCCAGATCATCGCGCTCATGGCGGTAGTGTTTTACATGAGCTGGAAACTGGCACTGATCAGCTTCATCACTCTGCCCATCGCGTTTTATCCCCTGATTCGTTTCGGCCAGAAGCTGCGCCAGCGCGGCGAACGCCAACAAGAACAGATGGGTCAGATCATGGACCAATTTTCTCAAAGCCTGCGCGGCGCCGAAGTGATCAAAAGTCAGGGCGGTGAAGGCTTTGAGGCGCAGCGTTTCGGTGTTCAGGCGCGTCACTACTTCGACCTGATGATGCAGATTGCCCGCATCCAGAAGGCGACGGTTCCCGTCATGGAGATGATTGCGGCGTTGGGCATTGCGGTCATCATCTATCTAGGGGGCGATCAGGTGGTGAATGGCGGAATGACGACAGGGGCCTTCTTCAGCTTTCTGACGGCGCTGGGGATGATCTATGAGCCCCTGCGCCAGCTCTCCTCGGCCAACAATCAACTGCAACAAGGTCTTTCTGCTGCGGACCGGCTCTTCGCCTGGCTGGACCAACCGGCAGAGGCCAGCCAGCGCTCCCCGACGCCACGTCCCTGGGGCACCTGGCAGTGCCACGATCTCAAGTTACAATTGGGGGGCGAAGCGATTTTACGCGATCTCCAATTCACCATACCACCTCTCAGCACGACGGCCATAGTCGGCCCCAGCGGCGGCGGCAAGACCAGTCTGGTGCGGGTGATGCTCGGTTTGCTGCCGGCCAGCGGGGGAGACATTACGGTGGCTGGGCGGTCCATCCGCGATCTCCCTGCCGGCGATTACCGGGGTTATTTCAGCTTTGTGGCTCAGGAGCCCGTACTCTTCAGCGGCACCGCCCTGAGCAATATCGCCTATGCCGATGCTCAACCCGATCACGAACGCGCCGAGGCGGCCGCGCGGCAAGCGCACGCCTGGGAGTTTTTAGCCCCAATAGGCGGGCTGGAAACGATGATCAAGGGCAATGGCGGCAATCTTTCCGGCGGCCAGCGCCAGCGGCTCGCCATCGCCCGCGCGCTCTATCTGGATCGCCCCGTGCTGGTCCTTGACGAAGCCACCAGCAACCTCGACAGCGAAAGTGAAGAACGCATCGCCGATACCCTCAGCGCCCTCCACGGCCGGAAAACCCTTATCATCGTCGCGCACCGCCCGCGCACTACCCGTCTCGCCGACCAGATCATCCGCCTGGAGCGTGGCCAGATCGTGGCCGAAGAACAGGAACACGGAGCCGCATAAGCGGCCTTAAACGTTCAGAAAGTTTCTCGCAACGATTGGCGCAGCGTAACTAAGGCCTCAGATAGACGCCGGTCGCCATCGGCATCCGGAGTGGAACCATAACGCTGGGCCAGATAGATTTCACGCACAGATTCCCACTGATCCGCGGGCACGGGCAACCGTTGCCAGAACAAACTCTCCACCCCCGGTCGAACGTCATTCAATCCCAAAGTACGCAAGGCACGCGCCGCACGCTGGCGCCAATATCCGAC